>JAILBP010000159.1:0-10167 GCA_024680835.1 Lachnospiraceae bacterium | reverse complement strand
ACATGTCAGATATGTGGCATATCCAAGGGAATGTTGGATGATATGCTCCCCGGATTAGGTGATTATCTGTTGCTGGAGATCGATCACATCAAGCCCGTATCGCAAGGCGGAACAGGCTTCACGGAAGATAATCTGCAGACTTTATGCTGGAGATGTAATCGAAAGAAAAGCGATAAGAGGACAAATGAAGAAACAAGAGAACTGATCGATTACGGGGTTGACTATCTGTTTTCAGACACAGATGAAAACGGTACACAGCAGGGATGTTAAGACAGAATATATACTATACTGACGAAAAAGTTCTGAGGGTTTGTTATTATGATAGGGTTAGGAACGGCAATAAACACAGTAGCGATTATATTTGGAGGAATAATAGGTCATTTTACGGGAAAGCTTTTCAGACAGGAGCAGCAGGAGGCAATCAATAAGGCTTGCGGTATCAGTGTTTTATTTATCGCCATAGCAGGAGCAATGCAGGGGATGCTGCGCATTGACGGGAATACCATTGTCGGTGGAAATTCCATGCTGATCGTATTGTGTCTGGCAATCGGCACTGTGATCGGAGAGTTGATAGGAATTGAAAAGGGATTTGAGATATTCGGGGAATGGCTTAAGAAAAAAACGGGAAACAGCGGCGACAAGCAGTTTGTAAATGCATTTGTCACATCCTCGTTAACGGTGTGTATAGGCGCGATGGCGATTGTTGGTGCGATTCAGGACGGTGTAATGGGAGACTATTCCACACTTGCGGTAAAATCTGTGCTGGATTTTATAATAATAGCGGTAATGACATCCTCATTGGGAAAGGGATGCGCGTTTTCAGCCATACCGATACTGCTCTTTGAAGGGAGCATTACCCTGCTCGCCAGGCTTATCTCACCGATAATGACAGAGGTTGCAATTGCAAATCTGTCGCTGGTGGGCTCAATACTGATATTCTGTGTCGGTATAAACCTTGTCTGGGGAAAGACCCTCCGTGTGGCAAACATGCTGCCGGCTGTAGTACTGGCGGTGGTTGCAGCATATCTGCCGCGGTTATTCTGAGCTTAGATGTTGTGGTAAATAAGATGAAGCTTGTATTTGCATCGGATGCCTTTAAGGGATCCTTATCAAGTAAAAAAACAGCCCGTATTCTGACTAAGGCGGCAACAGAGACCTTTGGTGAATGTGAGTGTGTGCCGGTCGTTATAGCGGATGGCGGGGAAGGCACATTAGATGCGCTGATGAATACGACAGATGGTGTCCTGATACCGACAAGGGTTCATGATCCGTTGATGAGAGAGATAAATTCGGTTTACGGTGTTTTCGGCGGGAACAGGGCAGTGGTCGAGATGGCGCAGGCATCGGGACTGACTCTCGTAGAAAGCGCTAAAAGAAATCCTCTGTATACAAGCAGTTTTGGAACGGGAGAGCTCATACGAAGTGCGCTGATCAACGGATACCGGGATGTTACCATCGCCATAGGAGGCTCTGCTATCAACGACGGTGGTATGGGAGCAATGACCGCATTGGGTATCAGGTTTTTTGACAAGGACGGCAGGCTGTTGGATGGACGAGGGGATGATTTATCAAGGGTGTGCGATATTGATACAGGAAGACTCATCCCCGAAGCGGGAAATACAGCTTTTACGGTGATGTGTGATGTTACGAACCCGCTCTGTGGTGAACATGGTGCAACATATGTTTACGGACCTCAAAAGGGAGCAGGCAGATATGAATTGGAGGCTCTGGAGGATGGAATGCAGAATTACCGCAGAGTACTGATAAAGACATTTGGTGTAGACCCCGATGAGATAAAAGGGGCGGGAGCGGCCGGAGGCATGGGAGCTGCTCTCAGGCTGTTCCTTGGGGCAGATATGTGCTCCGGAATAGAGACTCTGCTGGATTTAACCGGATTCAATACACTCATCAGAGATGCCGACTACATCATCACTGGAGAAGGCCGGCTTGACGGACAGAGCAGTGCAGGTAAAGCAGTACAGGGAATCGGAGACAGGGCAAAAAAGGCAGGTGTTCCGTGCATTGCCTTATGCGGCTGTCTCGGCGACGGTTATGAACACATCAAAGAGCATGGAATTACAAGGATAGAGGCTCTGGCAGATGACAGCATCACGCCGGAGTACGCGGTCAGCCATGCTGAAGAGGTGTATTATCAAAGAGCTTTAGAGGTCATGAAAACTCTTAAAGGATGAAAAACAGACTCCTTATGAAAGAGAATAAGCTTTTACAATAGTATAACCAGAGAGATGATCGATTACGGAGTTGATCATCTGTTTTCAGACACATCAGATGAATAAGAATACAGAAAATTGTTGCAACAGTGCAACCGAAGTAATATTTTAGCTGTGTATATATTGTAATACAACTATTCGTTTTCAAGGAGGGAATTGATCATGCCACAACGCAGAAAGAAAAACAAAAAGAATGTGATATCAGCCGAGGAAGTCATCAAACAGAACCAGGCTCTCGCAGAAGCCCGCAAACAGAAAGCAGAGGAGGATATGGCTGCTTTTGATTATGATGACGAGCGTTTTAAGGCCGCCGGTGAAGATGAGAAAGTAGAGAAAATGCAGCAGTATATGCTGTTGTCAGCAGCGGAGCATATAACAACGGGCAAGGAAGAAAGCTTTAAGAATGCCGCCAACACCGAGGAGAGCAGACAGATGCTCATAAGGATTGGTACGATATTTCCGTGGACAAAGGCAATCGCGATTTTGACAGATCCGCTTTTTATGTCATATATTTTCGGCGATCTGGTGTCGGGAAAGCTGTCAAAAGCTGCCGCGAGAGAAGCATTTTTGACGGAGGTGCTCGAACCCCTCGAGAAAGAGAATAAGCCGGAGGTTGTGAATGAAGAGCCAAAGGCAGAGGAGCCTAATGTGGATTTCCCTGTTGAGGAAGGCGGGTATCTAACGCAGGAAGAAAAGAAACAGCTGGCTGATTACAAGGAATTGTTTGCTGATGAAAAAAAATATTCTGCATTATCCGCTGAGGAGAAAAAAGAACTGTGTAACAAATATCTGGTTCTTAATGCAAAAAATGATTACCAGTATAAACCTGATATGGAACAGCAGATGATGAATGAGCTGGCAGAATATCAGCCCATGGTCGATCAGGCGATAGAGGCGATGATAAAGGGGCAAAACAAGGCTACTGATGTAGAATATGAAATGAGACAGGTCTACATGCAGGGTTTAGCCTTTGGTAAAACATTATATGGTCATACGGATGAGCAAAAGCTTGAGGAGTTTCAGGCTTTTATGGATTATAATGTTCCAGAATACATGACAAACGCGGAATACAAAAAGCAGTATATCAAAGAGAGAGAAGAGCAGAAAAATAAGGTTCAGGAAGTGAATGCTGCTGCAAACCAAAATAATGAGCCTGAAAACAAGCCGGGGAATAAGCAGGAAGAAAAGCAGGAAGAAAAGAAAAAGGAAAAGAAAGAAGAAAACCGGAATATCAAAAAAGAGGAGAAAGAACCTGAGAAAGTAAAACCATGGGAGGAGCTCAGCGATGAGAAAAAATCGCCGGTGAAGGCCGGTGTGAATTTTTCATTTGAGGGTGCCGGAAAAGAGACAAAAGAGCTGGTCAGGCTTATAAATGAAGTCGATTTTATGATGCTGGGCAAAGGCTCTAAAGAATTCAGGGAGATGAAGGACAAGGTCAAACTGTTGGCAACTATGGCGGAGGCAGGAGCAAAGAATAAGGAGATAAATCCTTATCATTATTGCGCTTTGCAGGAAATGACCATAAACGCCATGGAAGCGTATCTTGAGCGCAAGGAAGGGCAGTTTGGACTGGATCCCTCAAGGAAGAATGACCCTAAACGTCAAAAGAGAGAGCAACCCAGAATAAAGAATACGATAAAGGCATTGGGAATCCTGAGAAACTCGTTTGAGCGCAACAAAGGTATTTACGTAGATGAAATCAGGGATCAATACAGGAAAAATATCAATTACCAGATAAATAATACAATGAAGGAGATAACTAAGGATAAGGAAAGATCATCTTATTTATCCAACGTTCTGACGGCAGTCGATCAGCTTTATAAACTGGACAAGAGTAATCTGGAAATGAGATCGGGCGAGAGTCTGACACAATACAAGAGCCGTCTTGAGTCAAGTTATACGGACCAGAATAAGGTGTTGGATGATTACCTGAAAGATCCGAAGAAACATCCGCACGCGAATATCATAGAAGAGGCAGCGAGACGTTTTACCGGTGGTGTTTTCAATGGTAAAGAATACCCGGGGAATGAGAAGATCAACGCCAAGAGGCTGGTTAAGATGGTGATGGCAGATGATAAATTCTTTAATGCCGAGCCCGAACCTTATTATAATCAGCAGCTTGTGAACTCGATCGAGGCCGACATTAAAAGATGTACGGAATCGCTCGTTTCAAAAGAAGCTGTTAAAAACACAGCTAAAAATGCAACAACAAAGTCCAATGTAAAAAAGAATGACAAAAACTTAAAAACAAGTACTGCAATGAAAAAGTGAATGCCTATCCTGTCTTGTCAGATCTTTCCGGATGAGCCGGGAGATTCATGAAATCTTTTTACATATGCTTTATAAAATACTGAATAGTCCTTAAAGCCGCAGGTTACTGCGGTTTTTTTGGAAAAAGGTCATGACAACTCCCATTTGATATGGGGGTTGTTTTTTGATTTTTAAAATGTTTTTTCATTACGGTGTTCGATGTTATATGTTACAGGAACATGTCAGGAAAATCTTAATTCTTGAATCTTTACCCTACTAGTGGTAGTATATGTTTTGTGTTGTTTGATTTTTTGTTACTATTCACGGTTAAGAGCCGGTGCGGTTTGTAGATGGTGTGTTTATGGATAAGACGGATGAGTCTGTGATACATAAAACCGATAAGAGGAGCATGGCGGACAATCTGTACGGACTGGTCGCTGCCATGGTCATCATGATCGCGCTCATAGTGGGGATCATAGTGGGGACGCTGAAGCTGGTGCCATATCTGGGAGCGGCATCATCCGATGTCGACAGGCAGATCGCGTACGTTAGCGACGGTGTTCTGTATTATGTCAGGGATATGACAGTGGCGGATCCCAAGCCCATGCATGTGGCGGAGATAGAGAACGCAACGTCGGAGGACATATTGTTTTCTGCGGACGGAAGGTTTCTGTATTTTATGACGGATATTTCGGCTTCGGGGGTTGGGAATCTGTGCAGGATCCAGACATCCAGCATCCGTCATGACGAGAATATCAATAAAGGCTGTATTGAGGTGATACAGAAAGGTGTACGTGAATTCAGTTTCGTTTCCGAGGAGTTTTCCCAGACAGTTCTGACAAAGACGCAGAAATCTGAGCTCTGTCTCTGTGACGGGACGAAGGTGGTGAGCATAGCCAAGAACTGTGTGGATCACGAGCTTTCACAGAATGGAGTGAGGGTATTTTTTTATACGAAGACCGGCGATGTGGGTGTATATAATATCCGCAAGAAGACGAGTACTCTTCTGGCAGCAGGGGTAAAAAACCTATGGTCTCTAAACGCGGGCGACATGTATTACACTGTAAAACGTGACAGCCTTACGGATATCTGCATGATAGATGTCAGCGAGCAGAAGACCGAGCCGTTGGTGAAGGGCTGTTCATTTATGGCAGGGTGCGACGAAGAGACGGATGACCTTTGTTATGTGAGATCCCGGGATTCGCAGATGTCTTTGTATAATGTGGTGGATGATCTGTGGACCGATGAGGATTACAGCTCAGCGTCCGGCGCAAAGCATTATTTTTCCGATAAAACTTATGATGTTTTTGACCTGCTGGATAAAAAGGACAGGCGTTATTACCGCAAGCATAAGAAAAAACTCGCAAAATTCTACGAAGAGCTTCCGAAAGCACGTGAGATAATCGACATACCCGGAGACTACCGCTATCTGAAAAAAGATACGGATGGTCATGAGGAGATCTTTTTGTATGATGCCGCAAAAGACAGCTGGCACGAATTTGATATGCTGACGTATGAGGAGGCGGTAAAGCGCGCGCAGCTGAAGGTGGATCTTCAGAATGAAAGCTTTGTGTACAGGGAGTACGATATCATCATAAGGGATAAGAGCGGCACAGAGCATGTTGTGGCTGAGAGCGTGAGTCCGGAGGATGTCTGCTATGCATGCGCGGATCTTGTGTTTTATAAAAAGGCAGGTCCGCCGGTGAAGCTTTCCATGGATGATGTCAAAGACATATCCGATGTTCATGCTTATCTGGATGAGTACGGATATGAGGTTTTCGATGAGGAGCTTTATGCCACAGTGACAGGCTCCGGCAGCGCCGGTATAGAGGGAGATGTTTTCCGGATAGAGAAGGATCAGGATTCGGACAGGCTTGTGGTCTATACTTTTGAGGATGTGTACGGACAGCTTTCTTTTAACACGGCATATTACTATGCTTTAGATAAGGGCGCTCTCGTGGGGACGCAGCTTTATCCGACGTGCAGCGGTATAGGCGCATGGAGCGGAAAGGACTTTTATTACACAGCGCAGGATGCTCTGTATGTTATAGAAGACGGCAACAGACGGATGGTGTTGACCGAGGGCGGTCATTGTGTTTACAGGTATGAATACGGTCTTTATCTGGCATTGAAGACTGAGGACGATATAGAAGACACTCTGTTTCTGGTGACGGCCGGCGGCGAATGGATAGAGATGGCAGTTGGAAACTCATTTGAGGATTACACGCTCATTTACGATGACCAGATCGTGTTCCTGATGGATGACGGACTGTATGTTTTCCGGGGAAGTGACAGAGGGTGCGTTTGCATATCGGAGAATGTGACGGCGTACACCTGCTTTGGTATCGAACCGGAGTTTGTGATCAAAGAAGGGTTTTATTAAAGATATGGAGGAAAATATGGAGAAGGGTATCACTGTAGCAAAACTTGCGGAGATGATGGAGCTGAGAAATTATACGGAGCAGGTCAGCCTTGAGGAAAAATTCATCAATATCTCCGAGATCAACAGACCGGCGCTGCAGCTCAGCGGATATTTTGAGCACTTCGCACAGGGCCGTGTTCAGATCATAGGTATGGTGGAGTTCGCATTCCTGCAGCAGATGGAAAAGACCAAGAGGCGCAAAGCCTACGACAGGTTTTTCGAGTTTGACAGCCCGTGCGTGGTATTCTGCAGGGGCTTTTTGCCGGATGATGATTTTATGGATTCGGCGGTGAGACACAACATACCAATACTGGGCACAGAGGATGCCACCAGTGTATTTACGGCGGAGGTTATCAGCAAGCTGAGTGAGCTTTTGGCGCCGATGTTAACGGTTCACGGCGTTCTGGTGGATGTCTACGGTGAGGGCGTCCTCATCATGGGCGAGAGCGGCATTGGTAAGAGCGAGGCTGCACTTGAGCTCATCAGGAGAGGTCACAGACTTGTGAGCGACGATGCGGTTGTGATCCATCGTATAAACGATCACACGCTGGTGGGAACTGCACCGGAGATCACCAGACATTTTATAGAGGTGCGCGGAATCGGTATCATAGATGTTAAGAGCCTTTACGGAGTTGAGTGCGTCAAGGAGAGTCAGAACATCGATCTCGTCATAGAGCTTGAGGATTGGAAAAAAGAGGCTCAGTACGACAGGCTCGGTGTGCAGGAGGAATACACTGAATTCCTGGGCAATAAGGTGGTTTGTCATCATCTGCCCATCAGACCCGGACGAAATCTTGCGGTTATCTGTGAGACTGCCGCAGCAAACCACAGACAGAAGAAAATGGGTTACAATGCCGCACAGGAGCTTTATCGCAGAGTTCAGGAAAGCTACGGCGTAGGAAAATAAAGTGTGAATAACACGGTATTTTACCGGATGACATATAATATTTTACACGGAGGAAAAGAACATAATGGAGAGAAAAAACGCTTGGGAAGCCTATCCCGGAAAAAAGAGCAAGGTTGTAATGGATTTTGCCGAGGACTACAGAAAGTTCATTTCGGAGAATAAAACTGAGAGGGAGTGCACCGCATCCTTTATCGAAAGAGCTGAGGCGGCAGGTTTTACGGATATAACGGCTGCCATTAAGAAGGGTAAGAAACTTAAAGCGGGAGACAGGGTATACTGGAATCAGATGGACAAATCCCTGGCGCTGTTCGTCATCGGAAAAGAGTCTGTTGAGGAAGGTATGAACATTCTGGGAGCGCACATCGATTCACCCCGCCTCGACCTGAAACAGAATCCGCTCTATGAAGATACGGATATGGCTCTTTTGGATACCCATTATTACGGCGGTGTCAAAAAATATCAGTGGGTGACCTTACCTATGGCGCTCCACGGAGTTGTTGCCAAAAAAGACGGCACTGTAGTAAAGATAAACATAGGTGATAAACCGGGGGATCCCGTAGTGGGTATCAGTGATCTGCTGATCCATCTGGCAGGAGATCAGATGGAAAAGAAGGCATCAAAGGTTGTAGAGGGCGAGCAGCTGGATGTGCTGGTAGGCAGCATCCCGGTGGAGGAGCTCAAGGACGAAAAGGGTGAGAAGATATCTGACAGGGTTAAGACCAATATCCTGAACATCCTCAAAAAGACTTATAAGATCGAGGAAGAGGATTTCCTGTCTGCTGAGATCGAGGTTGTGCCTGCGGGCGAGGCAAGAGATTTCGGAATAGACAGATCCATGATAATGGGATACGGTCATGACGACAGGGTGTGCGCTTACCCGTCGTTTGAGGCTATACTGCAGATTAAGAAGCCACAGAGAACGTCGGTTTGTCTTCTTGTAGATAAGGAGGAGATCGGTTCCGTCGGAGCTACGGGAATGCATTCAAAGTTCTTTGAGAATGCGGTTGCGGAGATCCTGGCATTAGAGGGTAAGACGGGAGATGTTTCCGTAAGACGCGCAATGTCCCGCTCATTTATGCTGTCCAGCGATGTTTCGGCAGCATACGATCCCAATTATGCGTCAGTATTCGAGAAAAAGAATGCGGCATATTTCGGCAGGGGAGTTGTGTTTAACAAATATACGGGAAGCCGCGGAAAGAGCGGTTCCAATGACGCAAATGCAGAGTACATCGCCAAGCTTCGTAAGATATTCGACGACGCGGGCGTATATTTCCAGACTGCTGAGCTGGGCAAGGTCGACATCGGCGGCGGTGGTACCATTGCTTATATTTTGGCAAATGCAGGTATGAACGTCATAGATTCGGGAGTTGCTGTGCTGAACATGCATGCACCCTGGGAGATCATATCGAAAGTCGATCTTTACGAGGCATTTAAGAGTTATGTTGCCTTCCTCGAGAATGCGTAAAATGAGAGACACATCGATCTGAAACGACAACCGGGCAGCGGGATCGGAAAAGACCGATGTACAATATCAGGGAGTTTATCATGGAATTTATCATTGTGACTGGCATGAGCGGCGCCGGAAAGACTACAACATTTAAGTGCCTTGAGGATATGGGGTTTTACTGCGTGGACAATCTTCCGGTGTCCCTGCTTTCGAATTTTGTGGATCTTTGTAAACTCAACAGTGATGAGATGAAGAAGGTGGCTCTCGGAGTTGATACACGGACCAAAAAATCTATTAAAGCGCTGACCGAAATATTGGACACCACCGATGAACTGGATGTCCTGTTTTTGGATGCCAATGATAAGACGCTGATAAAGCGTTACAAGGAGACCAGACGAAGCCATCCTCTGGCCAAGGACAACCGCATTGAAAACGGAATTGCAGCCGAGAGGGACAACCTCGCTCCGCTAAAGAGGAGAGCCAGACACATCATCGATACTTCGGGGCTATTGACGAGGGAATTTCAGGAGGAACTGAAAAATATCTTTGTGTTAAATAAGTCCTATAAAAATCTCTATATCCAGGTGCTGTCCTTCGGATTTAAGTACGGTATTCCTGCGGATTGTGACATGGTGCTGGATGTGCGTTTCCTGCCGAATCCGTTTTATGTGGATGAGTTAAAGCAGAAGACGGGATTGGATCAGGAGGTCTATGATTTTGTATTCAGGTCACATGAGGCGGTCGAGTTTCTGGACAAGCTTGAGGATATGGTGAGATTCCTGCTGCCACAGTACATCAGGGAAGGTAAAAACCAGCTTGTCATAGGCATTGGATGCACCGGTGGCAAGCACAGATCTGTTTCCATTGCAAGAGCCTTGTCCGAGAGACTTAAAGGTGATGAGGAGTACGG
>JAILBP010000129.1:0-4573 GCA_024680835.1 Lachnospiraceae bacterium | reverse complement strand
GTCTGATCATCTTAAATGATCCGACAAAAGGTTTTATTGACTTATCAGACACTCATGTGTCTTCTTACCGATCGTTTTCACGATCTCTTCGTCTTTCACAGTTATCTCACTGTTCAGTTTTCAAGGTTCATATCCGGAACTATTTCCATGTTTAAGAGGTGTTCCGTTTGCTGTTTTTTGCGACAGCTTTGCTATAATAACAGGATTATCATTCTTTGTCAACAACTTTTTTCAAAAATTTTAAAATTTTACAAAAGCCCTTATTTTTCAAGGGAAAAACACCCCTGTTCACAGCTGTTTAAGATATACTCCGCGCGACCGCATCCAAACACACTGCGACTCTGCAAAAAAGCCCGGCTGAAACTCAGTCGGGCTTAAATTATCACGATATCCGTATTTTGTTTATTCTGCGGTTTCTTCCGTCTTCTCCGTATCTTCCGTATTACCGGAATCTTCTGCAGTCTCCTTATCAGAGTTTTCCTCCGTGTTTTCGGAAACCTCCTCACCTTCGGAACCGGTCTCCTCCGTTTCGCCGGCCTTTGCTATCTCAACCTTTACATTGCCGGCCAGTCTCTTCAGTGCCTGTGTATAGCGGTAGTTTTTTGCCAGATAATCCTTGGCCGTCTCAAACTGATTTGAGTAGACAAAAAGCATCTCGTCAAGACTTTCGTATCCTGAGGATGTTACCGAATTATTAAGATAGTCGTCGACCTCCTCATCGGAAACCTTAAATTCCATATCATCTGCCAAAGCTTCCAGCAAAAGCTCCTGTTTCAGGGTATCACTCATCTCTTCCGTAATCCTGTTCACGAACTCATCCTCGGTCATATCGTAATTGTCCTTGAGATAAGTCGACAGATCCGTATCCCTTACCGCCTGATTCTTGAAGAGCTGTATCCACTGCTCAACCTTCTGTTCCAGAAGACCATCAGGGATTGTGACCTCAGAACTGTTCATAAGTTCGTTCAGAACAGCCTGTCTCGTATCCGTGTCCATATTCACTTCGTTGTCTTCTTTCATCTCGGCCTCGACCGCATCAAAAAGATCCTCTTTTGAATCATATCCGAATATGGAGTTTACATACTCATCAGTTACCGTATCGTAAGTGTAAAGGATCTTTTCCTTGATGCTGTTCACGGTCACCGTAAATACGACGTCAGCACCTGCAAGATCGGCATTTCCGTAGTTCTCCGGAAATGTAAGGTTCAGATCCACCGTATCACCCACATTGACTCCCACAAGTCCGTCTTCGAAGCCCGGAATGAATGTTCCCGATCCGATCTCAAGATCATAGCCCTGAGCAGTTCCGCCGTCAAAAGCCACTCCGTCTTTTTTACCCACATAATCTATGTTGGCTACATCACCGTTTTCCACAACCTTTTTATCGGTATCCTCATACTTGGCATAATAGGTCAGGATAAGATTGACATTGGAAATGAGGGCCTCTTCGGTAACTTCGTATTTGTCCTCCAAAGTCACCTTCATGTTCTTGTAGTCACCCAGCTTGACACAGTCATGGATATCATACTCCACAAAAGACTCTGTCACCTCTATGGGTTCGTTATTGGCTGAAACCGCCTCACCATCTGTCGGATCATCTTCGCTGACTGCTGTTGTAACATTGTTTGATACTGCGGTGTCTCCCGATACCGGGGTCTCCGTCTTTCCTGCGCATCCCGCGAGGCTCACTGTCATAACAGCAGCCAGCAAAAATGCAATACTTTTTCTTTTCATGTTGCTTCCTTTCGGTTTATTATATTTCAGTAAACGGATAATCCGTTCACCGGGAAACGACAGCCGCTATGATCTGTCGTCTTCTGTCGGTTCTGCATTAAGCCTCATCCCGCATTTCAGGACATATCCACCGCCCATATCCAGTCTGTAGTGTACTTCCACACATACGCCGGTACTGATGTCTCTCGTGACATTAAGAAAAGTAGCCTCAACCGTCATCGGGACGATGCCGTAGATCGTGCCGTAAGAAACAGGATTTATCATCCCTTCCCGGAAAACCATATTGTAACTTAATTTTCCTTTTTTGCCAAGCTCAATCCTGTCATCATATATCTTTATCATGCATTTCACAGATCCCCCGTCCGCGGTCTCCTCATAACTCAAAACGCAAACGCCGTCCTTTTGGAACATGTTACCTTCGTATTCTGCACTGATATCATCTGTTCTGCCGTCCGGATCAGTCTGTCTGCTGTCCACCCTGATCAACACGGGACTTCTCATTTCTGCTCCTCAATCATATTCTTGACGCAGTCGATCTGATTGTCAATATGGCACCGCATTACCGAAGTCACATCCTCTTTTGATCGCTCCGTTATACCTCTGAATATCGCTTTGTGTTCCTCCAGCAGTGCAGGGTAGTTCCCTGGATCCTTCAGATACTCTATCCTGTATCTGTACATCTGTTCACGGATATTGCTCAATATTGAAACGAGCCTCGGATTGTTTGATGATGCAAATATGATATCGTGAAACTCCTCATCACATTTTGCTATGGCTTTGATATTGCCTTTCTTAATGGAATCCTCGAAGGCGCTCATGTTCTTTCTGAGCTTTTCTATGCCATCCTCGTTGATCCTGTCACAGGCAAGGCGCACAGCCAGTTCCTCCAAAGTCTCCCTTATCTGCAAAACATCTTCCATGTCTTTTATGGTCATGGCAGCCACAGTCGCGCCCTTTCTGGGCGAGGTCACCGCCAGTCCCTCATTTTCGAGCATACGGATCGCTTCCCTGATAGGAGTACGGGATACGCCAAGTTTTTCCGCAAGCTGGATCTCCATCAGCCTGTCTCCCGGCTTTAAGTCCCCGCGCAGTATGGCCTCTCTCAGCGTATTAAAGACCACGTCCCTCAAGGGAAGGTATTCATCCATTTTAAGCTTAAGATTTTCTGTCATTTCCGTTTCCTCAGTTTCTGTCTGTTTATGTAATGTATATGAGTCAAAAAGTGAATTGCACTATACCGGTCTGCAGGCATGATTTTCCGTGCATAAACCCAAATCTTCGATCCTTGTCTTTGCTATACCAAGCTTTTCCTCATCATCAAAGATACCGAAAACACTCGGACCGCTGCCACTCATCATGGATGAAATCGCACCGTTTTCCCTCATTATCCTCTTGATATCCCCTATTATCGGATGGATCGGCTCTGTCACATACTCCAGGACATTTCCCATTTTAGCGGCCATTCCGGTAAGATCACCACTGTTTATGGATCGGATCATACCCTCAATATCCGGATGTGCAACCTCCGTCAGGGCATCGTATCTCTTATAGGTCTCCGCGGTAGATACAGAGCAGGATGGTTTTGATATCAGTATAAAACACTCCGAAAGATCTCTTATAGCAGTAACGACCTCACCTATGCCTTCCGCCCTTGCGGTACCGCCGAATATGCAGTATGGCACATCAGCTCCGAGCTTTACAGCCATTTCCATAAGCTTTCTTTTGTCTGTTCCCAGTCCGAACAGCTCGTTTATACCGGTCATGACAGCTGCGGCATCTGTGGAACCGCCTGCCAGTCCCGCGGCTACAGGAATGTTTTTTTCTATATGAATCTCAACGCCGCCTGTTCCCGGGAACGCATCCTGCATCAGCTTTGCGGCCTTATATGCCAGATTGTGCTCATCCAGCGGTATATGCTCCGCATCGGATGTCAGCCTTATATCTGAGGAACCGTTATCTTTTATGATAATACGGTCAGACAGTGTAACTGCCTGCATCACCATATCCACCAGATGGTACCCGTCCCCGCGCAGTCCCGTTATATCCAGCCCAAGGTTTATCTTCGCATGGGCGTCCAGTATAATCTCTCCCATAGATCAACTCCGTATTTGTCACTCAAAAGACGCATTCAAGACGATATAATATTACATCATCATTAAAAAGTCAATAAGATTGTTTTTTTTTGAATACAAACGCTTCAAGTAGTTTGAAAAACCACTAATCGAGGTTATAATATCACATGAGAGAATTGTAATATTTTATCTCGTCACATCAAAACCACATTACGGATTATGGATCATTCGGAGGAAAATATGAGCACAAGATCTCAGATAGAAAAGGAACTGCTCCGCAGTGTTGCGGGACTCAGCTATATAGAACCGGACATGATACCGAATATAGATCTGTACATGGATCAGGTAACGACATTCATGAACGAGCATCTTTCTGCATCAAAACGTTTTGACGACGACAAGATCCTGACCAAGACCATGATAAACAACTACACGAAAGGCCGCATCCTGCCGCCCCCGGAAAAAAAGAAATACAGCAGGGAACATATGCTGCTGCTCATCTTCGTGTATTACTTTAAGAGCATCTTATCCATAAGCGACATGAAAGAACTCTTAAATCCCATAACAGACAAATACTTCGGCAAGGACGAGATCAATATGGAATACATCTATGAGGAAGTCTTTGACGAAGTCCGCAGTTCTTTTCACACCATCGCCAAAGACATTGACAACAAGTTCAAAAAGAGCGAGGAATCCTTCATGGATGTGCCCGAGGATGAGCGTGAGATGCTGCAGCACTTCTCTCTCATCTGCATGCTGAGCTTCGA
>JAILBP010000048.1:0-7859 GCA_024680835.1 Lachnospiraceae bacterium | reverse complement strand
CGTCAATGTCACATATGGATTTACCGTCTTTTTCTTTAATTCAAAAGGAAATCCATTGTTTGCAACAGCCTGGGTAAGAAACATCCTGATAGCGGAAGTCGTATCTGTTCCTAACTCCCTAAACAGGGTATCTGATTTTGTTTTGAGCTCATCTTCAACACGTATCTGTATTGTACTCGACATAGCGCACCTCCTCGCTGATTACTGCTTGTATTATACTGCTACTTCAATACAAACGCAATGATTTTGCATGCATTTTTTATGTTGTATAGAATGTATAGATTTTATTACGCCCCCAAACACAGTATAACAATAGTGAATATTATTCATGCAAAAGATAATCTTTATCATCATCGATGATCTCTATCATGACCTTTGCGATGATCGGATCAAACTGTGTTCCGCTGTTCTTTTCGATCTCACTTCTCACCTTTTCCTGGGCCATATACTTTCTGTAGCTTCTGTTTGATGTCATTGCATCATAGCTGTCCGCAACGGCGATGATCCTTGCCATGAGCGGAATATCTTCCCCTGACTTTCCGTCCGGATATCCCTTTCCGTCATATCTTTCATGATGCCATCTGGCTCCGGTCACAAGATCCGGTCTTGTCTTTATCTCTGCCAGGATATCAAAACCCGTAACGGGATGAGTTTTTATCACATCATATTGTTCATCAGTCAGCCTCGTCGGACTGTTTATGATCTCATTGGGTACACCTATCTTTCCCAGGTCATGCAAAAGTCCCATATAATAGGCATCTTCACACTCTTCCTGTGACAGTTTCATTCTTTCTGCTATCATCCTCGAATACTCCGCCACCCTCACCGAATGACCTCTGGTGTATTCGTCCTTGGCATCTATTGTATGAGCCAACGCCTCCATCACTTCAACTGACAGTTCTTTGATCTGGTTCTGTGCCTCGACAGCTTTATCTTTTGCCTCGATCGCCTCATTTGTGGCTGCGATATTTCTGATGATCACAGCAAAAGCCCACATAACAAGACACATGACAATCGCAGAGTATGCGTATTCTATTGCCATATTCAAACTGGTTTTATTCAATCCATAATAATTTGTAATTACAGAATATACGGCGATCAGAATAGAAACAGGTATGACAAAAATCTTTTTGTCGGCTCTTATCCCGTTTTTGCTGATCCTTGATAACGGAAGCACGATCTGTGTATAAAAAAAAGCATACGCTACCGCCGGCATTATGTTCCATACAACAGAGAAAATGCTCCAGCCTATGCTGTCATTAATATCAATTGTTTCTGCATTATTGTCCATTATAAAAATAAAAAGCTGAAAGATCTGGAAGAGAAAAGCTATTAAAAATCTGTCTTTTATCCCGAAAAAACCGGATAACAGACGAGAACATAATAATCCGAGCAGAAGGATCATTACCGCGGCAATGATACCATCTACAGTATAATACACTGCATAATCCTGCATGCAGGGAAAGTTCGGGTACAGTAACCATCCCGTGATCCTCGCTCCGACCACTATAACAGTCAACATAACCGTCACCGGATTTAACAAAATCATGATTATTACTGACAGGATCTTATTTCTGTTGTTCCATCCACCGGCGCACTTTATCACCGAAAGCGGAAACAGAACAAAAAAGCCCGCCGCATATATCACTGCCAGAGTTATAGTCCCAACATTTTCCAGTAATTCCGCCATTCTCCTGTCTCCTATCCTCTTCTTCTCTCTGCATAAAACTATCTTTTTTATACTATACTTATCTTACCATATTGGTACAATAAAAATCCATAAAAAAAGACCATATCACATTATGACATGGTCTTAATGGTTATTCGTATTATTTCTTTGAAACCTTTACCTTAGCTTTCGGATTGCCGGCTTTCTTGAGCTGCTTCTGATATATTTTTCCTCGAACTCAGATATCGGCATGGGTTTTCCGTAGTAGTATCCCTGTATCTTTTTGCAGCCGAGAACGCGGAGCTTATTGACCTGCTCCTGCCTCTCTGCTCCCTCGGCAAGACACTCAACATTTAATTCCCGTGCAAGCGCTATTATGTGTTTTATGACAGAGATGTCACCGGCTTTTTCGTCCTCGACTGCTATCTTGTCCACAAAGGTCTTGTCGATCTTTAAGGTATCCAATGGCATCTGCGTCAATAAGGCAAATGAAGAATACCCTGTTCCGAAATCGTCCATGGAAATCTTAAAACCTCTTGTGCGCATTTCCGCGAGTACGCTCATCAAATGTTCCGTATTGTCATAGGCTGCACTCTCCGTCAGCTCAAAATCTATAAGTTCATGATCCACGTCATACCGGTCCACTATTCCGGTCAGGGTTTCCGTGAGATTATTGTCGTTCAGTCTGCTGCGCGAAAGATTTACGGATACAGGGACAGTGTTTTTCCCCTCGTTTTTCCATTTTGCCAGAGTCTCAGACACCTTTCGCAGCACAATGTCATCGATCTTTCCGATGGAACCGTCCCTCTCAAAAAAGGGCACAAACCTGCCCGGCGGCAGCATTCCCCTTTTTTTGTAATTCCATCTCACAAGTGCCTCCGCACCGCACAGAGTATCATCATCCGAGTTTATCTTAGGCTGCAGATACACCTCAAACTCATCGTTTTTAATAGCTATATCCAGATATGCCTTGATAAAATTACCCCAGGATAACTCCTCATGCATCTTGTCTGTGTAGAAGGTTATATCAGTCCTGTTGGATCTCGTCCCCATGGCCTGTGCGCTCTTTGCCGCGTCAGCCACACGGTTTCCGTTCAGTATCGCCCTCTGCATGGGCACAACCCCGCACCTGTAATAAACTCTGTATGACGGATCATCCTCCATGGTGGAAATACTGTCAAAGAACTCCTCCAGTTTTTTACGCATTTCCTCCGCCGGCATATCCTTTATGATCATCGCGAAGTTGTCATTGTGACACCTTGCGCTGGCATACACAAAATCCGACTCCCTCATGGCTTTAACGATATCGGTCAAAACCTTATTGGCTGCCACATGTCCATATACCTCGTTTATAACCCTGAAGTACTTAACATCGAAGTGCACAAAGGCATAGTCTCCAAACCCGCCGTCCATGGGGTTTTCCAAAAAGGCGCTAAGATGATTCCAGTTGTAATGACCCGTGATAGGGTCAAAGAAAGCCATGTGATACAGCTTTTCAGCGTCCATCTCATGAACTCTGCCGTTTATGATACGTCCCGCACGATCCTGTACAAGATCCCACTCATGCATAATCCTGATCTTCTCGGCAGTGGCAAAAACCGCGATCACCGCGTTCTCTTTTCTGATATACAGATCGGTATACAACCTGTGGGCATCATCATCCGCAGACATCTGCGCGAATAACTCATCGATAAATGCACAGTTTATCTCCTCCTCATTATCCAACTCTACGGAGTAAAAATATGCTCCCTTCAGTATTGTGGACTTCAGATCCCCGGGATAATCTATCCTGTCATCATCCGCGCGAAACTCTATACCTATCACAGGGCTTTTGTCTCTTTCCAAATAGAACACACCCGGCTCGTCATAGGTTCCGAAAGCACCGTGGAATCTGCCGATGCTCTCCGGCATATGCCCCCTGTAAAACTCCTTTATCAAAGCCTCATCCGCATCAATATAATACAAAACCCTTTTGGGCTTATATACCTGACTCAGTTTATTTACAAACATACTGCCTCCGTACCGCAATAAAAAAATGTATACTCTCTGCTGTCTTATGATATAATAGCTTCTGCTTAGCGAGCAAAGCGAGCTTAGCAGAACTTACACCAAACTCTTAGCGAAAACGAACCGAAGGTATCGTTTGAGCTTAGATGTTGTGGTATAATAGCTTCTGCTTAGATGTTGTGGTATAATCTTAACGAAAACGAGCCAACGGCGAAGTTTGAGTTTAGATTTACCCATACAGGATCACTTAATGAGGTCAAACGAAGTGCCGACCGAATTTAGTGACATCGGATGTGGTAAAATGTCGACAACACTTAAAATAAAAAGTTTCGCTATTGATATCCGGAATAGTGTTCTGATCCCGTTCTATAGTCGAGTGAATCAGTAACTAAAATCGTTAACAGATATATATTATAGTACCACAGGACGAGCGGGATTGTAAACCCGTCATACCGCTAAATTATAGAAAGGATTCTTTTATGGAGTTTGTAAATCTTTCAGAAGTGATCCCCTACTGGGACACCATATATTCCAACATGTTCCTGTTTGCACTGGCTGTGGCTCTGGTATTACCATTTGCAGTCATACTGGTGGGCTACGGCATCAATATGCTGGGACTTGCGCTGGCACAACTGGTGGGTCTGTTCATGGATCCCTGGTTCGTGTATTTCATTATAAACTACCTGTTTTTTCCGGGTGTTATGCTGCATGAGACGGCTCACGCCCTGTTCGCACTGCTGACGGGTGCAAAAGTCACGGAAGTTGCTTTATTCAAAAAAGACGGCAACTCCCTTGGACATGTGAGCATACAACACAGAGGCGGCACCGTTCTGGTAGCTACACAGAGTATTTTTATCTCTTCCGCTCCGATGTTCGTCGGCGCGGCGGTTGTGTATCTGTGCTACAGGCTCATCACCGGTGACGTACTGCCCTATATCTGGCTCAAGGTTCTGGTAGGATATATCGGCGTAGCAATGTTCTTCCACATGACCATGAGCCCACAGGATATCAAGGTTTATGTAAAGGGAATACCGATCTTTATACTGATGCTCTTTATAGTGATGATAATCATACGCCTGCTGGGCATACTGTAAAGCAAAGAGGATGTATATCAAATCTGATATACATCCTCTTTTTATCCTGAAGTTTTATGATTTGAGGCTCAAAAGGTGTTACTATTCACAGCCAATATCATACAGCCAGGCATATGCCAGCTTGCTGGCAAATATGACTGGCTGTATGATATTGACTGGAATCAGTCACTTTACATACATGATACAGGCAACCGCGATAGCGGCAGTAGAGCCCGACAAGGCAATTCTGCCAGCTTGGCTTCGCAGATTGCCGATGTCAGGGCGAGCCTGTAGAATGTATGTAAATTGGCTGTGAATAGTAACAACAAACCACTATACTGCCCAATACAGCCATTCGTAAAGTCCCGCAGTATTAACGATAATATCCTTCCAGAGTCTGTCTGATTGCTCCTATGAAATCCTGACTGTTCAATACAGTGACATCCTTTAACTCTGTAATGAGCGCGAGATCCTTGGTCATCTTGCCGCTCTCGATGGTCTCAATGCAGGCCTTTTCAAGATTGTCCGCAAACTTCATAAGCTCCGGAAGGTTGTCAAGCTCTCCCCTCTTTCTCAGAGCCCCTGTCCATGCAAATATGGTAGCTACAGAGTTGGTACTGGTCTCTTCGCCCTTCAGATGCTTGTAATAATGCCTCTGAACCGTGCCGTGTGCAGCCTCGTACTCGTATACTCCCGAAGGTGATACCAGTACTGATGTCATCATGGCAAGTGAACCGCACGCTGAAGATATCATATCGCTCATGACATCGCCGTCGTAGTTTTTGCATGCCCAGATAAATCCGCCACCGCTCTTCATGACACGGGCAACCGCATCATCGATCAGGGTGTAGAAATATACTATGCCTGCTGCCTCAAACTTATCCTTATACTCTTTGTCATATATATCCTGGAAAATATCTTTGAAAGTATGATCGTATTTTTTTGAAATGGTATCTTTGGTAGCGAACCAGAGATCCTGCTTAAGATCCAATGCATAGTTAAAACAGCTTCTTGCAAAGGATTCGATAGAACCGTCAAGATTATGCTGTCCCTGTACCACGCCGGGTCCCTTGAACTCATGGATGGTGACTCTCTCCTCATGTCCGTCCGCAGAGGTAAATACCAGCTCTGCCTTTCCTGCGCCGGGGATCTTCATCTCTACATTCTTATATACGTCGCCGTAAGCATGACGTGCGATGGTGATGGGTTTAGCCCAGTTTTTAACGCAGGGTTCAATGCCTTTCACCTTGATGGGAGTCCTGAATACCGTACCGTCCAGCATTGCACGGATAGTGCCGTTGGGGCTCTTCCACATCTCCTTTAAATTATATTCCTCAACGCGTGCAGCGTTAGGTGTTATAGTGGCGCACTTGACTGCAACACCGTATTTCATGGTAGCATTTGCGGAGTCTACAGTAACCTGATCTCCCGTCTCATTTCTGTGCACAAGTCCCAGATCATAGTACTCGCTCTTCAGATCCACAAAGGGATTTATGAGTTCATCCTTTATTATCTGCCAGAGTACTCTGGTCATCTCGTCTCCGTCCATCTCCACCAAAGGTGTTGTCATCTTGATCTTTTCCACTTTTTTAACCTCCTGATAATACATTCGCCACAGTTTACATAAGCGTATGTCTGTATAATATCTGTCGTGTTCAATAAACGACCGTACCCAAGATAGTATAATACCACATCTAGCAAAAAAAACAAGCCAAATGACGTTTCTGCGATAAAAAAAAGGAGAGTCTTTCAACTCTCCTTTTACATGATGATCCATATTATGCATCCGGGTTCAACATCTCGTAAATCTTGATCTTCATTGACTCCACATCACCCAGCGCGATAAACTCCGCGCCATATGAGTAATCGCCCGGCTGACCGCTTTTTCGCACGATCTTAAAGTTTACAGGAAATACCTCTTTTGTCCAAATCTTAAGATCTCCGTTAAAATATGAATTAAGATCAAGCTCCTCTTTTGTGGTAAAACCGATACCAAGCCTTGAAAGATCCGTAACGGTAACATTTACGCCGGAGCCGCCGGTACCGTCAAGTCTCTTCAATACCAGTCCGGCCTCAAGATCCATTCGTTTTGCTTTTCTCTTTTCCATAATGAATATCCTCTGTGTTCTCCTGTAATCTTCACGAGTACCAATTAACTAGACTTTAGCACAATGAAAATAATAAAGCAACCCTAAATTTTGTGCCCGTTTTTACCAAAATAATTCTATTAGGAAATACTCTCTATCGTCTCATAGAACCCCGGATATGAAATATCCACGCATTCAGCATCTTTGATCACGGTATCACCGGTTGCTGCGAGACCTGCAATGGCAAAACTCATGGCGATACGATGATCGAGGTGTGAATCGATCTCGGCACCCTTAAGCTCTCCGCCGGTTATCTCCATCCCGTCATCTTTTGCGGTAACCTCACAGCCCATTTTCCTAAGACCTTCCGTTACCGTATCTATACGGTTTGACTCCTTTACCTTCAGCTCTGCAGCATCGGATATAACAGTCTTACCGGATGCATTTGCAGCCATCACGGCTATGACAGGTATCTCATCTATGAGAGTGGGTATAATATCTCCGCCTATATCCGTACCGTGAAGTTCCGATGTACGTACCAGAAGATCCGCAACCTTTTCTCCCGATTCATACCTCTCATTCAGAATATCTATATTGCCTCCCATGGCAAGTGCCACTTTCAGTATTCCGTCTCTTGTGGGATTTATACCCACATTTTTAATGAGTATCTCCGAGTCTTTTGCTATCAGCCCTGCAGCTATAAAATATGCGGCTGACGAGATATCCCCCGGAACACATATCTTCTGCCCCAGCATTCTGCCGCCGGGTATTACGGTCGCAGTAAGACCATCAGTCTCTATATCGGCTCCAAAACCCTTCAGCATGAGCTCTGTGTGATTTCTCGAGATCGCAGGCTCCGTAACCGAGGTCTTCCCTTCAGCGTACAAACCTGCCAACAGAACGCAGGATTTTACCTGGGCGGATGCCACCGGTGAAACATAATCTATCCCTTTAAGCGGACTGCCCTTAATCTCCAGCGGAACACAGTCATTTCCGTTTTTTCCTTTTATGTTTGCTCCCATC
>JAILBP010000067.1:0-2250 GCA_024680835.1 Lachnospiraceae bacterium | reverse complement strand
CTGATTGCCGATAAGAGGAGTAGCACTCTTATATGTATGTGAGAAAAAACGTGGGAATGACACACTTTTTCCGACGAAAAAGTGTTGACCAACCTGCGTTTTTCTTATATAATTCAAGACAAACAATAAAAGGGTGGGTGGCGTTATGAAGCGACTTCTTTTGGAAAAACTTATAGAGTGGAGAGATAAAAAGCACAGGAAGCCATTAATCCTTTGGGGCGCGAGACAGGTTGGAAAAACCTGGCTTATGAAGGAATTCGGATCCCTGTATTACAGCAATTTCGTTTATGTATCATTTTACAATAACTCTCGTATGAGTTCGATTTTTGAAGAAGATTATGATGTGAAAAGGATCATAAATGCAATAGAAGTGCATCAGCATGTTAAGATAACTCCGGGAGAAACACTTCTGATATTCGATGAAGTTCAAACGACCCCCAAAGTAGTAGAATCGCTTAAATATTTCTGTGAGGATGCGCCTGAATATCACATCGTTGCGGCGGGGTCTTTGCTGGGGGTTTCTATTCACGAAGAGGTTTCTTTCCCTGTTGGGAAAGTTGACGAACTTCGTCTTTATCCGATGAATTATCGGGAATTTTTGTTGGCAATGGGGGAGGATAGTCTTTTTGAATATATATCAAATTCTGATTTTGAAAAAATAAATGAGTTTTCAAGTTTATATAAGGAATTATTGAAGAAATATATATGCGTGGGAGGAATGCCGGAAGTTGTCGGAAGATTTGTTGAAGATCACGACTTTTCAGAGGTAAGAGAAATACAGCTGTCTATCCTGAGCCAGTATGAAGGAGATTTTGGAAAACATGTATCACCGAATGAAATGCCGCGGATTCGTATGACCTGGCAAGCGCTTCCAATGCAGCTGGCGAAGGAAAATAAAAAATTTTTCTTTGGACAAGTAAAAGAAGGTGCAAGACAGAAGGATTTTGAAAAAGCGATACAGTGGCTGGCTGATGCAGGTCTTGTGCATAAGGTTAATAAGGTGCAAAAGCCGGCTATGCCGTTAAAATCATACATTGATTTTTCTGCATTCAAATTGTTTCTGGTAGATGTTGGATTGCTGTGCGCTATGAGCGAATTAAACGCAGAGAGCGTGATACAGGGGAATGATATATTTGTAGAATTTAAGGGAGCGTTAATTGAGCAATATGTACTCGAACAGTTGGTGTCTGATACAAAATACACTCCATATTATTATTCGGGTGAGAAATCAACTTATGAGACGGATTTTCTTATTCAGAAGAGCAAAGATGTGGTTCCGATAGAAGTAAAAGCAGAAACAAACCTTAAATCGAAATCTTTGCGGGTGTATTATGATAAGTTTTCACCAACACTGGCTTTGAGAGTATCTTCATCAGATTATATAGATCAGGGCTGGATGAAAAACATTCCTTTATGGTGCATTTCTGCAATATGATCATATGATTCAAGGGTCAAAAAACTGACTTCACGGCAAGACTTTCCGAACTCCGGGATCCCCTAACGGGTTTCCCGGAGCTTTTGTTTTTTCAGGTATTCAAAATAATCCCGGTCGCATTTATCGAATGTTCCGTCCGCGTTGTAGATGGCTTCGTATTCTGTGTAAATCTCCTGCAGAGTTTCGGAATACGGCAGCCAGTCGAGGGACATTTCCTCGGATGTGTATTCCTGATGACATTTGAAATCCGGGCTGCTCTTTAGGTCTCTGCCGCCTCTGGGTCGATCCTCCATGGAGAGCATACAGCCTTCGTCGGTCAGGGCAATGCACTCGCCCATGGCATCAACGCCTACGAAGGTATAGCATTTGTGCTTCATACGAAGGTAGTACACCTGTCTTTCGTTGTGCCAAAAGTACTCGATGGCAAAAAGACCGTATTTTTCATGTGTCAGGAGAGATACGAGAGTCTCCTTGCTAAAATCTGTCGGTGAAAAGCCTGCCAGACTAAGATAGTGCGACAGGTCGGCGGGAGACAGGGAGCACCCGTGTTCACGACAGCATCTTCCTTTGCAGATCTTACATTCAGGTCCCGGTTCGTAGCCCATCACATACTCTCCATAAAGCCCTTGATGTCGTCGATGAGATCGTCGGGGTCGAGGCCGTGTACTTCCGCAGCCTGCTCAAGGCTCTCCATCTGTGAAGAAGGGCAGCCGAGACAGTGCATGCCAATACCTGTGAGAACCGGAGCGATATCCGGGCAGTTCTGCAGTAATTCTCCGATGGTAGTTTCTTTTGTCAATCTGAACATTTTACAT
>JAILBP010000016.1:0-5002 GCA_024680835.1 Lachnospiraceae bacterium | reverse complement strand
TGTGCGGGATCATAGCAGGCATTCACCATCTGCATCGGCATGGTGATCTCTTTACGATCCGTCGGTTCGCCCAGAGACCTTATGTTCTGCAATGTATGGATCTTTTGGTAATTGCGGAAAAACTCAAAGTAGTCTTCTCCGTCCAGGTTTTTGTAATCATTTACGTCATGCCTTTCCATATCGGCACCGGTGACATATATGATATTCTCAAGTTTTTTCAACAATCCCTTTTTAGTGGGTTCACTGAGCCAGTCCGCCTGTGAGATGAGCTTTCTGTATCCGCCTCTGATATCATCGCACATTGAGACGAGAGCCTTATCCATCTTCTCAGTATAGTGCCGTTCCACATACAGCGGATCGGTCTCATCATAAACAGACACGATCTCGTTTATGATCTGATCCTCCCCCGAAGAGTAATCTATCTGCCTGTATTGCTCCAGTTCTTTATAACCTGCGGCCAGAAAGCGTCTGTATTTGGAGCTTAAGGCAACCATTTCCCATGTTTTCAGGGCTTCCAGGTTATCTGCAGTCAGCAGATCATTAAGACCTTTTAACTGGCCTTCATCCACAACTGCAAAACTTTCACAATAAGCGGGATCGATACCTATGACGGATGTGTATTTGTCGATGTCCACATTGGAAAATATCGCTGCGATCTCATCATGAGTGTGATTTGTGATGTACTTGAACTGCATAATAGCATTTACGATCTCCATATCTGTAGCGTTATACAGATCTTTGACCAGAACACCGAATGCCACTCCGTATTCGTCACCCTGCTCCTTGTCGTGCCCCATAGCCTGCCGGATGGCGCTTCCCATATTTTTAATAGAGTTTAATGCATCATAAGTCTCTTCCAGCGTCTTGAAATCCGTGTCTATAACAGATCTGTATTGGGCAAAAGACAGGATACTCCCACCGGAAGAAAGATAATCCTCGGACACCTGCAGATTGAGGATTCCGGTCAGACCGTAATCCCGCACCAGCTTTGCATCAATTTCCAGCAATTCATCCACGGAAGACGCAGCATCTATCTCATGGAGGCATGCATCCAGCTCTGCCGGAACCACCGGTGCATCAAAATCATAGGTTTTGAATTTTTCATAAGCAGTCTTTATGACGTCTTCCTCGGAACCTTTTTCATAACCGTCTCCCGAGACAACCTCTCTTATGATATCCTTGACCTGATCCTCTACGAGTTTTGAGTCAAAGCCGCCCTCATAGGACATACTGCCATACTCAAACTTAGCATTTGCCAGTTCATCTCCGTTTACGTATCTGTAAAAATCATCCTTTGGATCTGCAGGTTTTTCCGCTGCCGTCAATGTCTGATCCGCCGCATCATCGGTGCTGACCGACACCATCCCTTCCTGCACACCGCATGCCGACAGGGCACATATGACCGCAAGACTGAGTGCGGCTATTCTTTTAATGTTTTTCATGTTCTCAACTCCGGGTATATTAAGTCAATGCCAGAAATCTTTTGATCTTTTCAATGCATGCGAGACCTTCACACCTGCCTATGTAGTATACTCTTTCAAGCTCGTTAGGGTCGCTCTCTGTCCGGCCTATACCCAGGGATTTAGGCGGTCTTATGACGAAGATCTTACCCTGTGCCTCAAGCCTTGCGATCCTGCGGGTCTGTGCGTTATAAAGGTGATGCCTGTAGCTCATGGCTTTCGCAATAGCCGGATACTCCCTTAACAGAAGGCTCATGACGGGTGTTCCGGCACTTTTCTTTTTGACATAATCTGCGGGCTGTGTCAGGATCACCACATTCCGGTCGTAACCCTTTTGTTCCATGAAATGTAAGGGAATGGGATCGGTAATACCGCCGTCCAACAGAAGTCTGCCCCCTGCCTCCACAGGCTTTGATACCATCGGCATGGAAGCGGAAGCCCTGATCCATGTAAGATCATTATCCCTGCCATCCGTACATTTGTGGAAAACAGGGCGTCCCGTGTTAACATCTGTAGTTCCCACATAAAACTCCATGGGATCCTTCTCAAACGCCTCGAAATCAAAGGGATCCAGCTCATAAGGAAGCGTTTTATAACAGAAATCCGCGCCGTAAAGGTTTCCGGTTGTCACCAGCGATCTGATACTGCAGTATCTGGGATCGCGGGCGTATTTTTGATTATAGCGCAGCGCCCTGCCGACCTGATGGGATTTCAGGTTGCAGCCGAATATGGCTCCGGCCGAAATACCCACGCAGCCGTCAAACTTGATATCATTTTCCATGAAAACATCCAGAACACCTGCCGTGAAGAGCCCTCTCATGGCTCCGCCTTCCAAAACCAATCCTTTTTTCATAGTAGTCTCCTAATCTGTATATTTGTTTGATCACTGTCCGATAAAAAATAATCTTTTAAATTATACTATTTTTCAATTTCTATTACAAGGAGTTGTTGAAATATCATCATTACTGTTCACAGTAACGTTGAAACAATCGGAAATACATGGTATAGTATTTTCCGTGTTGTAAACAGGAGTTAAAATACGAAAGGGTTTAATGTTATGGAAGTGTTCAAATTCGGATTCAGACAGTGGAAGAAATATCTGCCGTTTGACATTCTGACAAAGCTGCTGAGTTTTACGGCATTGACAGCAGATCTTCTCCTGCCGCTGCTGACCGCCATGTTCATCAATTATGTGATCAAGGACGAAACGCCTGAACAGAGCGGAATTTTTTCTTTTCTACTCTCCGGAAAATACGGTGCCGTCCACAGCATGGAGCTGTTTTGGAACTTAGCCTTTCTGTTCCTGGGTCTGATCCTCTTAAAAGATGTGATCGTTTACGCCAAAAACTACATTCTGCAGCGTCTCGGTCTGGGACTGGAAACAGATTTAAGGCAGCTCACTTTTCACAAGCTGATGGAACTTGATTCGGAGACCATATCGGAATATAACACCGGCGAGCTTCTGACCACAATCAATTCCGACACCATCATGTTCAAAGAGTTATTCTGCAGGATGATCCCCAATATTTTTGACAGCTTATTCGTGCTGATCGTAGCTATCATAATGCTGGCGACCATCAATACATACCTGTTGATCATACCGGTGATACTGACTCCTTTTTTTGCCGTTGCGCTGCTCAGATTCAGGAAGCTTGCAAGAGAAAACTTCCGCGCCATCAGAAGCTGCAACAGCAACATGTCACTGACGGTGCAGGAAAACATAGAGGCGGTCCGCCTTGTAAGATCTTTCACCAACGAGGATCTTGAGAAGAAAAAGTTTGATAAATCCAACATCACATTGAGAGATTCGCATATCAAACAGGTAAAGCTCTCCTCTTCATTTGAGGCTGTTTTCAGCATCATAAGGCAGGTTGCATATGTAGGCAGTATCGCTGTGGCTGCTGTGCTGGTCATGAAGGGGCAGCTTCTGGTGGGATATCTGGTGGCCTGTGCAGACTATGTTTTCCGTATCATGAACCATGTGACACAGATCAATAACAGTCTGTTCCAGATGCAGCAGCAGCTTGTATCCGGCAGAAAGATGATGGATTTCATGAATTGTGAGAGCCGCATCATAGGCGGCGATCAGTCAGCAAAAGCCATTGAAAACATACACCTGAAGGTAGAAAATGCTTCTCTCGAAATTCAGGGACAGGAAATATTAAAACATATAGATCTGGACGTGACCCCCGGCAAAAAAATAGGTATCGTTGGCGGCACGGGTTCCGGCAAGAGCGTGCTCTTAGAGTCCCTGATCCGGGTTCATGATGTCAGCAAAGGAAGGATCACGTTAAACGGAACAGATATCAGAGAATATGACCTGGACTCCCTGAGACAGAAGTTTTCTTATGTGTTTCAGGATGTGTTCCTGTTCTCCAATACCATCACCACCAATATTGCCTACTCGGAACCTGAGGTCGAAGGTCAGCAGATACAGAAAGCTGCCGAACATGCCCAGGCTCACGGTTTTATCATGGGGCTTTTAGATGGTTATGAGACCATAGTGGGCGAGAGGGGGCTCGGTATCTCAGGAGGTCAAAAACAGAGAGTTTCCATCGCCAGGGCACTGTTACGCGATGCCCCCATACTGGTGTTGGATGATTCCACATCAGCCCTTGACGTCGGCACCGAAAAGAAGCTCCTGGCCGATATCAAAAAATACTACCCTGACAAAACCCTGCTGATCTCTGCTCACAGGCTTTCCTCCGTAGTAGACTGCGACGAGATCCTGTTCATGAGGGACGGCAGCATTGAAGAGAGAGGCACTTTCGACGAGTTGATGAATTTGAACGGCGATTTCGCCAAGATCTATAATATTCAGAAAAACCAGGAGGGCTCCGTCAACTTTGACGCCCTGGCCGATGCTATCGCGGAAGGGGGTGTGTGAGAATGGCTAAGCGCAATACATATTTTCAGGATGAAGTCATCCGCAAGAAATTCGACATAAGACAATTTGGCCGCATCTTACGGTATATGAAGCCCTACTCCGGATACTTTATACTGGTGGGCGTTTTGATGCTGGTATCCGCAGGTCTTGCCATGATCACTCCTCTCCTTTTGAAGGAGATCATCAACAACGTGGTCGTCACCGAAGATTACAGGCTTTTGACCTTCATAGTGTCAGCCATGGCAGTGATCGCTCTGCTGGAAATCTGTGTAAACTTTGTACATCAGAGGATCATGGGTATAGTCGGACACAAGATCATCTGTGATGTCCGAAAAGAGATATTTTACAAGCTGCAGGAATTGCCCTTTGACTATTTCGATTCAAAACCCAACGGAAAGATCGTGGTGCGCGTTACGGATTATGTAAATGATCTTGCAAACTTCTTTTCCAATTATGTTTTGAACCTGCTGTCCTATCTTGTAAAGCTCATCATCGTGACATTCTTTATGCTGGGCTTAAGCCCCATACTGACAGGGATCGTGTTCATGATAGTGATCCCCATGATGGTCTGCATATTCACACTGAGATACTTCATCAGAAAAGAATTTGCAAAACTCCGTGCCAAGAATTCCAACCGTTCCGCCTTTGTGGTGGA
>JAILBP010000012.1:0-3262 GCA_024680835.1 Lachnospiraceae bacterium | reverse complement strand
GTAAAGTTCCATGCATTTACCAGGGTGTCTTCCTTATACCATCCATCAAGCGTGTATCCGCTCTTTTCAGGATCAGCAGGTTTTTGTACAGTCTCATCCTCCATGACCTCCACCGTCTTATAATCTGAACCGTCACTTTGGAAGGTCACGGTATATCTATATGCCTCACGTATGGAAAATATCGTGAATTCGCTGCCCGTAAAACGGCTTCCGTCCTTAGCTGACACTGTCAGTTTAGCGTTATCTCCAATTGATTCATTATTACTGTAGGACAGGGTATAGTCCACATCACGCAGCAGCTTTACCTCGTGTACTATCACACTGTCAGGAATTGGCTCCACCGGTTTTCCTTTATAGCCGTATGATGACTTCGCCATTTTGATATCCGAATTAGAAATATTAATACCAGTTCCAATCTCTCCGAGCAATCCGATATAGTATGTCTCTCCTTTGTATGTAACCGGCTCGTAGGGAACCATCTTGCCATTATTCTCAAGATTGCTCTTTACCGCAACTATCTTCTGCACCTGATCCGCCAGGCAGGTGAAAAAACCATTCTGTCTTATCGCTTTCGTATACATCATATAGACATGATCAATATCGGAATCATTCGTCACTCCATCTCCGCACCACAAACCGCTCCGGTAATAGTACGTTCCCTCTAAAGTGTCACTGAGTGTATCACTGATCTTGTACATCCACTCGGTCTCATGGTCTTGAGTCTGATCCGAACTGAAGGCAAGATGACTTGTCACAAAATCAGACGCCGGCATACCGAAATAGAAGTGATAGTATTTGCCGTCCCCCAGATCATCCCAGGTGAGATCCATATACATATAGGTCTTTCCACCGTCATCGGATACCGCATTCCACGCATGTCCGCCGACACCGCCGGCACCGCCGTTTGTAGCATTTCCGACAATATAGTGATTGGGGATTCCCAGGTAATTCATCATCAGTGAAAAAGCATCCGCATATCCCTCACATACCGCTCTTTTATAATTCGGATCAAAAACACCCTGAACATTGTGCGCCCATACGGCAGTCTCCGGCATTACCTGCAGGGTATTGGCCGAAGAATAAGCATAATCTATATCCATCAAAATGGAATTATGAACCAGAGCGATCTCATCCAGGGTATCCTCACCCTGTACCGCAACAGCAGCATAGGACTTTACCCCGGCATCTATCATCTGATTGATCGAAGCTCTGGTGCTGACTGACGCGTATTCCGGTTCGGTACAAAGATAAAGGTTCTCATCTGATTTCCATACACTGTTGCTGATCCAGTAATATGCCGGATGATCATAATTATATGCACAAAAAGCCTGACAAGCCTGGGCTAAATCCAGGCCCAGATCCTTATAATTTATCTTGGCGACAACGTATGCATCTCCGTTCTGCTCTCCCATAGAAGTTGCAACAAGATCCGCAGTCGCCTGCATGAATTCCGTAGCCGCTTCGTCCATCCTGCCATAAAAAGTTTTCTGTCCATCCAGAGTCAGAGCATTATATGCCGCAGTTCCCACACCCTTCACAAAGACAGACTCTGCCGTAAGCGGATCACTGTTGAAGATATTGGTATATTTAACCAATCCGTCGTTACCTGCGCCGATCTCAACATCATCCTCCATAGCCCGGATCTCCATGGGAGACAACCCGCCCACAGGTTTGCAATCGTCTTCTGAAAACTCAGTAACCGTGTATGTATCTGATGTATTGCTGCCCTGGGTGGCATCATATTCTCCTGTATCCGCAGAATCCGCATAAACCGGTACTGCCGCGAACATCATTGCAGCCGAGAGCGTTACCACCAGGGCTTTTTTCAGAACATCCTTCATACATATTCCTCCGTGCTATACTATTGAACGAAATGTTACTATTCACAGCTGTTTTAATGTGTATTCCGGCACGGCCACATACATATACTGTGAATAATAACAACTAAATTACTATCATTTTCTATATCCGGATTATTGTTCGGATTTCGTTCAATAGTCAGGTATAGTGGTAACTAGATTTGTTTACAGGTATGTTTTTCAATCGTAATATTTCTTTGCGAAATTCCACGAATCCTTACACATGCGTGTCAGGTCAAACTCTGCCTTCCAGCCCAGCTCTCTGAGCGCTTTGCCCGGATCGGCATAGCAGGTAGCGATATCGCCGGGGCGTCTGGGCTTGATGGAGTATGGGATCTTAATGCCGTTTGCCGCTTCGAAGGCTTTCACTATATCCAACACCGAATAGCCGTTTCCGGTGCCCAGGTTATAAATATTCACACCGGTTGAACCGGTGACCTTATCAACCGCGTTAACATGACCTTTTGCAAGATCCACCACATGGATGTAATCCCTCACACCCGTTCCGTCCGGCGTGTCATAATCGTCACCGAAAACACCGAGCTCCGGAAGCTTTCCTACAGCCACCTGTGTGATATATGGCATGAGGTTATTGGGAATTCCGTTGGGTACCTCCCCTATCAGACCGCTCTCGTGTGCGCCTATGGGGTTGAAATATCTCAGCAGCACAACGCTCCACTCCGGATCCGGGATGCAGAGGTCACTCAAGATACGCTCCAGCATGGCCTTTGTCTCACCATAGGGATTTGTGGTCTGTCCGAGAGGACACTCCTCTGTGATGGGTACAAACGCCGGATTGCCGTAAACCGTAGCCGAAGAAGAAAAGATCATCCTCTTGCATCCATATTCTGCCATCAGCTCGCAGAGGTTTATAGTGCCTGTCAGGTTGTTGTGATAATACATCAAAGGTTTCCGGACAGACTCGCCCACCGCCTTAAGTCCGGCGAAATGGATCACCGCGTCAAATTTATGAGCCTCGAATATGGGACGCAGCTCCTCGGGTTTCAGCATGTCAGCCTTATAAAAAGTTACATCCTTACCGGTGATGGTCTTTATCTTATCCACCACCTCTTCCTGTGAGTTGTAAAGATTATCGAATATGACAACCTCGTGACCTTTATTCAAAAGCTCTACGCAGGTGTGGGAACCGATGAAGCCGGTTCCTCCGCTTACCAGTATTTTCATTTTTGTTCTCCTTTCTCATTGTTGCCTTATATTGGATTTCTGCCTCCCCGGAGGGCCGCTTACAATCTCCTCGGGCCGTCCCCGATATCTACCACATAGAAATCAGCCGCATATCCGATTGCCTTCTCGTAGTCGGCTCCGACATTTTTGATGAAATCATCCACAGCATCATCCTTTACAATGCTGACTGTGCAGCCTCCGAAGCCGGCTCCTGTCAT
>JAILBP010000005.1:0-4011 GCA_024680835.1 Lachnospiraceae bacterium | reverse complement strand
CTTTACCGAGTCAAGGCCGTTTCTCATAGCGCATCCCAAAGCGGCTTCTTTTATCATGGTGATGTCGTTTTCCTCATCACCTACAGCTATGGTATCCTCCTCAAAAACATGGAGATGTCCCGCTAAGCGCTTTAAGGCAGCCCCTTTGTTTTCTCCGTGGGGCATTATCTCCAGATAATCAGGTCCGGAGAAAAAGAAATCCAGAACGCCTTTGTAGATACGCCCGTATTTTTCGGCAAAATACTCTAACTTCTGTCTGTCATGAAGATCAATGGCAAGACACTTGCAGGGCTCCGAGGGGAGATATGATAAAATATTCACCCCCGTAGGCACGATCACCGGATGTGATACGGCTGCATAGTGGACCGCTTCCTCTCCGCCTGTCATACAGTATATCTTGTGATCATGGTAGGTGTGAATATATACCCCTTCTTTCTCGGCTACTCTGAACAATTCCTCCACAATACCGAAATCCATGGTCCTCTCATATATATTTCGCCCTGTATGCATATCGGTTATGAGTCCGCCGTTATAGGACAGGACATATCCTCCGGGACGGTTCAGCCCCAGCTCCTTCACTATATCCGATGCGGCATAGAAGGGGCGTCCTGTGGCGATGACAAAGTAATGACCTTTTTCGATCATCGCGGCTATTGCTCTTTTATTTTCTTCGGAAATGGATTTGTCGTCACACAACAAAGTACCGTCCAGATCCGAGAGTAACATTTTTGACATTTTATACCTCTATTTTGAAGAAACCGGAGTAAATACCCTGGTGTTCTTTCTGTTTTTCTTTGGTCTGGCCAGTTCTTCCGCCTCGTCGGCAAAGATTCTCTGGCTGCCGATCAACGGCTTTCTGCCACGGCTTACTTTTGTATATTCACCGTCGCTTCCCAAAATATAAGCGCCCTTGTTGTCCTGAAGCTCGATATCTATGATATGAGTGACTTTTTCCTTCAAATCTTCATTTAATACTGGGAATACTATCTCCACTCTCTTGTCAAGGTTTCTGGGCATCCAGTCGGCAGAGCCCATGTAGATCTCCTCACGTCCGTTATTTCCGAATATGAAGATACGGGAATGCTCCAGGAAAAAGCCCACTATGGACCTGACTCTGATATTCTCGGAAACACCCGGAAGCCCTGCGCGAAGACAGCATATTCCCCTTACAACCAGATCGATCTGTACTCCCGCGTTGGATGCTTCATATAAGGCTTCTATGATCTCCTTGTCACAGAGAGAATTCATCTTTGCCTTAATATAGGCTTTCTTTCCTTCAAGAGCATGCTTTGTCTCCCGTTTTATCAAGCTGATAAACTTCTTGCGAAGCCAGAGGGGTGCCACTATAAGATGATTCCAGCTTGCAGGCTCGCAATATCCGCTCAACATATTGAATACAGCCGTAGCATCCTCTCCTATGGCTTCATTGCAGGTGAAAATTCCGCAGTCGGTGTAAAGCTTGGCTGTTGAATCGTTGTAATTGCCGGTGCCGAGATGGACATAACGCACTATGCCCTCCTCCTCGCGGCGGACTACAAGGGCGATCTTGGAATGGGTCTTTAAGCCCACAAGACCGTATATTACATGACAGCCTGCCTGCTCAAGCTTACGGGCCCAGACGATGTTGTTTTCCTCGTCAAACCTGGCTTTTAACTCTACCAGCACCGTCACCTGCTTGCCGGACTCCGCAGCGTGGGCTAACGCCGCTATGATGGGTGAATTTCCGCTGACACGATAAAGAGTCTGTTTTATGGCCAGAACATCGGGATCCACCGAGGCATCCCTTATAAATCGCACTACAGGATCAAAGCTCTGATAAGGGTGATGCACGAAAATATCGTTACGTTTTATGCTGTCAAAAATTGTCTCATCCTCTTTGAATTCCGAAACGGCAGCAGGCGTATGTGTGGGATATCTCAGATCATCCTTTCCTTCGAGACCGTACAGTTTCATCAGAAAGGTGAGATCCAGGGGACCATTTAGCCTGAATATCTCATCATCTTTGATATTAAGCTCTTTTTTAAGATATTTGAGCAGGGATTTATCTATATCATGGCGTACTTCAAGCCTTATGACCTCGCCCCACTGACGTTTTTTAAGTTTCTTTTCTATCTCCTGCAAAAGATCGGCTGCCTCTTCCTCATCCAGCTCAAAATCCGCGTCTCTCATGATACGGTACGGACAAACGGTCAGTATCTCGTGCCCCAGAAAAAGCCTGTCCATATGGTGTATGATGAGATCTTCAAGCAGGATATACTCAAAACATCCCTCAACCGAGATAAGCTTTACCGCACGGGGAAGACCGCTTGGAACCTGGACTGTGGCAAAGCTGCTCTGCTTGTTCTTTTTGACCATAGCAGCAATGTTTAATGTCCTGTTTCTGATCAGCGGGAAGGGACGGCTTGCATCCACCGCCATCGGTGTCAGCACAGGGAACACAAACTCATCAAAATATGCATCGGCCGCCTCTTTTTGTTCTGCTGTGAGCTCTTCATAACCGCCGTGAATAATGATATTATTTTTCTTTAACATGGGTATGACGGATCTGTTGAAATTGGAATACTGGATGTCCACCATCTCACGGACAGCCGTCTCCACCGCTGCCAGCTGCTGTGAAGGAGTCATGCCTGCGATATCGGTCTTTTTTACTCCGGCATTTTCCATGTCCTTTAAGGATGCCACCCTCACCATAAAAAACTCATCAAGATTTGATGACGTTATGGCTGTAAACTTCAGCTTCTCCAACAGGGGCACATTTTTATCAACCGCCTCATTTAAGACCCTGCGGTTAAACTTTATCCAGCTCAATTCTCTGTTTTCATAATATTTAGGATCCGAAAGATCGATAGGCATGTTAATGTCCTCCCAAAATGTTGATCATAATGTTTCTATTCACAGCCAATATCCGGTATTCAGATAGAGTGACTGTGAATAGACATCGTAATTACTATATGCCCTTCATTATCATACCTTTTTGACTTTGATCACAGGCTTTATGGAGAAAACCTGAGCGAAGGTATCCGACCTGTATTCAAAGATGCTGCGCTCAAGTAGCAAGTCGTCCTTGGAATGAACGGTGATCACCATCTCTCCGTCCTGCAAAGCCACTGTGATCTTCTCGAATTTCTGCTTGTGGCTGCGGTCAAGGGCATTGGAAATACGCATGATACCGGCGCATTTTGCCACCACAAGATATTCGTCAAGACTAAGGTCATCTTCAAAGCTGTTGTAATCAACCAGCTTATGAGTGTTGTATTTTACAATATTGGCCACTATGAGTCGTTCCGTATGGCTAAGTCCCATAATCTCGGAGCTCATGATGATGCGGTAGGCGTTGTCTGCAGCATTTCTCAGGGAAACATATTTTCCGCAATCATGCAGGAGAGCCGCACATCTCAACAGCAAAAGTTCTCTTTTACCCATGTCATGAATGGACTTTGTGCCCCTGAAGATCAGGGTGGCATTTTCCATCAGGGTCTCTATATGCGGTGAATAGCTTGAATACTTGTCCGCCATATACCTTGCGGCAGAGATAACATCTTTCTCAAGGTCATGTACAGGTTTTAAGATGTTCTTTTTTATGGCATAATCATAAGCTATACCGTCGGAAATATCTATTCCCGGCACCAGTATCTTTTTGGCTCCCAGCATCTCCACCACTCGCCTGTAGATCACAAGGCTTGGCAGCACAAGGTATTCGTAATCATCGGAAACACCTATAAGCTCGGCAATATTATCGTTCATGTTGCCCCTGAGCTTGTCCAGAAAACGGATAAATTTCTCTGCATTTATGGTGCCGTCGATATCCTTGCTCTTCTTGGTGGCTTCCACGGAGAAATCACCCATCAGAATGATGTTACTCACGCTCTCTATCCTGCATCTTGCCATGAATACAGACAGCTCTTTGTCTATGAGCTCCATCATGACGCCGTGCTTGATCTCTCTGGATCCCGGCAGATTTTTGACAGACTCGTAGAGCTTTATGGAGCCTGTGGTAAGGTGTTCCGTTGT
>JAILBP010000257.1:0-12453 GCA_024680835.1 Lachnospiraceae bacterium | reverse complement strand
GGAAGTGTCTGGGGAACGGTATATTTCAGCGCATACTCTATTAAAAATGCGGAAAGTTGGGCTGATCCCGACAGTCTTGACTCTCATTTCGGGAAGTGTGTGTATTTTGGAGGCGACGAAGAAAAACTCTGGGGAGAACTGAGTATAAAATACTATGAGGTGGAGAGTGAGGATGATATTGACAGCGCTGTAAGCCTTGGTTTTCTGGGATTTGATGAGGAAGGTTCTTTAGAAGACAGGGAGTATTGGTTTGAGGCGGAGGATCTGTCCGGTTACAGGTTCGATCTTTCCTATTCGACAATATATTTGGTGGATAAAAATGGATTAACCACAAAATATGGTGGACAACCTGTTTATAATGTTGATAACTCTGACCTTACATATGAGAGCGTATCAGTCTGTTTTTACTATATAAGAGAGGTGGATATCGGGGAATTTACATACTCTTACGGCAAAGATCATGTTGCGGGAAATTACGCAAGGCTTCTGGCACAGCCGTCAGATGATCCGCAGTTTGATGTGGAAAAGGCAATTCCGTCCGGGGAAAAGCTGGATGCAATGTATTCTTTTCAGGACTACTATATTAACATTGGTTTAAGAAAATACTCCGGCAGTAAGTTTGTGCCTGTGGATGTATACATTTGGCATTACGATGACGACGGAGAATACAGGGAACAGAAAAAGAGGGTCTATGTAGACAGCGATTACAGTTACTACAGGATCGATACTGTGAGAATATTTAAGGCTGAGACTGCTGTCATAGAAAACGGTTCATTGTCTGAGAATGTAGTATTTCATGATATTTCCGATCCGGCGATAGTCTGCAGGATCAACAGGGGAAGCTATGTGCTGATACCTGACGAGCCCGATACTGCCTATATTTCAAGGGAAGAATATGAGGAAGACGGGCAGCAGGCCTTGATCGAAGCAGCCGAAAGCGTATGTAATGGCTGTGAAGTCAGAAATGACCTGTTGAGTGTAAACGGTTATGTTTTTCTGAAAGGCATGTGGGAAAGGGGGAGTACACAGGGATTGACCACGCCGCAGGAGGCTTATGTTTCTGTCGTTTCCCAAAATGATATCAGAATTCCGGAAAAAACCGCAAACGGAGATCACGGATCCCGCGCATATGTTACTTACAGAAAGATGCAGATGCGCAGGGACGGTATGTTTTCCGAAACAGAGAGTACCTTATTATATGAGACTTCAGACGTAAATGATGTTTTTGTACACACACCGGTTGTTTGTACAGGGCTTTGCACGGATGACAGAGCCGGAAACCAGCAGTACAAGCCGACTGTGCACAAATCTCTTGTTCTCGGGAAGGAATTTACGCTCTCAATATCCGAAACCGGGGAGCATATAAAGGCTAAAGGCTACGGCCGTGGAGATTACGGAAAATATTCCCGGAAGAGACAGGTCAGGATGCCTTTTGCGGTTTATTACGGTGAAAAATATGTTTTGCCCTATACCTGGGTTACTCTGGCGGGCAGGTCGGGCACATTTTATCTGCCCGTTGGAGTGGAAGAGGGTGATTATGATATCGAATACAGGGTATTTGCCATAAACTGCAGTGGAGTGGAAACCGTTGAGGGAGTGCCGACAGATGTCGCTGATCAGATCATGGCGGATGGTACCGGATTTGAACTTCTTTCGGAGCGTGATGCCAATATCTCAGGTGATCATTATATTGCCTGTGATGATGTGACTGTGACCGTGACAGGTCGAATGTACGATTTGTCAGTGACAGATGTGGAAGATTATCCCGGGTGGTGGAATGTGTTTTACAGTGAGCGCGGAGTGAAAAGAGGTGTCAGATACAGAGCGGGCCGGCTTTCAATGGAGGGAGAGGTTATACCGGACAGGGTTTCTGATCCACTGGCTCCCGTGACTTCACAGTATTATAAAGAAGGTGTTTCGGGAAACATAACGCATGATATGACAGGCAGTGTTCCGGGAGCGGGTTACCGTATAACCTTTGAACTGAAGACCATAGGCAGTATGAGAGGAGAAAATGACGGGATTGTCATGCTGCCGAAATACTATCATATATCGGATGACTTCCTTACGCGCACGGAGGTCAGACTGTATTCAAAGAAAGACCTGAAGCAGGTTTTTGTCCCTGTGACATTGTCCGCATCCGACAGAACCTACCAACCGGTTTTTCAAAAAAATGTTGTGGACCACTTGATATGTGAGAGATCTATTCAGATCTGGTCAGGAAGCTACCGCCTTCCGGATGATATTTACGCGGTCCCTGCAGTTGTTGATATCGCGCAATATATTCAGAAAAAAGCCGGTCGCATCAGGCAGGATGACAGAGTTTTCCTCAAAGACGGGTTTATATTGGTGCAATTCGAGATCCTGTCTGTGGCAAACGGTTCGGTGAATCTGAGCTACATTAACGAACAGAATGAGGCAGCAGGTTACTGCAATATGTGGAAAAAACAGGGATTTATCTACGATCGCAGCCTTACCGGCGGAAAATGCATCACACTAAGGGATGGAGACTTCCTGATCTTTGACATGAAAAATACCATTAATTCGGATTATGAGAGTATGGGAACTCATTGACTGAGTGTGTATTTTTGTGTAATATAGCTCCAAAACAGCCCCAATACATCCCCTAAAACCGCAATAAAATTAGAGGTTATTTACGGTTACTTTGATCTTTTTTGATTGTAATTTTACCATCGATGTATGTCAAATGATTTAGGCACCTGTAGTGATATCCATACAGCTTTCTGCATTATTTATCCAGTATTCGAGAATATCGTATTTATCTGTCGGAAGAGAGACATTTGGATCTTCCAGCTCACATACTGTGATCTGGTTATTGGTCCATCCCGGTATATCAACCGACTTTGTGTCGGCATTCAGCGGGTTTTTCCGGCAAATGATAAAAGACCGGACAAATATATGTTCACTCTCAAGTGCTATTTTCGCAAACTCATCCATATCCGTGATCGAAACCGGGAGAACATCCATTAGGGTCACGGTATCCGTCTGCCCCCGGGAGTTCCCCGGCTCACCGGTGAATTCGGGATCGATAGTCACTGATGCATAGCATGTACAGCTTGAAACATCGAAGCCCAGCTGATCCGCCTGTATTTTCAAAATACTGTCACTGAATTTCTGCAGACCTTCCGAGGAGTATATGCTGCCGGTTTCCACATTTGTCCAGAACTCATATTTTTCCCCGTCAAGCCTGTAGTTGCCTTTGACGAAATCACTCATCTCGAGTCGGTCAGCCTCCGGCCGGGTTACATCCGCGTAGATTTCTGTCACGGAAGCCTGTCTGCCGGTCTCGGCAAAGTACTCTTCCATCATCTTTTGACCGGCTCTCACCTGTTCATTTTCTCCCTGCACACAGCCGGTGAAAAGAATGGCTGTTAAGAGCAAAGGTATTATTGATCTGATCCGATATGCGATTGCCATGTGATGTCTCCGTAAATTTTTTTATTAACTTAAAGTATACTTTATGTATTATGCATTGTAAAGAAGCGTAAATAACACTTATCTGCATTCACAGAAGAAGAGCTATAGAAATCTTGAAATGTAAAAGGGAGCCGGCAAAAGCCGACTCCCTTCAAGTATGCGTCCGCGAACACATGCTGATCCGCCTGTGAACCACTTCACCCGTCGTAAAAAATTTATTTTACAGTGACTTTGATCTTTTGTGTCACACCGTTTACTTTCACGGAGATGGTTGCTTTTCCTTTTTTGATACCCTTTATAGTGAGCTTTCCGTTCTTGTATGTTACTTTTGCAACCTTGGCAGAGGATGATGAAACATTGACCTTATCATCGCTAAACATGGTAGCTACTTTGACGGTAGCGCTCTTCGACGGTTTAATCTTAACGGATTTCTTTCCGACAGAGACTATAGAGGTATTAAATATCTCGGCATTCAGCTCTGTGAATTCCTGCTCTATCTCGCCGTAGAAGCCGGCAATAGCTCCTTTTTTGCTGTAATCGGTTTTGTAGTTTTTATCACCTATTTTGATCGAAGCATTTGCAACGGCGATCTTACCCTCAAACGCACGATCCATAGATACCCTGAATAGCGGAACAGCATCTCCTGTGGCCGGGATCGGATCGGTCCAGATCCTGTTGGAACCGGTCGCTTCATCCCAATCCTGCGTCTTAAAAGTAGGATTAAGAGTGGCATCCACGATCTCAACCTTGACCATATCGCCGACTACTTTGGCATTTTTTACGCAGGGAATGTCATCTGTTTCCTCGTCATTTTTAATGTTCAGACCTTTCCAGAAAACACAGTTTTTTCCATAATCAAATCCGACGCGTACAACTGTGTCGCTTTCGAGATATCCGTTTACGCCGAGATCTTCAAACCAGAATGAAACCTTTGGATCGATAAAGACTGAACCATCGTTTTCCATAAAATACGAACAGGGAAAATAAATGTCTGCACTCACTGTGTATGAATTAAAATCCGAAGAAAATAAGCCGGGTTCATTCCAGCTCTGAATATCGGATGATCCCATCAGCCCGCCGTCGTCATTTACGACAACCGTCAACGGTGCGACAACTCCTTTGACTGACTGTGCCATTGCCGATACGGGATTGATGGCCGCTGCAAGCGAGAGCGACAGGGCAAATGCAAATGCTTTTTTAAGATTGTTTGTCTGCTTCATATATGTAATCTCCTTTTTTAATGAGGACATTTTGGCAGTGCTCTACAGCACTGTAATGTGATAAATACAATATTCATTATACTCTTTTTTTGGGGAGCAGGTCAACTGAAACAGGAGTATTGTCCGATTCGGAAATGTCATAAACCTGACCGGCTCTTTTGGGGATTACTGTTGCTGTATCTCCCAACCATATTCCGAAAAGCTTGAGCCGCTTGTGTCCACATATAATCCCCTACCGGAGACGAAAAGCCATCCCGGATCATATGAGATATACCCGCCTCTGAAAGGAGAATGTATGGTAAGGATCGGATTATTATCCAGATCTGTTGAGCTGCTGACGAGCCAGCGCTGAGTGTATTTACTCGGATCGTAATTGTTTTTGGTGATCAGCTTACCACTGGCGGTATCTAATTCCAGGAGCTTTCCGTTAGGTGCGGTGATAGTATAATAGCCGTCGTCTCTGTAGGTAAAATAATAATATGAAGGATCTTCTGAGGTATATGCGTAACCCTCGGAATCCGTATTTCCGACTGTAATGTACCAGCCGTTGCTGATGCTGTAATAGCCGTCATCGAGTGTGCGATAGGTTTTAGAGAGTTTGGCTTTGTCTACTTCACTTCCGGGTATGTAATTATTTAGGAAAAACGAGGTTGTTCTTCTGAGAAATCCTTTCATCTTGCCCTCCATTAATTCGGCTATGCTTTTATCAAGAGTACTTTATTTACAGTTACTTTGATCTTCAAATGAATTTACTCACTGTAAAAAATTTGTGGATATAGCTTTGTGAACGCTTTTATCCTGAATGTGTATTTTTCTCCAGTGTAATCAATAACAGTATTTAAACTGTCCGAATCACTGGCATCAACAGTTTTCAACAAAGTATAGTCTTTTCCATTGGTTGAACCGAAAACCTCGTATCCGGTTGCCCCTTTTGACGTTTTCCATGTCAAGTAGTATTTTTCTCCGGACAAATCATAAGTCGGATTTGTCCCCGCCGGTATTATTCTAAAATTTTGTTTCACGGAGCCGAAATACTTTCCTTTTCCTGTAACGATCACTGAAGCGATACCTATATCAGTGTTGCAGGAATAAGATAAATTGTAATCTGTCCCCTCTTTTAAAGTTTTTTTGCCGTTCTTTATGTTAACGGATGGTTTTATTTCTTTACCGGTATATGTTTTATCCGATATTTCTGATATCGACAGTTTTGTGATATCTTTCTTTTTATAAATATTTTTTTCCGTACTTCCGTATATTGTTTTTCTTGTACTGTTACCATAAGTTAGAAACGCTTTTTCGTCGAAACCTCTTCCGTCGAAGGTAGCCTTTCTCATAATATCAGAAAAATATGCGATATTTCCCTGAAGACCATTTTTACCCGCAAAATAATGATCCGCATATTCTTCTTCGTATCCGTGCACTGAAGGACTATGTTCCGGATCAATTATACTTGAATTGTGTTCTACACTATGAAGCAATTCATGAACAAATGTAGCTAAAAGAGTAGTTCTGAACTCTTTGTGATTAATAAATACCTGTATTATCCCATGATACGTGCCTGTAGTGTCATAAGGCGTTCCCTCATATTCGATGTTCACACCCAATTTACCGGCTAAGTCAGTAGAAAGCGGTGATACAACTATTATCTGATCATATAGCTTTCCGCTGCTTTCTTCAGCATTTAATATTATAGTGTCAAGTGTTTCTTTTAGTGCTTTATCGCTTAAAGAAATATTATAATTACTGTTTCCTGTTGGTGATGATAATGACGTTACGGTTTTTTTGCATTCATAAAAATCTATACTTTTTATATCCATTCTTTCTTCCGAAAGAAAAGGTACATAGCTATATAGCTTTTTTATAGTCTCTGTGCAAAAATCCTTATCTTCTTTACAGAACTTTTCGGAAAAAGTTGTTTTTTCACCGTTCTGTACAATTGGTGCTTTGATTTTATTTACATATACTATACAAAGATTCCACTCATTGGATTTTTTTCTTATTTCCTCAAGCTTAAAATCGCTGAAATAGACTGTCCCCTTGTTTCCGGCATTGTATAGCGCTAATGTACATTGTCCGTCGTCTCCGCTGTTGAAACTATATGTCAGCTTCTTCCATTTACTTCCTGTGTATTCCGAACCTTGTGGCATCTGTTGCGCCATTGACAAAACAGCACCAAATTTTCCAAAATCATATTTTTCATTTGAGGATTTATTAAAATCCTGGCATTTGGCCATTACTGATGCGCGGTATGTGGTATTGGGTTTGACTTTAAATGTTTTTTCCACACGCGATATACCGTAATCGACATTTTTGATTTTTATCGAATAGCTTCCGTTACCGCTTTTTTGAGATAAATCTATTGAGAATTTGGCATTTGCATCGTAGGAAACTGCTTCGTCCCATTTTTGGCTGTCTGCGTATACATTAGTATTTTCGTTTAGCACCCCCAATACAACAAATAATATAATAGCCACGGCACTTAATAGATATGGTTTTTTTATTATTGTTTTCATTTTTGATTCTCCATTTTGATAAAAAAATCATTCGATAATAAACTCTATGTCTTCCGGTGCGTCCTTGAAAGTGCTTTCGTACGATTTAAGGATAGCGAGATCATTCTCCTTTATTTTAATCTTTACACCCGGCTTCATTTTCCTGAAAAGACACTCCAAACATTCATCTCCCCCGACGTTAGCAAATGTCCAACCACTTAAATCTATCTCATCCAAAGACCAGTCTCCTGCAAACATCCATCTGAAATCAGTCACATTTGAAGTATTAAACCCGCTGACATTTAATGATTTAAGAGAATTACAGCCTGCGAACAACTGAATAAAAGAAGTAGTTTTTGACGTATCAAATCCTGACACATCAAGTTCCTCTACTTCTGAACAATACATAAACATGTAGTTCATATCTTTTGCTGATGACGTATCGAAGCCGCTTACGTCGATCTCCTTTAATTTCTTGCAATAGTAAAATGTGCAATTAAACGACTCTACTTTTGATGTATCCAGTTTATTAAGGCCATCTATATGCGTCAGTGCTTCGTTTTCAAAAAACCATGAAGTCATATCCTTTAGCTTTGCGTCTGCAAAAACAGACACATCCAGCGTGCGGAGTAGCTTATCATGAGAAAACATATGCCACACCGTTGTAACGTTTTCCGCATTAACTGCTTCGTTGAATTCTATGGATCTGGCATTTGTATATCCCATAAACAAGATGCTGCAGTCTTCCGGAAGACGTATCTTTCCATCTGCTGCAATCGTAAGGTCATACAGTCCACCACTCACCTTATCAAACCATGCAAGTACACTTCCATCACCCTCAGCGGATATATCCAGTCCCTTTTCCTCCCTTTGAGGAAGAGATGATTGGAAGATTATGGAATTTATTTCACCTCTGGTTATATTTGAACCAAAACAGCTTAAACCCGAAGCTTCTTCAAGGTTCTTATATCCTATACTTGAATCGTTTCCGAGGCTTCCTCCGTTCCCTTCACTTTTTACTTCTGTCTTTTCCAATGACTCTTCTTCATCTGTCACATCGTCAACCGAGACAACATCCTCACTTTTATTCTTTTCAGAAACATTTGTCGTTGTTTTTTCGGCAGGTAAACCGGAACTATCATTCTTTCCTCTTCCACCCAAAACCAGCGCGACTATGATGATCACCACCGCAACCGCGACTCCTCCTATAATGACAGGGAACATGTTCTTATTTCCGGGTGATTGTGGATGTGTAGGTGCCTCCGATACTTTCAAGGGTTTCCAGTCCGTGGGTGACTCATTTGAAAGCTTTGTAACCTCTATGCCCTTTGCGCTGCAAAGTTTTATAAAAGCTTCCTGCTTATCCGTATACTTTTCCCAATATATGGATTGTATGCGGTTCATGCGCATAGCCATTCCATCAGGCAATTTTACATCCTCGAGGTAAACCAGGAGCTGATTTTTATCCAAATCTCTTGAATAGTTCAGCTCATCCTTGCAATTTTTCGAAGCGATATAATTTTCGCTAATAAAAGCTACAAAATATCCGCAGCCTTTCACGTGGAACGCAATATTCTCATCCCATTCCGTACCGGGATCTATACCATCATCCCACCATACGTTGTAGCCTGCTGCAATCAGATTGTTTATGATATCAAAAACAATACGGCTGTCTTTATGGGCATAACTTATGAAAATATATGGTTTCTGTTCGTTATATTTCATGTTTTTCTCCTTATCAAAGGATATCTCCGAATCTGATAAACATTTATTATTGTAAAAATACTTAAAACTGAGTTGGTTTCTGACAATGAAGTATTCCGTTTTGATACAATGTCTATTATACTCTGTTTTTTTTATGCAGGTCAACAGAAACAGACGGTTTGTTCGGTGTAACAGTTTCCACCATGCATAAGTCTAAGGGCAGAGAATTATGCATCCGCATTTGAGGAGGATAAAAAACATTATGAAAAGCCGCCTGTAAAAATACTACAGTTAACACACAGAGGAAATCTATATTATAATCATATATCTGTATTATCTGTAAAATCTGCATTAATCGGAAAAGTCTGTAAATTGAAATCTTGTTATTGAAAAAACTTGAGTGAGTTTCAAACAATGAAATATTCCAACACGGAAGATCACTGGGCCGGGTCAATATTTATTCTTGTTTTTTTAATGTGATGGGGGTATACTATGGTCAGAATGACCAAGTTAGTCATTCTGACTAAGAGATTGGAGGTGAATAGAATTATGCAGGTAAATATCCTCGAAGCTAAAACAGATTTTTCAAAGCTGATCCGTCTTCTGGAGACAAAAAAAGAAGACTATATTACGGTCGCCAGAAATGGTAAGCCGGTAGCTAAGATAACACTGATCAATGAGACTCCTGTCTCAAATCGCATTGGAATTGCAAAGGGTAAATTCACGCTCAAAGGAGACTTCGATGCTGATAATGACATAATCGCAGAAATGATGATGGGAGGCCCTCTATGAACCTGCTTCTTGATACACATATTGCAATCTGGGCTTTAAATGACGATCCTGTCCTTACTGAAAGAGCTCGGGAACTGATCCTCAATCCGGATAATACGCTTTATTACAGCACGGTTTCCGTGTGGGAAGTGCTTCTTAAACACTCGCGCCGGCCGGAGAATATTCCGTTTGATGAAAAAGATTTCTCTGACGGGTGTAAAGCGGCAGGGTTCTTACCGCTAGGACTTGCAGATAAACACGTTCTTGCTGTGAATACACTGTCAAGACCTGACGATATCAAAGAGCACAACGACCCGTTTGACCGTCTGCTTCTGGCACAGGCTAAGGTTGAAAATATGTTTTTTCTCACGCATGACGAGCTTATTCCCGGGTACGGGGAACGGTGCATCATACAGGTGTGATTCCTGAAAACTATATGCACAAAAACGCGATTTGACATTTCACATCCGAGCTGTTATTTTATTCAGGTAAACTTGATTTTTATACGGAGGATGATTTGAGATGAGATTATTAGGAAATATTTTATGGATCATTTGCGGAGGACTGGTGAGCTGGTTTGCATGGATCTGTGCAGGATTACTCTGGTGCATCACCATAGTAGGAATACCGGTCGGTGTGCAGTGTTTCAAGCTGGCATCGATATCACTGAGCCCGTTTGGTAAAGAGATCGAATATGACAGCAAGACCACTTCTTTCCTGCTGAATATTCTGTGGCTGCTGATATCAGGCTGGGAGATGGCGCTCACAAACCTTGTGATCGGCTGCATTCTGTGTATCACCATAATCGGAATTCCCTTTGGAAAGCAGTTTTTCAAGATTGCCGGTCTGTCATTGAGACCCTTCGGCGCCAGAGTGGAAACTGAACATTACATTTAAGAACGATATCAAAAACAGCCCCGGATTATACGATCCGGGGCTGTTCACGTCTTATCTCAGATTTTGCCGGTTCCGCGTATTCCGGTAAGCTTGAATGCCTGTTCATCCGCCGGCTCGCTCTCAAATGCTTCCCTGACAGAGTCTATGATATGTGCACGATTAATATATTGAGTCGGGATTTTTCCAAAACTGATAGTATAAGGGTTTCTTTTAATCATATCTGCCTCCGGTGAGTAACGGTCATCTATATAATTATGGTTTAGCTATATAATTCTGCGATAGTTATATAATGCTATATAATTCAATATAATTTGATATTGTAATTTCGATTCACAGGGTTTGACATTTTAGCCTTGAGCTGATAACTTATATTTATGATTCAAGGCTTATTGACCCTCAAATCATACTTATTAATGACTTTGGAATCTGTGTTTTTTCGGAGGACATGCCTATGCCGGGAAATCTGCGACAGGAAATGGAAAAGAAGAGACCGGAGCATTGCGAAAAATGCGGTGCCGAGTACAAATCTCTGGGATTTGGTAAATTTCTGTGCCCTAAGTGCGGCAATATAGGGTATGATGACTACGGTAAAGTCCGTGAGTATCTTGAGAAAAATCAGAGTACCATCACGGATATGATATCGTCTGCGACAGGCGTTTCGCCGGATTTTATTAACCTGCTTTTGTCTGAAAGCCTGATACGCACAGCGGATGAGTATGATTCGGATCTTGCGTGTCAGCGGTGCGGTCGCCCTATCCTAAAGGGACGATTCTGCCAGGAGTGTGTGGAGGAACTGGCGGGCGCCATAATGGAGCAGTATCCGAAACGTATAAAGACCACCGATCCAATCCCGCAGGGATACCGGATCAGGAGGAAATAACAGGTGGTTTATTATAGAAAAACAGAAAAGAATCAGGAGGAAAAAAATGAGTTCAACAATGGGCTGGATTCTGGCTACACTGGTATGTTATCTGGCGATGATGGTCATCATCGGTGCGGTCTACAGCAAGAAAAATGTCAATGCCGAGGATTATTTCCTGGGCGGAAGATCCCTTGGTGCCTTCGTGGCTGCTTTGTCTGCACAGGCGTCGGATATGAGCGGCTGGCTTTTGATGGGTCTTCCCGGCGCAATCTTTCTGTCGGGTCTGTCGGGAGACGGCTGGGTTTGTATCGGGTTGCTGATCGGTACGATCTTAAACTGGATCATCGTCGCATCGCCTCTCCGCCGATATACCATATTGGCGGGCAACAGTGTTACATTACCCATGTTTTTTGAGAATCGTTATGGCGACAAAAAGAAGATACTGATGACTGTTTCTTCCGTTATAATCGCCCTTTTCTTTACGGTATATACAGCATCGGCTCTGGCATCCGGCGGCAAGCTTTTCAATTCCATCTTCGGTCTGGATTACAGGATCGCGTTGACTATCGGTGCTGTGGTAATCCTGACATACACATTCCTCGGCGGATTCAAGGCGGTTTGCACCACCGATCTGATACAGGGAACATTGATGCTGGTCGGTCTGCTGGTGGTACCCATCACTGTATACGCCATCATGAGCAAGGACGGGCTTAGCGTTACACAGGCACTGCAGGCAAACGGGGTAGCAGATACAGGAAACTTTACGAGTTTCTTCCATAATAATACAGCTATCAGTATTATTTCGGGACTGGCCTGGGGACTTGGGTATTTTGGTATGCCGCATATTCTGGTGCGTTTCATGGCGGTAAAAAATGATAAAGAAATGAACAAGTCCAAAGTTATCGCCATCAGCTGGGTTACACTGTCACTTGGCGCCGCCGGCGTTATAGGTGTTCTCGGCCGTGCTTATATGAATTACAATCTTTTCAAGGAGTCCGGAGCAGAGGATGCGCTGTACAGCTCTGAGCATGTTTTTATAGAGATGATCAAAAAAGTCTTCACTGAGCAG
>JAILBP010000245.1:0-12926 GCA_024680835.1 Lachnospiraceae bacterium | reverse complement strand
AGTCTGGTAATGGGAGCCATATTTTTATCTATGGCTCTTTTACTGTCTTTTTCGGATGTTGCTTACGCATCGGAGCCGTCCATTGGTATAGATACTGACAGGGACGGTGTTGTGAAGGATGCGATGGAAGACGCCAGGAGTACCTTCTCGCTCTATTACGATAACGGTGAAGGCGGTATGGCGACAACGGTACGCATGCTAATCGTATTGACGGTTCTGTCTCTGGTTCCGTCCATAGTCGTGATGCTGACAAGCTTTACCAGGATAGTGGTTGTACTGCATTTTGTCAGAGCGGCAATGGGTACTCAGACCTCTCCGCCAAATCAGGTGCTGGTGGGGCTGGCATTGTTTTTGACATTGTTTATCATGTCGCCGGTTATGACCAGGATCAATGAGGAGGCCATAAAGCCCTTTGATGCAGGTGACATAACCCAGGAAGAGGCATTTGAGGCTGCAGCCCAGCCTATAAGGGAATTCATGTATCCCCAGACCAAAACAAAAGATATCGATATGTTCTGCGATATTGCAAATGTGACATACGATGATATTGATGAGATACCGATGACAGTACTGATACCGAGCTTTATGGTATCGGAACTCAGAACGGCGTTCATCATAGGCTTTTTGATATATATTCCTTTTATCGTAATAGACATGGTAGTATCCAGCGTGCTCATGTCAATGGGTATGATGATGCTGCCGCCCACCACCATATCAATGCCGTTTAAGATTCTGCTGTTTGTGCTGGCTGACGGGTGGAATCTGGTGATCGGCAGTCTGGTAAAAACATTCTACTGACAGGGCTTTACTGTATGGAGCTGCATGCCGGATCGCAGGACAGGATCTGATCCGGCGGAGCTTAAGGAGGCGTAAATGATCACAGACGGACAGATATTGGATATTTCAAGAGAAGCATACTACACGATCATCATGACATCATTACCGCCGTTACTGGTATCCCTAATAATAGGTCTTGTGGTGAGCATATTTCAGACTGTGACATCAATACAGGAGCAGACACTGACCTTTGTGCCAAAGATAATTGCCGTATTCCTGTGCCTGATGCTGCTTGGTTCGTGGATGTTGGACAATATGTCGGATTATATGGTAAACCTCTGGCAGGATTTCAGCTTATATATCTGAGCATTCGGGGTGAGAAATGCTGGAATTTAACTTTTCTCTGGTTAATTTTGAATATTTCCTGCTGATCCTTATGAGAGTTGCTTCATTTTTTGCGGTTGCACCGTTTTTCAGGCTGCAGGGTGTGCCGGTGCGGACGAAGGTGGGGATATCTGCCGTGATCTCGCTGCTGATCTATGTGCACATTCCGAAGACGGGATTGGAGTACGGAGGAGTGATGGAATACGGAGTCATAGCCGGCAAGGAGGTCCTGACAGGGCTCTGTCTGGGCTTTTCGCTATATATCTGTGATGCCATTGTAACTTTTGCGGGTCATCTCATCGATCTTTATATGGGTTTTTCCATGGCGCAGGAGTACAATCCCATGACCCAGTCGGAAACCTCTGTGACAGGTAACATGTATGATAACCTTATCATGCTGATGTTACTGTCGGGAGGAATGTATCAGTATGTTGTAAGAGCCGTTATAGATGTTTTTGAGCTGATACCCGTTGCAGGTACCCACTTTTACTGGGATGGTCTGATGTCGGCATTTCTGGGCTATCTGACCAACCTTTTTATACTGGGGTTCAGGATCAGTCTGCCGATCTTTTCATGCATGCTGGTGCTTAATTCGGTTTTGGGTATCATGGCCAAGGTTGCGCCGCAGATGAACATGTTTGCGGTAGGTATGCAGATCAAGATAGTGACCGGACTTATCGTTATAATGCTGACAATTTTTTTACTGCCAAAGGTTACGGATATGCTGACAGGTGAGATGAAGGAAATGCTGGTCTCGGTAATAAAAGCAATGCTGCCTGTCGAATGAATTTATGATGATATGAATACAGTAGATACCGGTGATATAAAGACATTATTTATACTGGACCTGCAGTTTTTCGCAAAGGACGGTCCCGGAGGCGAGAAAACCGAGGAGCCTACCAGCAAAAAGCTGAGTGATGCAAGGAGCGAAGGGCAGGTCGCCAAGAGCAGGGAGATACCCATGGCGGCGTCTCTGCTGGGGCTTTTCATATCCTTAAGAGCCCTGGGGACTTTTCTGGGTAATAACATGACAGGTATTTTTTCGGCGGTATACGGCAATATTGCGGATACTGCCAATGCGAAGGAGTTCACTGAGGTGACTGCCATGTATTATCTTCGCTATGCGTCGGGGCGGGTGATAATGATAGGTCTGCCCTTCCTGATAATGGGATTCGTTATAGCGTTTTTGTCGGATCTTTTGCAGGTCAAATGGAAGGTCACCACAAAGCCACTGCAGCCCAAGCTTGACAAGTTTAACCCGATAAACGGCTTCAAGCGTATTTTCTCCATGAATACGCTGTTTGAACTTTTCAAGTCCATCGTGAAGGTAGTACTGATATTTGTGGTAGCCTTCACGATGATAAGGGAACGGATAGCGGAAATCTTTATTTTATACGATCTTTCACTTAATCAGGCTATTGCGGATACCTGTAATCTGGTGATAGATGTGGGGATCCGTATCAGCCTGATTTATGCCATCATAGCAGTGGTCGATTTCATATATCAGCGCAAAAAATTCCATGATGATATGATGATGACCAAGCAGGAGATCAAGGACGAGATGAAGAACTCCGAAGGAGATCCCCATATAAAAGGACAGCAGCGCCAGAGGATGCAGCAGGCCAGCAGAAGGCGTATGATGCAAAATGTTCCGAAAGCCGATGTTGTCATCACGAATCCCACGCATTATGCCGTTGCGCTCAAATACGAGGGAAGACCTGCGGACGGAAGCGAGGCTGCGCCGAAGGTCACGGCGAAGGGCGCGGATTACGTGGCACAGAAGATAAAGGAGATCGCCAGGGAGAACGGAGTAGAGATCGTTGAAAACAAACCGCTGGCCCGTATGCTCTACGCCAATATAGCAGTTGATCAGGCCATAACACCCGATCTTTACGAGGCGGTTGCCGAGATACTGGCTTACGTTTACGCCAAGAATAACAAACTGCCGCAGGGAAGCGTGAAATAGTATGAAATAAAATCTTAAGGAAGGAGGGATTGGGAGATGAGTTTCCTGAAGAGACTTAATATAGCCGATTATGGCGTGGCCATATATCTTATGGCTGCTATTATGTTCTTTATCATTCCCATCCCGAGTTTCATGCTGGATGTTTTGCTGGGCATCAATATCTCCATAGCTTTGGTCATATTGTTTAACTGCCTTTTTGCAAAAGAGGTTTTGGAGATGTCATTTTTTCCGACGCTTCTTTTGTTTACCACCATATTCAGGATCTCTCTGAACGTATCTTCCACAAGACTGATACTCACCACCGGTGACCCCGGAAACGTTGTGCGTACTTTCGGAGGATTCGTGGGCGGCGGTGATCTTGTGATCGGCGCCATCATATTTATAGTTCTGATCGTAGTGCAGTTTGTGGTTATCAACAAAGGTTCCGAGCGTGTATCGGAGGTTACTGCCAGATTTACGCTGGATGCCATGCCCGGTAAACAGATGGCTATCGATGCAGACCTTAACACCGGTGCCATCGATGATGCCGAAGCCAAGCGCAGGCGAGACAAGATCCAGGAGGAGTCATCCTTCTTTGGATCCATGGACGGTGCTACCAAGTACGTAAAAGGAGATGCCACAGCCGGTCTCATCATCACAGCCATAAACCTGGTGGGCGGTACAGTAATGGGTGTCATCAGAGGCATGGAAGTGGTTCCGGCTATACAGGAATTCGGTCTTCTCACGATAGGTGACGGTCTTTGCTCCCAGATACCTTCACTGGTTATATCTTTGGCGACAGGTATCCTGGTCACAAAAGCGTCTAAGGAAGCGGATTTCTCGAAGGTATTGATAAAACAGCTTTTCGGTGTTCCGAAGGTGTTGTTTATGGTTGGCGCGGCGCTCATATTCCTGGGAGTTACCACACCTCTCAGGTTCGTTATATTTGCCGGACTCGGCACGGTGTTCATACTGGCAGGTCGCAGCATGAGCACGGATCTTGCCGTTGAAAAGATAGAGGAGGAGACCGCCACCGCAGAGACGGAGGCAGAGGAGATCAGACGTCCCGAGAACGTGGTATCCCTTTTGAACGTGGATCCCATAAAACTGGAGTTCGGTTACGGTATCATCCCCCTTGCCGATGTCAATCAGGGAGGAGACCTTCTGGATCGTGTGGTCATGATCCGAAGACAGATAGCTCTCGAGCTTGGTACTGTGGTCCCCATCATAAGACTCAGGGATAACATCCAGCTCAATCCCAACCAGTATGTCATCAAGATAAAAGATATGCAGGTGGCGCAGGGCGAGATAATGTTCGACCACTATATGGCCATGGATCCGGGATTTGTGGAGGAACCTATAACAGGTATACCAACCCAGGAACCTTCATTCGGACTTGATGCATTGTGGATCACCGAGAGTCAGAGGGAGCGCGCGGAGAGCCTTGGATATACGGTAGTGGATCCGCCTTCCATCATCGCAACCCACCTGACAGAGGTTATCAGGAGAAATATTGCCGACCTTCTGACAAGGCAGGATGTACAGAATCTTGTGGACAATATCAAGGAGACAAATCCTGTTCTGGTTGATGAGCTTGTACCGAAGCTTTTGGGTATAGGCGAGATCCAGAAGGTTTTACAGAATCTTTTGAGAGAGGGGATTTCCATAAGGGATCTTCTGACCATATTCGAAACCCTGGCCGACAGGGCGGTGGTCACCAGAGATACCGATGTTTTGACGGAATATGTAAGACAGAATCTTAAGCGTGCCATCTCCAATAAATACTTCGTTCAATCGGGAGATGCCACCAATGTCATAACCCTCGATCCCAAGATAGAGCAGGAGATCATGGCATCTGTCAAGCAGTCCGAGCAGGGAGCGTATATCGCTCTTGATCCGGAACGCACCAAAGCCATTATCGATGCCACAGGGGAGCAGATCAAAAAGATGGAGGATCTCGGAGAGAACGCCATCATCATCACAAGCCCTATTGTGAGAATGTACTACAAGAGCATTACAAAAGATTATTACCCGGATCTTATCGTAATATCATACAACGAGGTTGATTCGGATGTTTCATTACAGTCAGTTGGGATGGTGACCTGCTAAATGACCATAAACAAGTTTCAGGGAAAAACTGAAGAGGAAGCGATCGCTCTTGCAAAGGAGAAAATGGGGCAGGATGTTTTGATCATGAGCACCAGGGTGGTGAAGCCGAAGGGACTTTTCGGTTTCTTAAAGACCAGCATGTACGAGGTCACGGCTGCTTTGGATGAGAGAAATACTGCTGTTTCTGCCGCTGTAACGCCGAGGACAGTGTCAAAACCGTCTGAGATTGCTGTAAAAGAAGGAACCATAGATCTTTCCGCGGATGAGGAGCTGTCATTGAATGATCTTCATGATACGGCTTATAAGCCTGCGGAGAGCATCACATACACCAATAAGAGGAAGGCAGACACGGCAAAGACTGAGGTTTTAACGGAGCAAAAAACAGTCACGGACAAGGCTCCCGCTCATTCGCAGAATGACATAATGTCTGAAACGGATTATATTGAGAAGAGACTCGGAAACCTTCAGAATCTTTTGGAACAGACTCTGGCTGAGGACTCCAGACAGAAATCCAAAAATGAAACTTTTGCGGGATATGACCACAAATTCACGGAAGATAACGGTTTGCGCGAGGGCGAAAACCCTGCGTTCATCAAGACTTTGTACAGGATATTGCTAAACAATGAGGTTGACGAGCGCTATATCAACAAGCTTCTGGACGATCTCATGAAGGTCATAAGGGGAAGCTCATCAATAGACCATATCTTGTCCAATGTATATCAGAAGATGGTACTCAACTTCGGTGATACAAGGGAGATAGAGACCGAAGGTAAAAAGCCGAAGATCGTATTTTTTATAGGACCTACGGGTGTAGGTAAGACCACGACCATAGCTAAGATCGCATCCCGATATAAAGTCGGCGAGGGAAAGAGCGTGGCATTTCTGTCGGCGGATACATACAGGATAGCTGCAGCGGACCAGCTGAAGACATATGCCAATATCCTGGAAGCGCCGCTGAACATTATCTATAAGCCGGAAGAGCTGTATGTAGCCATAGAGGAATTCAGAAACTATGACATGATCTTCGTGGATACGGCAGGTTTTTCACACAAGAACACATCCCAAAAGGAAGATACGGCGGAACTCATTAAAAATGTGCCCGCCGGTTTGGATGTGACAGTGTATCTTGTGCTGTCACTGGTCACCAAATACAGGGATCTTAAGGAAATATGCGATACATACAGGCAGATATCCGATTACTCGCTGATATTTACCAAGCTCGATGAGACCGATGTCTACGGAAATCTTTACAATATCAGCCAGTATACCGGTTCATCGATTTCCTATGTCACAAACGGACAGAATGTTCCTGACGACATTTCCGTGTTCGATACGCAGGCAACGGTAAAAGCGCTGCTCGGCGGTGATAACGGAGGTGAGTAATATGGATCAGGCTTCCAATCTGAGAAACATCATCAAACAGCGGAATGCTGCGAATGCATATGCAGTTGCCAATACTGCGGATCCGGCATCCGGGCATGCCAGGGTCATTACTGTCACCAGCGGGAAAGGCGGTGTGGGAAAATCCAATACCACAGTAAACCTTGCGGTACAGTTTTCCAAGAGGGGAAAGAAAGTCATCATCTTTGATGCGGACATAGGGCTTGCCAACGTGGAGGTTATGTTCGGAGCCATACCTTCCCACAATCTCTCGGATGTCATATTCAGAGGTATGAATATAAAGGACGTTATAACTCCGGGTCCTTTGGATATCGGTTTTATATCCGGAGGTTCAGGCGTTGTGGGGCTTTCCAATATATCAAAAGATCAGGTGATATATCTGGTGAAAAATCTGGCTCAGCTGGATTCCATGGCAGATATCATATTGATAGATACGGGGGCGGGAATTTCGGATCAGGTTATGGAGTTTGTGTTTGCAAGCTCGGAGATAATACTGGTATCCACGCCGGAGCCCAGCTCGCTGACTGATTCTTATTCACTGCTGAAGACATTATATAAGAGTCCGAAGTTTGACAGGACAAATGCCAAAGTCAATGTTATAGCGAACCGCGCCACATCATCGGAGGACGGGGATGCGGTTTATCAAAAGCTGAACACGGTGGTGGACAGGTTTTTGGGCGGCTCCCTCAATTATCTTGGGCTCGTGCCGCAGGATCCGGCCATAGATGCAGCCATAAGAGCGCAGAAAGCGGTATCTTTGCATGCGCCGAAGGCGCCGGCATCAAAGGCATATGAATGTATTGCGGGTAATCTCCTGAGCGGGGAGTATACATATTACAATATGTCAAGGGGGATCGCGGGACTGATCTCGGGACTTTTTGGCAGATGAGATTTTGACTGTCGGATATTGAAGTAGAGGCGATAAGCCGGATGTTGTATTTAAGGGGTATAGTATTCAGGAGGTAGATATGGCTTTAGACAGTATATTGCGGCCGGGAGATAAAATAGATGTCAGGTCTGTCAGCGCCATAAACAGGGCAGAGAGAACCGGTGAGAAGGTTTCGGTCATGGCAAGTCAGGTACTCGATTTTGTCGGAGACAACGTGGTCATTGCAATGCCCTATGATATGGGACGTATGATCTTGTTGGATGTCGGCATTACCTATGAGATGGTTTTTTACACTTCAAAGGGACTGTACAGGGCCATGGGACAGGTTGCGTCCAGACATAAGGACAATAACATCTATACGGCTACGGTTGCCCTCACCACCGAGCTGGTAAAGTATCAGCGCAGGGAGTATTTCAGGCTTCAGTGCATCATAGGGATCCAGACATATGTCATCACGGAGGAGATAGCAAAACGACGCCTGGAAAGAGAACTTGCTGCCATTATCGAGCAGGAGGAGATCGCTGCCACCATGCAAAGCGGAGTGGCTGTTGATCTGTCGGGCGGCGGAATCAGATATATCTCCATGCAGATGATGGAGGCGGGAACTTACATAGCTGTAAAGCTGGGACTGAATGGAGAAAATGTAAATGAAGTATTCGTGCTGGCAGGCAGGATAATATCTTCCGTAAGGGCAATTAACGCTACGGACAGGTATGAGACCCGCATCGAGTTCTGCATACATACGCCGAAGATACAGGACAGTATCATAAAATACATTTTCGATGAGGACAGAAAGCTGAGGCAGAGAGGAAGGTAGAATGTCATTAATGAAAAAAATCATGATTGTAGATGACTCTGCACTCATGAGAAGAGTTTTTTGTGATATAATCAATTCAATAGATGGCTTTCAAGTCGTAAAAACCTGCAGAGACGGGGTAGAAGCTCTGGAGGCATTGCAGAGTTCGGAACACTATGATGCCATGATACTGGATGTGGAAATGCCGAGGATGGACGGGATCCGTCTTTTGAGAGAGATTCAGGACCGGGGTATCAATATCACGACTCTCATGGTCAGCACATATACTACGGAAAATGCAGATATCACCATCAGATGCATGGAGCTCGGCGCAGTTGATTTCATAGCAAAGCCTGAAGATATTTCAAAGCTGAAGACAGCCGGTTACAGAGCCAAGATAGAGACCATGTTGAAGGTGGTATCCACATACAATGTCTCTGAAGTGAGGACCAAGATACATACGGTAAAAACGGAACTGCCTCGTACACAGACACCTGCCGCAGCAAAGCAGACAGCTCCCGCAGGAGGCAACCGTATCATCGCTTTGGCTTGTTCGACGGGAGGACCTAAATCCCTTCAGAGCGTGATACCGTATCTGAGTAAAAACATGGATGCACCCTGCGTCCTGGTTCAGCATATGCCGGTGGGATTTACGAAATCTCTGGCTGACAGATTAAATGAGATCAGTGAGGTTGAGGTCTCGGAGGCTGTTGACGGAGAGGCCCTTAAAAATGGACATGTATATATAGCTCCCGGAGGCAGGCATATGGAGATAGCTGCGGAAGCCGGTGGTGTTCACAGGATAAGACTTAATGAAAAACCTGCCATTGGCGGACTCAGACCATGCGCCAACGTAATGTACAGATCACTGTCAAACTCTAAATATGATGAGATAGTGTGTGTGGTATTGACAGGCATGGGGGCAGACGGTACGGAAGGTATAGTGGAGCTTTCAAAACATAAAAAAACATATGTTATCAGCCAGGATGCGCAGACGAGCATAGTTTACGGCATGCCGAAGGCCATAGCGGAGACCGGACTTTCAAATGAAGTCCTTCCTCTGGAGCTGATAGCAGGAGCAGCGATGAAACGCGTTGGGGTTTACAGATGATCACAGAAAAACGGAGGGTTTGGAAATGGATGTAAGTCAGTATTTGGAAATCTTTATCGATGAGACCAGTGAGCATATTCAGAGTCTCAGCGATAACATTATGACTCTTGAAAACGAGCCGGAAGACAAGGACACCATCAATGAGATATTCCGTGCTGCTCACTCACTTAAAGGTATGGCCGGTACTATGGGCTTTAAGCGCATGCAGCATCTGACCCATGACATGGAAAATGTTTTTCAGGAAGTCAGGAGTGACAAGATAAAGGTCAATTCCAATATGATCGATCTTTTATTCCAGTGCCTTGATGCTATCGAGGGATACCTTAATAACATCAAAGAAACTCAGAATGAGGGCGAGAATGACAATGAAGCCATTATCAAAAAACTCAATTCTTTTATAGACGGTTCGGAGGCTGCAGAGGCAGAGCAGGCTCAGCCGCCCAAAGAGGAGGCGCCGGCTGCTGCCGCAAAGAGTGATTCCTCAGACGGAACAGTGGCTCATTTCCTGGATGGCGGCGATTTTGATACCATAGACAAAAAGGTCTCCGATGCCAGAGATGCGGGTAAAAACATATTCGGCTTTACCGTATATGTTGCAAGTGACTGTCTGCTGAAAGCGGCAAGAGCTTTCCTTGTATTCAAGGCTGTTGAGGATCTGGGTGAGATAATCTATTACAATCCTTCTTCACAGGATATAGAGGATGAAAAATTTGAGGAGTACTTTAACATTTTTGTCGCAACTGATAATGATGTTGACACCCTCAAGAAAGCGATTCTCGGAGTGTCTGAGATCGAGACCGTTGCATGTGGTGAGATAACGGATGATATGCTGGACGGTACCCGTCAGGAGGAGACCTCTGACGGCGGAGCAGAGGAGGATACATCTTCCGGAGAGGAAGAGACCAAACCTGCGGAGATAAAGGCTGAATCCGAAGAGAGTTCATCACAGGCTCCTGCAAAGACACAGGCAACGGGAGGAAAGGCAGTTTCAAAGCCTGTTGCGAGCCGTACTGTGCGTGTTGACATCGAAAAACTGGATGCGTTGATGAATCAGGTTTCCGAGCTTATCATCGCCAAGAACTCATTGGCATCTATCAGCACCAATGAGAACGTAATGTCTGACAAGCAGGGCTTCCATGACCAGATAGAATACCTTGAGCGTATCACTACCAATCTTCATGAATCTGTTATGAAGGTCAGGATGGTGCCTATCGAGAGCGTAGTAAATAAATATCCCCGTATGATCAGGGATCTTTCACGAAAGCTTAATAAAAAGATGGAACTTCACATGTCAGGTGAGGAGACGGAGCTTGACCGTACTGTTGTGGATCAGATTGGTGATCCTTTACAGCACCTCCTGCGCAACTCGGCAGACCATGGTCTTGAGAGTGCAGAGATCCGTGCACAGAGAGGCAAGCCGGAAGTCGGTACTATCACTCTGGATGCTTTCCAGGAAGGTAATAATGTCATAATCCAGGTTTCCGACGACGGTAACGGTATTGATACCGAGAACGTTAAAAAGAAGGCGATAGAGAGAGGTATTGTAACTCCGGAACAGGCAGAGAATCTCTCTGAAAAGGAGATCATCGATTTCCTGTTCATGCCAAGCTTCTCGATGGCAAAGACCATTACGGATATATCCGGAAGAGGAGTGGGACTGGATGTTGTAAAGAGCGGTATCCAGCAGCTTGGCGGCGATGTGGATGTTAAGACCAAGCTTGGTGAGGGTACTACTTTCACAGTCAGACTTCCGCTTACGTTAGCCATCATACAGGCGCTTATGGTGGAGGTTGGAACAGAGAAATATGCCATCGCTCTGGGGTCTATCTCAGGTATTGAGGATATTCCGTTATCAGACATCAAATATGTTGAGGCTAAGGAAGTCATACATTTGAGAGGTCAGGTCATCCCGATCATCAGACTTGATAATCTCCTTGGCATTGAGAAGAGCGGCGAGGAGCCGGAGAGCCTGGTTGTGGTTGTTGTGGCAAAGGGCGATAAACTGGTTGGTCTGGTAGTTGACAATCTTATCGGACAGCAGGAGATAGTTATCAAGTCCTTAGGTAAGTTCATTACCAATGAAGACAAGATAATAAGCGGAGCTACCATCCTGGGTGATGGTGAAGTTGCACTGATCCTTGATGTCAACACATTGATGTAAATCGTATAGGAGGATAAACAGATGGCTAACGAACTTGATATGGTCGGTACTGAGACAAAACAGTTTATTGTTGTCAAGCTTGGAGACGAGCAGTACGGCATAGATATCAGATATATAGATAATATTGTAAGACTTCCCAATATCACCAGAGTGCCGAATTCGCAGTTTTATTTCAGAGGCATAATAAATCTTCGCGGTGAGATCGTTCCGGTCATGAGTATCCGCAGGAAAATGGGCTTTGAAGATGATGTATTTACAGGTCAGACCAGAGTTATCATCCTGAAGATAGCAGATCATGGATTGATAGGTGTACTGGTAGACTCAGTCAAAGAAGTTGTGACACTCTCTGTTGATGATATTGAGAAACCGTCTCATGATCTGGGTACAAAAAACACATTTATCAACGGAATTGGCAAACACAAAGACGATCTTATTTCTATATTTGAGATTAATTCAGTCATTAGTGAAGAGTGATCGCCGGGAAGGTTGAATGTATGGGTAGTTTTTCATTTGATGATGTAAACAGTTTATATATGGATGTTTTCAGAGAGATCGGAAACATTGGAGCGGGAAATGCCACCACCGCTGTAGCGTCCATGCTGCAGCTCAGGGTTGATATGAAGGTTCCGAAGGTTGAGCTTATGAACATAACGGATTTCGGTACGGCAATATGTCCTGAGGAGGAGGTTATCACCGGAATTCTGCTGGAGCTCGAATCAGATATTTCCGGATCCATGATGTTTTTGATGAGGCTTGACAGTGCTCATTATTTTGTGAATACACTGATGGGCGGATATGGCGGTAACGGTGAGGGAGAGACCTTCAATGAAATGGAGCAGTCCGCCCTAAAAGAGATCGGTAACATCATAGCAGGTTCATATCTTTCTGCCATATCCTCCATGACAAATCTTACCATCACACCGTCTGTTCCATTTTTGGCGGTAGATATGGCGGCTTCGATCCTGTCGGTGCCTGCAATACAGTTTGGGCAATACGGAGACAAAGCTCTTTTGATCGAGACAGAATTTACTGATGATCTTACTATCAGCGGATATTTCATCCTCTTACCGGATGAGGATTCGTACGATAAGATCCTTGCAGGATTGGGAATACCTTTGAACTGATGAATAAGCTGTTGTATCACATATAGATTAGAGGACAGAACGGTTATGGGAGATATTATCAAGGTCGGTATGGCTGATCTGAAGGTCGCCGGGACTTCTGACGATGTATTAATAACCCTGGGACTCGGGTCGTGCATAGGTATTGCATTATACGATCCTACCATAAAACTTGGGGGTCTGGCTCATATCATGCTGCCGGACAGTACAAAGATCAAAAATAATACCAATA
>JAILBP010000197.1:0-7949 GCA_024680835.1 Lachnospiraceae bacterium | reverse complement strand
GTGAGAGCAATAAGTGGGAGAACAGCAAACTGAAGAGCTGGCGGAACGGAGATACAAAGGTAAAGGTGTCAAAGAAGAAAACGGGAGGAAAACAGTTATGAATCTTAAGGAAGCATATGAACCATATTTTAAGGTTGGCGCGGCGATCTCGCGGAAAAACTTACGTACACCGGCGGATCTGAAGTTTTTGACAGCTCAGTTTAACAGTTTTACTTGTGAAAATGAGATGAAGCCCATGTATTATCTGGACAGGGATGCCAATAAGGATGATCCGGACAAATACGATCTTTCCCCGGCTCTTAACTTTGACACGGCAACTCCCTTTCTGGAATTTGCAAAAGAGAATGGTATATCCATGCGCGGACATACGCTGGTGTGGCACAATCAGACACCGAAGTGGTTTTTCTGCGAGCACTATAATGAAAATTTCCCATATGCAGACAGGGACAAGATCTTAAAGAGGCTGGAGAACTATATCAAGGGCGTACTCGAGTATACGGCAGAGAATTTCCCGGGAGTTATCTACGCCTGGGATGTGGTGAATGAGGCTGTGGATGAGGGAGATATCAGAAAATCTCTTTGGACCGCTACTGTGGGCGAAGACTATGTGATAAAGGCTTTTGAGTTCGCCAGAAAATATGCAGCTCCCGGTGTTTTGCTGTTTTACAATGATTATGAGACGGCGCTGGATTGGAAGAGAGACTTTATATATGAGCATATTTTAAAACCTTTGTCCGAAAGGAAGTTAGTGGATGGTATGGGAATGCAGTCGCATCTTCTTATGGATCATCCCGGTATGGATGAGTATCGCGCCGCATTTGAAAAATACGGAAAGTTGGGACTTCAGATCCATATCACGGAGCTTGACATGCACAATGCCGATCCCGGAGATGAGTCCATGCATGCCCTGGCTGAGCGTTATCGTCAGGTTTTTGAGCTGTATCTGGATGCCAAAAGATCGGGAGTTGCTGACATCACCTGTGTCACCTTCTGGAATCTGAGAGATGAGGAAAGCTGGCTTTCCGGCTTCCGCAGAGAGACCAGCTATCCGCTGCTGTTCAGGGGTAAGTTTGAGGCCAAGGAAGCCTACTATGCAGTTCTGGAGGCAGCTGTTTCAAAGGAAGACATCGATAAATGGGAGTTTGAGCTTCCGGAGGAGGATTTTAAGACTCAGAAAAAGCCCGGTGGAGGAGCCCGGAAATTTCGCATGAACATATGGAAGGAGGGCGAATATGACTATGCTGCGGCATACGGATTCGAGCCCTTCGTGTTCGGATATATCCACGATGATGATGAAAAAAGAGACTGTATGCTCGTGGTGCCCGGAGGCGGGTATTGCATGGTGGTGGCGCATGAGGGTGAGCTTGCGGCAAAAGAGTTTTACGACAGGGGCATGAACGTTTTCGTGCTGGTATATACGACTGACATTACCATGTCGGTTCCGTTAAAGATTCAGCCGCTCAGGGACATATCCAGAGCCGTAAGATGGATCAGAAAGCATGCGGCAGAGTATAACATTGACGTGCACAAGCTTTTCGCCTGTGGTTTCTCGGCAGGAGGGCATGTGTGCGGAAGTCTTGCAGTTCATTATGCCGACATAGCGGACGATAATCCGGAGTATTCAGAGGTGTCCAATAAACCGGACGGTGTTATCCTCTCTTACCCGGTTATCACGGCAGGGGAATACACTCACGAGGATTCAATACATGCGCTGTTGGGTTTTGATCCTTCGGATGAAGATATCGATTATTTCTCTCTGGAAAAACATGTGTCGGCAGATACACCGCCCTGCTTCCTCTGGCAGACCGAAGAGGACGCGCTGGTACCGGTGGAAAACACATATCTTTTTGCCATGGCATTGAGGAAAAACAAAGTCCCCTTCGCCCATTTCGTTTTTCCGGCGGGCTTCCACGGTCTTTCGGTTGCGAATAAGGATTATTTTCAGGGATGGTCAGGCGGATTCTATACTATGGAACAGACCTGGAGAGCAGTGGGTGCAGTGAAAGAGGGAAAGGGGATAAACGTTTCGGAAAAACGGCGTGAAGAGCTGACAGAGCAGTTTTTCGGTGGCAAGGAAGAGCCTGCTAACGGTATAGATATGAGTCTGAGGGAAGATGTGGGGCTGTGGACGGATCTTGCAAGCACCTGGATGAAGAGAATCTGAAACAGGAAGACGGTATATGAGTGGATTAATGGGTATTTTTGATGACCGGTATTTTCTCAGGGAAATGGCCGGTCACAGTTATATAATAAAGGGCGGTCAGGGATTTGACCGGTATATAGCACCGGTTGTGCTGAGTGAGGCAGCGGTGCTTTTTTTGACTGCATTAAGTTCTTCTTACGGGAGCGGTCATTTTTTCAGAAAAAAAGCCGATATATTAAATGACATATGTGCTGTGTTCGACAATGAACCGACATGTGACGTGATCAATGAGGATCTGACGCAGCTGTTTGATACACTGGTGCGATGGGATGCGGATTTTTCGGATATAGCCCGTGCGCTGACATAACAGACAGTTACTATTCACAGTAACAACGGACAAGAGGACATAATGAATATATTGCTGATAGGAGGGTCAGGTAATTTCGCAAACAGCCTGATCAATAAACTGAACAAGGAAAAAGCCCGTATCTATCTGTTGACAGGGCACAGATATGACAGCTCCAAATACCAGCGTGTTTTTGAGCGTTATAACATAGGCTACGAGAGCAATGCCATGCATGAGCTGTTCGAGAGTGTGAGCTTTGATGTGGTGGTATACATGGGAGCTTACGACACGAATTTCAACTGGCGAAATGAGGAGTCCGACTCCGTGAGATACATGTCGGCCTTCTCCAACATTCTGATGGCCTATGCTGCCAAGCAGAAAGGGCGCTTTATATACATATCCAGCCATGAGGTTTACGGTACGTCGAGAACCGGGGAGATAAAGGAGGACGAACCGCAGAATGCGGTTTCCTTCAAAGGTCTGGTGCTGACCCAGGCTGAGGAGATGTGCGAGAGATACAGGCAGACTCAGGGGTTGGATATTGTGACTGTAAGGCTCGATCATATGTACTCTGTTCCCACCGACAGGAAGGACGTGGACAATCCGGTTTGCAAATTCTGTATCGAGGGTTTGACTGACGGACAGATTACGATCCGCAGGGAACACGGGATCTCTCTGTTATATGAGGCGGATGCCGTGGAGTATATTTATAAGCTGATAAACGCGGATATGCACAGGTATGCGGTTTATCATATTTCCTCGGGCAAGGTCCTGACTGAGGGAGAGCTGGCCCGGAAGATAGCCCGGAATCTGGATGGCGAGGTGCGCCTCGTCAGTATCAGTGACGTCCCGGGCGATACCGTTCTGTCCGGTGAAAGATTCAGAAAAGAGTTCAGCGGAAACTATTACTGTGATAATGAAAGGCTTATCGAGAAGACGGTACTCCGTATCAAGAGTGAGCAGGGTATTTATGTGTACGGAGAAGAGGCAAAGCTTAAATGGTATGAGAGACTAGGCAAAAACTTAAGGCTCTTTGTTGGAATTGCCTTCCCATTCATAGAAAATCTTCTGGCTTTTATCCCGTTCTTTATTTTGAATAATCACGTGGAAGGAAGCGATTACTTCGCAAACCTGGATCCGTATCTTATCTACGTATTGCTGTTTGCCATAGTGTTCGGACAGCAGCAGGCGACATTTTCGGCAGTACTGTCTGTTTTCGGATTCTGTTTCAGGCAGATGTACGACAGGTCGGGATTTGAGGTGCTCATAGATACGAATACCTATGTGTGGATCGCACAGATATTTATCCTGGGACTTGCGGTGGGTTATATGCATGATCAGCTTAATAAGCTGAAGAGAGAGAGCGAGTCGGAAAATGAGTTCTTGTCACATCAGCTGAGGGATATATCGGATATCAACAGCAGTAACGTGAGGATAAAGGACGCGCTGGAGGTTCAGGTCGTAAATCAGAATGACAGTGTGGGCAGGATTTACAAGATCACATCGGCTCTTAACCAGTACAGTGCTGCTGAGGTCCTGTTCTACGCCACGGAGATCATAGCCGATCTGATGAACAGTGAGAGTGTGGCGGTCTATACCGTGTCCAACGGACCCTACGCAAGGCTTTTTTCTTATACTTCTGAGAAGGCTAAGGGCTTTGGAAATTCCTTTAAGTATTCGGACACAGGAGAGTTTTTTGAGACCATCGTCGAAAAGAAGGTGTATATTAATAAAACGCTCAAAGAAGGTTTTCCCATGATGGCTTATGCCATCTTCGATGATGCGGGTATGATGCAGAATATTTTCATGGTGTGGGATATATCATGGGAGAGCATGTCCTTAGGTGAGGCAAATCAGCTTGTGATAATATGTTCCCTCATCAGGGAATCCATCATGCGTGCCAACAGATATCTTCTGGCACTTGAAAAAGAGAGGTATGAATCGGAGACCAAGATCTTATCGACCGATGCATTTGAGCAGCTGATCCGTGCATATCTTGCTGCAGAGAAAAAGCATATTACAGAGGTTGTGGTATTGCATATATACAGTGAGGGCGAGTCTATTGCCAAAACAGCGGAAAAGGCAGGTCCGATGTTCCGTACGAGTGATTATCTCGGCACCATGAAAGGTGAGCTTTATGCCCTGCTTTCCAACACGACGGCGGATGAGGCGCGGATGGTGGTAGACCGTTTGCAGGTTAATGGTTTAGAAAGTGAGATAGTCTGGGATTATGAGTAGTCAGGATATTATCATGATAATCCTGCTGATCCTCAACCTTATAGCCGTTTGTGTGTATCTGATATTGTACAGAAAACGCGAGAAACGGCGCGGCGTTATTATAAAAGCGGTGGTAATGCTGTTGTGTCCCGTGGCAGGTGTTCTGTTTTTCGGATTGGCAGCTTTTCTTCAGAAAACATTTTTCAACGAGCCGGTGGATCTGGCGGACGTGGTTTTCAGCAAGGACAGAACACATTTTGCATCGGCGCCGGAGGAGAGCAGGGAAAAGAACCTTGTGTCTTTAGAGGAAGCGATAGAGGTTACGGACAATACAAACCTAAGGGAACTCATGATGAGTGTAGTCAGAGGCGAGACCATGGAGTTTTTGGGCGCCATATCCCTTGCGTTAAACAGCAGGGATTCGGAGACTGCCCACTACGCAGCCTCGGTTTTGCAGGATGCGGTTAATGAGTTCAGACTGAATGTGGAACTCAGGAAAAAGGAATATTTTGAAACACCGAACGGAACATATAAGCAGGTTTTGGGAGAGTCCATTATCACTTATATGAACACCATATTAAAGCAAAATGTGTTTTCCGAGCGTGAGACCGCTGAGTATGTCAGACTTATGGAGCGGATCTGCTCGGATATGTACGGGGATTACAACAGCAACATGAGCGCTGAGCTCATGGAAATACTATGCATTATGCTGTTGAACGTGCATGAATATGAGCTGTGTGAAAAATGGTGTGACAGGCTTGTGAAGGATCATCCCGACAGTCTTCCCGCTTATACCTGCAAGATGAAGCTGTTTTTCAATACCGGCAGGACGGAGGAGTTTTTCAGCGTCGTATCTGCGTTGCAGAATTCTACGGTGGTCATAGATAACGAGACATTGGAGTTTTTGAGGGCTTTCAGATGATAACTAAGAGAAATCTTCTTTCCATGGTCCTGATGATGTGCGTTATTTTCTTTCTGTTTCAGTTTTCTCAGGTGGTAAAGGATAACAGAAATGAATTTGACGTGAATTCATATACTACAAATAAAGTGACAGGTGGAGAGGACAGATGGAAACCGTCAGGGGATCCGGATTGTCTTTTCATAGGGGACAAGGGAACCGAAGTTTACAAGACCGTCAGGGAATGGTGTTATTACACCAAGAGAAATATTACTGCGGTGAGCGCAGCCGAGGTAAAGAAGCTCTCGGATATATCCATGATAGACATCATCCTGATAGACGGAGAGACGGTGAATATAAATGATAACATGTCCGATATTCTGGACAGCTTTGCGCAGGAGGGCAAAAACATTATATTTTGCCGGATTCCGCAGTATAACACCATCAGCAACAATGAATACATACAGGAGCTGCTGGGGATAAGATACGTTATATCTCCCATGTGCCATGTTACCGCGGTGCAGTTATATGACGGTTTTCTGCTGGGAGGAGAGATCCTGTACGAGGAGAATGCGGGAGACAGCAGCAAGTTCATGGATCTGGATCTTATGATACCCTGGTATTCGGCAGAGATCGGTACCAAGACCTATGCAGTGGGGGATCTTGATGAAAACACTTACGGCAGTGAGTATTTCCCGAGACTGATGTGGAGAAATACCTACAAAAACGGTTTTGTCTTCTGCGTTTGCGGAGATTTCATGAAGGATGAGACGGGCTTTGGCATACTGGATTCCTTCGTATACGAAGGATCGGATTACTATCTGTACCCGGTGGTAAACGCCCGGAATTTCGTCATGACGGATTTTCCGTATCTGGCGCCGGAAAATGAGGAGAAGATAAAAGAGATATATGCCAGAAATTTCCAGGACACATTCAGGGACATCATGTGGCCCGATATTCTGGCTATGGCCAAAAACAATAATGATCTTAAGATGACCTGTTTTTTTAATACGCAGCTGGATTATGATGATGAGGTTGAGCCCTCGGATGAAAATCTGGAGTATTACCTTGCGCAGATGAAAGAATCCGGAGCCGAGGCCGGCAAATCCTATTCCACCATCGGTGGTCTCGGATTTGGCGATAAAATAGAGAAAGACAGTTCTTTCTGGGATAATACCAGTATCGGATACCATTTCGCCGCTGCTTTCTTTGAGAAGATGCCGGAGGGCTTTAAGGACGAGCTGAGAAGCGGAAAGCTGGGAGATCTGCGTACCGTCTGCCTTATGGAGGACGATGACAGAAAGCTGCTGTCGTTTTATGATGACAGGATCACGGTTCAGAAGGTCACCAACGATGCCTGGGATTACATGTATTCAAAGGATCTTAAGGCAAAGAGCCTGATCACTGCTTTAGGGTATCAGAATGTTGCCGTCAACATGTTGAACGTGGTGTGGCCCGAGAGCGGGGAAGATTATTGGGAGAGCTATTTCCCCAAGGTAAACAGTTATCTGTCCTCATACTGGACCAGATATGACGATTTTGATTATACCACCATATCAGAGAGCGATTACAGGGTGAGGAATTTCCTGAACCTTGATTATACCGACTTCAGGGTTGAAGATGAGATACATTTTGCTGTCACCGGCAACAAGAAGACGGATGCCTGGTTTATATTGAGGACCCATGGAGAGAATGTTACCGGTATCACCGGAGGAGATTACAGGAAGCTGGAGGAAGATGCATATCTGATCCATGCAAAGAATAGCATGGGTGTCATTACCGTGGAAAGCGATGATGACCACAGCCGGTATTCCATACGTAAAGCGGAGGGATGATGAGATGAGAGTCTGCATAGTGGCGGAGGGCTGTTATCCTTATGTTACCGGCGGTGTGTCGGGGTGGATCAACAGCATGATAAAATCCTTTCCCGATATAGATTTTGTGGTGCTGGCCATAATCGCAAACCGTTCCATGAGCGGCAAGTTTGTCTATGAACTGCCGCAGAATGTTTCTGCCGTATACGAGGCATACCTCGATGACAAAAACTACGATAAACCCGGCAGGAACAGGAAGATAAAGCGGATGGGTGAGCGTGAATACAATGCTCTTCGCAGTATAGTCTTAAATTATAAGGTTGACTGGGAATGCCTTTTTGAGTATATCAGCAGTCCGGGAGTGTCGGTGGATGAGATCCTGATGGGACCGGATTTTTACGATATCGTAAAAGAGCTGTATTACAGGGATTACTATTACGTTGTTTTCTCGGACTTCCTGTGGACATTGAGGTCAATATATCTGCCTCTGTTGCTGTGCATGAAGACGGAGATACCGAAGGCAGATCTGTA
>JAILBP010000194.1:0-2861 GCA_024680835.1 Lachnospiraceae bacterium | reverse complement strand
TATCGAGAATGCATGTCGCAGTATTTCACTCAAAAAGGGAGGTTTCTTTAATGATACAAATCCCCGAGGCAGCAATCTGTGCCTCAGAGATCCGGAAGGCTTTGATATCCAAAAGAAGGATCCGACAACACGTCAAATATATGAAGAAAACATCAAACAGTTGAATGACCTGGCAGGAAAGTGCTCATCGGAAAACATAAGGTTCATCATCGTGGTGCCGCCATTCGGGAAATGCAAAGATGACGGGAAGCGAAAGGAACTCCGGGCGGAATTGTTAGATGTTCTGGATGAACTGCCATATCCGGTGGAGTATCAGGATCTGAATTCCGAGATTTGGGAAGGCATTTTCTTTGAGGAAGACTTTTATAATTATGAACTGTTAAATGAGTCGGGAGCAAGGAAGTTTTCACAGATCCTTAATGAATTAACATCTATGGATCAAGTTTAAAGCAATAGCAAAACTAAAGCCAGAACCGAATTTAAAGGCTCCCCCTTCGGGGGAGCTGTCAACACGAAGTTGACTGAGGGGGCTTTTTACAGAAATTACAGGAATTACAGGAAATTTCAGGGGGATCAAGGATGAACATTCTCTTCATCACACACCAGCTGTCCCGCACAGGAGCACCCATCGTGCTCATGGACGTGATACAATTTTATAAGGCATGCGGCTGCAGGGTGGAAGTGATCTCCATGGAAGACGGACCCTTGCGCAAGGAGCTGGAAAAAGACGGGATCATCATCAGCATAATGGAGCGATTCTGGCCGGTAAAAGACGTGTTCGCGCAGGCTGCGGCGGACTATGACCTGGTGTGGGCGAACACGCTCATAACCTACGAGGCGGTGTTGTCGCTGATGGGGACGGACATCCCGGTGGTGTGGTGGCTCCATGAGGGAGAACAGTATTTTGAGTATTTCAAGACTGCGCTGCCGGATTTTTCAAGGCGTGATCTGATGCGCAATATCCATGTCTATGCTGTAGGTCATTATGTTCAGGATGTTGTGAAGAAAAGATATGGTGTTACGCTTCCGATATTGCATTTCGCTGTAGAGGAAGACAACGGTTGTGGCAGGACTGACAAAGTTAATGTGGAGATTAGTCGTCTTAAGTTTTTGATTGCCGGGACCTACTCAAATGTTAAAGGTCAGGATGTACTGTGTGCGGCTGTCAGAAAGCTTCCAGAGGAAATGTTGCTGAAGACAGAGTTTTATTTCTGCGGAAATGAAGCAATGGCTGACGAGAAGATACTGAGTGCAGTTAAGGAATTGGAAAGAGATTACGAAAACGTTAAGATACTGCATCAGTTGACTCGTAGTGAAGTCTTTGAGTGCATGAGAAAATGCGATTGTCTGCTGGTTCCGTCGCGCGTAGAGCCGCTATCTGCTGTTGCAGTGGAGATGATGCAGGTTCATAAACCGGTGCTCTGTACTGAGGTTTGTGGCGTTGCACATTACATAACAGACGGTGTGAACGGATTTACTGTGGCTGCGGATGATTCCACAGCTCTCTGCGAAAAGATAACGGATCTGGTTAATAAATTCTTTGAACCGGCAGGTGAGGAATTGTTCAAGACAGTCGGTGAAAAGGGATATGAGATATACAGGGATCACTTCTCTATGGAGGTGATCGACAGACAATTGGAGGATATATTCAAGAATCTGACAGGTGGCAATCTTTCGGACACATCGTCTGTGTCAAACAACCATACAAATATTATGACAAATAGAGCTGATGATGTAAGTATGGTCGTGGAAAACAATACAGATGGTCAGGAATTAAACGCAGATAACGCCGTGGAAAAAACAGATCATAATATCGATAAGCCATCAAATGAAAGGTCAGCCCGTATCTTCGTCATGACCCATAAAAAGTTCGATAAGCCGGAAGATCCGGTTTATGTGCCTGTCCAGGTTGGTGCTGAGGGGAAAGCGGATCTTGGTTATATTGCGGATAACACAGGTGACAATATTTCCGCAAAAAACTGTTTTTACGGAGAGCTCACCGGTGTGTACTGGCTGTGGAAAAACCTCGAAAAGACGGGAGAGAACCCGGATTATGTGGGGATATGCCATTACAGGCGATATTTTGTTCACAAGGATTCTTCTGTTTTATCCGAAAAAGACTACGCAGATATATTGGAAAACTACGATTGTATAACATCGAAGGCCATAGATGAGGGCGCACCATACAGGGACTATTTCGGGGAGGCCCACAGCCCGCGGGATATCGAGTTGGAAGGCGAGATAATACGTGAGATTTGTCCGGAGTATTATGAAACCTTTGAACGTGTTATGTCAGGGAACGCGCATTATTACGGCAATCTCTGCGTGATGAGACGGGAAGATTTCAATGCATACTGCAGCTGGCTTTTTGGTATCTTTGATGTGATGGAGGATCGGATCGATCTTACCGGGCGCGATGAGTACCACCGCCGGATTTACGGATTTCTGTCGGAGCAGCTCCTGAAGGTCTGGCTTGAGTATAATCAAAAGAAGGTATATGAGTGTAAGATCGGAATGACGGCGGAAAAGGCCGAGACTGTGGAGTTCAAGCTTGCGATATCGCAGCTTGTTTCCACGGGGAACATAAGTGAGGCGAGAGAGCTTTTTTATCAGATATTGAAACTGCGGCCGGACATCAGACTGCCACTTTCGGATATCCGTGGCGAGATACCCAGGATAGAGCAGATACTGTATATCTGCGAGGTGGAAGCCGAGCGCGGTCTGAAAGGCATGCTGGACTGGAGCAGGAAGCTTAGTGACATGACAGCGCATGTCAGAAAACTTACGGATATTCTGGTAGGCTATGACAAAGCTTTTTTTGAAGAGGATATTGTTTACTTTAAGAGTACCAACACGACACC
>JAILBP010000186.1:0-8360 GCA_024680835.1 Lachnospiraceae bacterium | reverse complement strand
TTGATTCAGTAAAGCGCGGGAAAGTCTTTTAACAGACTTTCCCGATTTGTTGTTTCATAACTTTTGGTTACTATTCACAGCCACTTTACATACATTCTACAGGCTCGCTCTGACATCGGCAATCTGCTCAGCCAAGCTGGCGGAATTGCCTTGTCAGGCTCTACTGCCGCTATCGCGGCTGCCTGTATCATGTATGTAAAGTGACTGATTCCAGTCAATATCATACAGACAGTCATATTTGCCAGCAAGCTGGCATATGACTGTCTGTATGATATTGGCTGTGAATAGTAACCTTCTATTTCTCAAACTCAGCGTAAAAACATACTCCCTCCGGTGTGTTGTAAACACCGTAATCGCGGTTCAACGACTCCATGATGGCTTTCACTATGGAAAGACCTATGCCACTGCCGCCGTATTCCCTGGTCCTGGCCTTGTCAACCTTGTAGAATTTGATCCAAATCTTCTCCAGCTCTTCTTCGGGGATGTTATCTCCCGTGTTTTCCACCAGAAGGCGCACGGTCTTCTCCCTGTCCTCCATGGACACATGTATCTTTTTAGCTCCGTCGCAGTGGTTTATGGCGTTACTGAGATAGTTGGTCACCACTTCCTCAACCTCAAACTCATCTGCCCAGACAAAATAATCCGGCTCGTCAAAGATCAGTTCGATACCTTTTTGGCCCATCATCACCATCATGGTGGACGATACGCCCTTCACCAGCTCTGTGAGGTTAAACCGCTCAAGTTCCACCGCCTTCGTATCGAACTCCAGCCGGTTTAATGTCAAAAGCTTCTGCACCATCCTCGACATGCGCTCCGTCTCGTCCATTATGACATCACAGTAAAAATTTATACTCTCCGGATCGTCATTCACACATTCCTTCAGGCCTTCCGCATAACCCTGTACGAGAGCTAACGGTGTCTTAAGCTCATGTGAAACGTTGGACAGAAACTCTTTACGCATCTCATCGATTCGGGTCTTTTTTTCGTTATCCCTCATAAGCTCATTATTAGCAGTCTTAAGCTCCGAAATGGTCTTTTCCAGCGACTCCGACATAACATTCATGTAATGTCCGAGCTCACCAACCTCTGTGACGTTCATCTTGTCTTCCGGATATTTGGCCGTAAAGTCCAGCTCTGCCATTCTCTTGGATATATCCGTGAGCTGCACTATGGGCTTTGCTGTCCTTTGAGCAAGCAATGTACTTATGACAATGGTCACAACGCAGACGAAAATACCTATATATGTCATGAAACGATTGGATAACACGGCACTCTCGCGGATGGAAGCCAGAGCAGTCCTGATCAGCACGAGATTCCCGTCATAAAGAGTCCCCCACAGCAACAGGTATTCGGACTTTGTACGCATATCCATATCACGGTAGATGCTGTAATTCTCATCTGCGCTGACCTGCTGCCTGTGATTTTTCTCTCCTCCACCGAAGATAACGCTCAAAAACTGTTCCCTGGCCGCCTCCCTGTTAGGTGAAGAGGAACAGACAATGCTGCCGTCCGCCCCCATGATCTGAATATCAAGGTTGGATTCCGAACACAGCTGCTCAAAGTGAACTGCGAACTCATTGCTGTTGTATTGTTTTAATCTGGCGGCCTCATCCAGCACGGAATATGCGTCCTCTATGCTCTTTACTTTGTTTTTGATGTAGTATTCTCCCAAAAAAACACCGTTAACAAAAAGGCAGAGCGCTATCGTAAACAGTATCAAACATACAGTCACGAAGGCGATCTGCCATGAAAGCGAGTATTTTATTGGTTTACCATGATCACGCCTGATCTTCATATTTGTATCCCATTCCCCAGATGGTCTTAATATTGGCGCCCTTCTCACCCATCTTGGCGCGAAGCTTCTTCACATGTGTATCGATGGTGCGCACGTCACCGAAATAATCGTAATTCCAGACATGATTGAGGATCTTCTCTCTGGAAAGAGCGATGCCTTTGTTTTCAAGGAAGTAAGTCAAAAGCTCGAATTCCTTGACAGAAAGATCGATCTCAACGCCATCCACCGTGGCGGTATGCGCCGTCTCATTGATGACTATACCCCCGGACTCAACCACCTTTTCCTCTGTGATGATGTTGCTGCGTTTTAATATAGCTTCCACCCTTGCCACCAAAATCTTCGGACTGAAGGGTTTCGCAATATACTCGTCCGCCCCCGACTCAAAGCCTGTCAGCTCATCCGACTCATCACCCTTGGCTGTCAGCATTATGATGGGAATCTTACTGTCATTTTCCCTGATCTCACGCAGAACCTCAAGACCGTTTATCTTGGGCATCATGAGATCCAGTATGATCAAAGCGATCTCCTTGTCGGCGTAAAACATATCCAAAGCTTCTTCGCCGTCGCCTGCTTCCACCACTATAAATCCGTCTCTCCTGAGGAAATCTCCCACGAGTTTTCTCATCCTGCTCTCATCATCCACTACCAGTATCTTTATCTTGTCCATAAGCGCCCTCCGTTCTGATGTGAATACACGAATGATAACACAGAATTATGTAATAATTGTGAATAGAAAAAGCTATTCCTCACCGACCTCCCTCAGATCAAGTTCCTTTTCCCTGGCGTTAAGCTGTGCCTCCCGCTCATCGAGTTCGGTCTGCCAGTAGGTATACCGGTCCAGGATCTTATTCTCGTAATTCAGGATGGTGGTGGAATCAGCAGATGCCGCTATTATCATCATGACCAGTATTGCCACCAGCATGATGAAATTCCCCGCCACCGATGCGAACAGGAATTTATTGTGCCGCTTTATCTTTGCCTCCACTTTTCTGGTGCGCTCGGCAGTCTCCTTTACCTCGATCCTGCCCGTGACGGGAATAGCCAGTATCTCAACCTTGTCGATCTCCTCGGAATTGCGCAGATAATCCTGTATCTGTTTGAGATATGTAAAACCCACCTCGGTCTGAAACATTCTGTTTTTCACCATCTTCTGGTAAACAGCCAGCACCCGTGAGGGATTTTCAAAATCCATTCTGGAATTGACATAACGGATCCCTTCGGCCTCCTTGCGGGCTTCATTTGCCAAATCCTCGTCTTCAAACAGGAATCCTTCCACAAGCTCTGCCATACTTACCCCCACATCACAACACTATTCTGCCTTCTGTTCCCTGCCCATAAGTCTGTCCACGGAATCATGGGGATCCGCACCGTTAAATACCACGTCTCCCGCCACCTCTATTATAGGCATTTCAACCTTGTATTTCTCGGCAAGCTCCATCACCGCCGGAAGTGCGTTAACTCCTTCCACCACCATGCCTACCATGGACTTGGCTTCATCCAGGGAATGCCCTTCTCCTATCAGCATTCCACAGCGGTTGTTTCTCGAATGGACCGAAGTAGCCGTAACGATGAGGTCTCCCATTCCGGCAAGCCCGTAAAAAGTCTTCTCTCTGGCTCCCATGGCGGTTCCCAGTCTCTTGATCTCCTCCATACCGCGGGTCATGATGGCGGCTTTGGTGTTGTCTCCGTATCCCAAACCCGTGGAGATACCGCAGGCCAGCGCTATTATGTTCTTGACTGCGCCGCAGAGCTCCACACCCAACACGTCATCATTGGTGTAAACTCTCATACATCTTCCGGAGAAAACCTCCTGTACCACGGCTGCAGCGGTCTCATCTTTTGATGCAGACACGATGGTGGTGGGAATATCCCTTGCCACTTCCTCCGCATGGGTGGGGCCCGACAGCGCCACTACACCGGCCACCTTAACCTTCGCTTTCTCAAGCTCGTCTTCTATGATGCCTGTCATGGTGAGAAGGGTTCCCTCCTCGATACCCTTGGCAACGTCTACCACTATGTCGCCCTCCTCCAGGAAAGGTGCAGCGGAAGCAGCCGTATTTCTCACAAATATGGAGGGCACCGCAAACACTATGATCCTCTTCTCCCCTCCGGTATGTGTCGTCAAAGTCTTTTCAATGCTCTTCTCAAATTTAATCTCATCCGGAATGGTCATCCCCGGAAGGTTCTTATGTTTCCGGGTAGTTCCCAGCTCGTCGATCTCTGATTCTATTGCCGACCAGACACATACATCATGTCCGTTCAGCGCCAAAAGTCTCGCCAGCGCTATTCCCCATGTACCTGCACCCAACACCTTTACATCTGCTCTCATAGTCTTTTCCTCCGGCCTAAAACGATAAAATACCAGAAAACCTGCTGACACAGACAGCAGGCATTCCCCTATAGATACATATTCAACTTTCTCCCTTAAGCATTTTTTCCATTTCTTCCATCTCGAATTCATCGAGAAGCTTGTCTATATCCACCATCACGGTGAGTTCCGTGCCCTTATGGGCAACGTCCATCATGTATTTCTGTGAGCTCTTGATCATCTGTGGCATTGCCTCAACCTCGTCGGCTGCCGCATTCTCAAGGGACAAAACCTCATCCACCTCCAGCCCCACATTAAAGCCCGAACATGTGACTATCACTATATTCATCAGCTTATCTGCGGGATTACCGAATCTCTTGGACAGGTTGTAAACGGGGATCGTGTTCCCGTGAAGGTTTTTGATGCCCGTCACATACTCAGCCCCGCAGGGAAGTTTGATAAAATCACTGTGCGGTTCTATGGATACCACTTTCTCGATGGGAATCCCGTATTTTATGTTTCCAAGTCTGATACTAAGATACTGCATATATTCTCCCCTACAATATGATAAACTCCCGTGATCCGCCCGGCGCTGTGATCTCTCACAAAAAACGCGGACCGAATTCACTCCGGCTACTCTTACGGTAAACGAAATATCTGATCCCGCTTACTGTAAATGATAACATTTATGAAAAGTTTTGTCATCATAAACTTAAACCTGATCCCTGAGAGCCAAAGCCTTTTTCTTGATGCGGGTAAGGGCGTTGTCTATGGCTTTCGGCGTCTTCTCCATACTGGCAGCTATCTCCCTGTAATCAAAGCCTGCTATAAACCTTGCCAAAACCCTGTTCTCCATGGGAGACAGCTCCGAGCGCAAACGCTTAACGAACTCTTCCGTATTCTCACGCCGTATAAAAAGCTCCTGAGGATCCGAAAAACTGTCCTCCGTATCCTCTCCAAAGGTTTCGTCTATGGAGACGGATGTGTTGAGGGGCATCTGTTTCTTGGTCTGGGAATTCTGGATTGCCTTATACATCTGCCTTTTGATACACATATCCGCGAAATAATAAAAACTGGGATTTTTATCTATATCGTAATCGGTTATGGCATGAAAAAGGCCTATCATGCCCTCCTGTATGAGGTCATCGGTCTCTGCGCCTATGATGAAAAGCCTGTTGGCATTTTTGGCAACCAGTTTTTTATATTTTACCAGAAGATAGTCCGTCAGTTCCGATCTGTCTATGTTCCGGCTGTCCAGAAGCTCCTCGTCGGATGCCCCGTCAAATTTGTGTAATCTGCCGTATTGCGGCGTTTTATCATTTTGCATGGCGCTGTCTCGCGATCTCAAATCCCAGGATTCCCGCCGCCACCGAGGCATTCAGGGAATCTATATCTCCGTACATCGGTATCCGTGCGGTAAAATCACAGTTTTCTCTCACAAGTCTGGAAACGCCGTCGCCCTCGGAACCGATCACAAGCCCGATGGCACCGCTCATATCCAGATCATACATGCTCTCGCCCTCCATATCAGCGCAGACAAACCACATCCCCTGTGCCTTCAGCTCCTCCATGGTGCGGGTAATATTGGTAACCTTCGCAACCGGTGTGTAACTCAACGCACCGGCAGATGTTTTTGCCACCGTCGCAGTCAGTGTACATGCCCTGTTTTTGGGTATTATGACACCGTGAGCCCCCGCCTGGTTTGCACTTCTGATGATGGCGCCTAAGTTATGGGGATCCTCGATACCGTCCAATATGAATATGAAAGGCTTTTCGCCTTTATCCGCGGCTTTCTTCAGGATATCATCAACCTCGGCATAATCGAAGGATGCGACCTTTGCTATGACGCCCTGATGTTTTCCCGTTACCGACATGCCGTCGAGCCTTTCCTTTTTGACACGGTCGACCCTGATCTTCGCCCTGTCCGCCTCCCTCAATATAGTCTGAAGCGGTCCGTCTTTTATATCTTCTATGATATATATCCTATCGATGGAAGCTCCGCTCCTGACAGCCTCCAACACGGCATTTCTGCCCTCAATCCGATTCTCCTGAGTATTCCGATCTGTTGCTGCTCTCACTGCCTTCACTCTCCTTCGGCGTGTAATTGTCAAACGATTCCTTGCATAGCTTCAGTATGCGCTCCGTGTCTCCGGAAAGATAAAGCCATCCCAGCAAAGCCTCAAAGCCCGTAGCCTTCCTGTAATCGCCCACAGTGGCATTTTTTGCCAGAGAGGCGTTTTTTGCATTGCGTCCTCTCCTGTACACGGAAAGCTCCTCTTCAGTCAGGAGACTTTCAAGATGCTCCGCCATCCTGGCCTGTGCCGCAGCCTTCACATACTTTGTGGCGAAACGGTGGGCATCGGTAGGATTATTTTTTTTAACCCTGACCGCCACCGTCCTCATATAAAGATCAAACACAGTATCTCCCAGAAAAGCCAGTGACAGTATCGGCACCTGCCTTAGATCTTCCACCGGTCTGTCCGCATTGTCTTCCGTCCCGGAAGGCGTAAAACTCTCTTCCAGGGCAGTCAAAAAACCTCTCAAGCCCTCTTCCATTTGACACCCTCTCTGGTATCCTCCAGTATAATACCCATTCCAAGGAGCTTATCCCTGATCTCATCGGCTTTGGCAAAATCCTTGGCTTTACGGGCTGCCTGGCGGTCCGCTATCAGAGCCTCTATCTCCGAGTCCAGGGTTTCCTGTTTTTTCTCGATCTTAAGACCTAAAACATCGCACAATGTGAACAACCTGTCGTAGAGAGCCTTTATATATTCCTTTGAATTATCCGCCGTTGCGCCTGCGTTTATAAACCTCACCAGCTCAAACACAGCTGTTATGGCATCTGCGGTATTGCAATCGTCATCCATGGATGCCTCAAACTTCTCCACAAACCTGTCCGTGGAAGCGAAATCCGCCTTCTCACCGTCGGTCATTGCCTTATCCGGTGCAACTTCCAAAAGCCTTGTGAGCTTATCGGCAGATGTCAGTATCCTGTCCAGACTGTTGGCAGCTGCTTCCATCAGCTCCGCAGAGAAATTCAGCGGATTTCTGTAGTGTGCCTGAAGCATAAAAAATCTCAAAACCTGAAGGTCATATTTTTCGGAAATATCTCTCACAGTAAAGAAATTGCCAAGAGATTTTGACATCTTACGGTTATCAATATTTAAAAATCCGTTGTGCATCCAGTATCTTGAAAATGTCTTTCCGTTGGCAGCCTCGGACTGAGCAATCTCATTCTCGTGATGCGGGAAGATCAGATCCTCTCCACCAGCGTGGATATCTATCTCATCGCCCAGATATTTTTTTGCCATGACTGAGCACTCGATATGCCATCCCGGTCTTCCTTCGCACCAGGGAGACTCCCAGAAGGGCTCACCGTCTTTTTTGGGTTTCCACAGTACAAAATCCAGCGGATCTTCCTTTTGCTCGCCCACTTCCTTTATCTCTCTGTGTCCGGCCTCAAGGTCGTCGATATTTTTGTGGGAGAGCTTTCCGTACTCAGCAAACTTTCTCGTCCTGTAATAAACCGTGCCATCGGCACTCACATAGGCATATCCCTTCTCTATCAGGGTAGATATCATGTCTATCATGCCACCTATCTCCTCCGTTGCAAGGGGATGCGTTGTGGCAGGTCTGACATTCAACCCTTCCATGTCCTTTTTGCACTCTTCGATATACCTCTTTGATATCTCGGAAGCATCAGCGTTTTCCTCGATTGCTCTCTTTATTATCTTGTCATCCACATCCGTGAAGTTGGAAACATAATTCACCTCATACCCCTTGTATTCAAGGTATCTTCTGAATGTATCGAACACTATCATAGGGCGGGCATTGCCGATATGAATGTAATTATATACGGTGGGACCGCAGACATACATCTTTACCTTTCCCTCTTCCACGGGAACAAATTCCTCTTTTTTTCTGCTCATCGTATTCAAAATCTTCATATTCTTTTCCTCACTCTTTTCATTACAAACTGTTACTGTTCAAAGTTGACCTATACTCCGGCATGATCACATAATAAACTTTGATATAGTAACTAAACTTTTATATGTAAAAGGTCTTTCAATTCTCTTCATCAGTGTCCCGACCGGGACAGCGCGCACACCCCGCGCAGTTCTCGCAGGATCTTGCGGAATCATACACCGTTGCGGCATTTTCATAGAGTGATTCTATGATACATACAGCGTATGAAGCGATACCCTCACCCCTGCCGGTAAAGCCGAGGTGTTCCTCTGTAGTGGCTTTTATGCTGAT
>JAILBP010000015.1:0-4318 GCA_024680835.1 Lachnospiraceae bacterium | reverse complement strand
CAGACGTCTTGATGAAGTGTTATCAAGGGTGATAGCATCCGGGGTTATATACAACGGGTTGTTCCTATTGTAATAACCGGAGTTCTTGTCCGCGCTGTAGAATGTCACAAGACTGTCGGCCTTTGCTGCCCACCATCTGCGTACTGAGACGTTGTCGATCGTAGTGTTCTCATCATATCCAACGCTGGTATCAAACGCCTGTGGGAGTGTGATGACAAATGCGCTCTTTGCGTTATCCCAGGAAGCGGTATCAACATATCCCGGAGTCGGTGTAGCAGTCGGAGTTACACTTCCGATAACCAGATCTGCTCCCGGACTCATCAGCTGTGAAGATGACAGGTCAAGGAATACTGACGGGAATGCATTTGCAAATCTCAGTGTATACTTTGTGTTTCCTCTGCAGCCATACAGACCAACCTCGATGTCATTGCTGTTCTTCGTAGATGTGATATAACTGATAGTACATGATCTGTTATAACTATCAAGTACCGTCAGATATGAACTCGGTGCAGCTGCTCCCGTATTTGTCCTTCTATTGTTATCAAGACGGGTAAGAGTCTGTCCGCGTCCATAGTTGTTCATAACCTTGAAGTACAGAACAACATCGGTATCCTGATTGTATCTGCTCTGTGTACTGGAGAGATCCGTATATGATCCCTGGCCTTTGATCATCACTTCGTTCTTGAACGTAGCTGTTGTCTTCATCTGTGTAGCTGAACTACTGGACGGAAGAGCGAAACCATCGATGACGATCTGATACGATGTGATATTTGTAAGCACTGTTCCCAAATCAATGGTGATGTACTCTATGGTTCCGTCAGTCTTTCCTGATTTGTTGAAAGCACTGATCTTGCTGATCGCTATAGTGTTGTTAGTTACAGAGCCATTGGAAGCGATCTGGTATACCTTGGCAACCTTCTGCATGTTGGCATATGTATTCCAGTAACCCTTCTCGTAAGTTGAACCACCTACTACAGAGTCATAGTTGACAAGCGGTTTAACCGGCTGATTGAAAGTGATAGAGATACTTGAGTTTCCGTTGTTGTCTACATAAGGCTGATTCAGATCGTCGTCTACAGCCAACTGGAGACTCGGAACTGTGGTATTCATCGAATACCTGACCGGAGTAGTTGTTGCAGTCTTGCCCTGCTGATAGAAGCCTGTCAGAACTACATCAAACCTGGCTCCTACACGCATCTTGTTCGGCGCTACCGCTACAACAACGGTCTTGGCATCAGCTGAAAGCACTACCTTGAGAATCCTTACAAGATAGTTTGTGGTACCCTGCCAGTTAACAGATGCCACCTGTGAAGACTTGCTGATCCACTCCTTGGTTCCATCTCCGTTGTTGTTATCCGCAGCAATAGAACAAGTCATAGCGCTGTCAAACTTCAGCGTAAACGTGTTGCTCGCAGGATCAAACACCGGAATCACCGTCTGAACAGGCTGTGTTGTCGGCTGTGCCGGGTCAACGGGTGCTGCTGTCGGCGTAGTAGTCGGTTTCTTGACAGTAACCTTGCAGACAAGCTTCTTCTTCCTCGTAACCGATCCTACCTTGTATGTTACAACGCATCTTACTCTTGCAATGCCGGCGTCATCATCATCACCATTTACCCTAACCTTATACTTCTTAATCGGATCGAGATAAACGTAATCATCTCCGGCATCATTGACTGACCACTTTGTGCTGACTATCTTTGAAACGCCGTTCTTGGTGAGCTTCAAAACAAAGCTCTTGCCGTTCTTGATAGTCTTTGATGTTACGGATAGCTTCGGTACCGCTGCAGCATTTGCCGTCGTCACGGTCGTTGCCGCTACCGGAGCCACCAGAGACATAGCCATGGCAATCGCTGCAAACTTGGCTATGAGTCTCCCACTTTTCTTTCTGCTCATGTTGTGCTTCTCCTTTCTCGTGTTCTGAAAAAAACAGATTCAAACTATCGTTTCTTATTATAGCACAATATTTGTTTTCCCGCAAGGAAAAAATGATAAAAAAAAGTTACCGTGAATAGTGACAAAATGTTTCTTGACAGATGTGTATTGTTGATGTATAATATGTGTAGTTTATGTGTTGTACGTGAGTGTTTTATACACACGATTTATGTAATCTTTCACACGTGAGGGCTTTGATGAAGAAAAGGATCAATATCACGCTGGAGGACGAAGTGATCCGGCGGGTGGACAACTACGCCGACGAACACTACACGAGCCGTTCCGGCGCCATAACCATGCTGATAGTGGACGCTACTGATAAGCCTGATCCGCAGGGAAAAAGAGGACAAAATGAAAGCAGTATCTGAATACCTGATCGGTAACGTCGCCGTCAGGATAGTCGATACCGGGCGAAGTATCCGAGTCATAGACATCGAGAAAGCTACAGAAAAAAGACGATTCAGAAAAACGGTTCTTGCGATCATATTCACAGCCGTTTTATCTCTGACGACATCTCTATCCGTTGTCAACCGCCAGAGCTCAAGAACTTCCCTGGAAAAGCAGGTTTTTGCGCTGAAGGCTGATATAGAATCAATGGAACAGGAGAATCTCACTCTGGAGAAAAATATCGAGGAGGCCGAACGCCTCTCGTACCGGGCGGTCTATAAGCGTGCTCTCGTTATGGGTATGGATTTTCCGAAAAACGGACAGGTAAAAAAGTATCACGTAAGAAGTGGAGATAAGAAAAAAGCTCCGGCAGCGCTGATGTTTGATAAGGCATTTTTTACAGGCAGATAGCACTACACGGACAAAGAATAAAAGCACGTATGAATGCAAGCATTCACCGTGCTCAGACTGTAGACAAACCCGGTTTGGCGGAAAGTTCCGCTGAACCGGGTTTTCTCGTTATTTTTCCTGTTTTAGCATGCAATTGGTAGATTTTTAGGAAAATAGCGAAAAATAGTGGGGATTATCCCCTTCTTTTTTAGGATTCTTGCCAGTTTCTTTAGATTCATACACGCAAAAGTTAGCCCGACCTTCATTTGCATCCGGGCCTTTCCATACATCTGCGTGTATCGGAAACCGTGATTCTCTTTTGCTGTTCCAAACAATCGCTCTATGGTTTCTTTTCGTTTATTGTATAGATCCTTCATTCCGATTGTGTGTCGGATATCTTCAGTTATTTCTACGTAATCTTCCCATATGTGCCGTGTGACAGTTTTCTGATGATTCTGGCTTTCTGTACATTGGTCGATATAAGGACATTTCGCACAATCATGTGGATTGCTTTTATATTCTCTGTACCCGTCACGATTGGTAGTTCTGTATTTTAGTATTTTATCATTGGGGCACAGATAGCAATCATAGTATTCATCATAAACATACTGATACTTTCTAAAGAATCCTTTCTTTGTCATGGGGCATTTGTATGGGAACAATGGTTTTATTCCATCATCAATAAGCATTTTTGCAATTGCCGGGGTTTTATATCCTGCATCCATGATCATGATATTCGGATTAAGAGGTTTCATCTTGTCATACAGTCCTTTGAATGTCCGACTGTCATGCTGATTACCGGGACTGACTGTATATCCGAGAATCCATCCGTTTTTATCACATGCGGTTTCAACTGAATACGCAAAAACCTGTTTATGCTCTCCTTTGTGAAACCATCCACTGTCTGGATCTGAGGTGCTTACTTTGATTTCTTTTTCTTTACCTCCGCCGGTGCCTCCGCTTGGACCATCATCTTTATCTTTCAATGGCTTTTTTCCGTGCTCTTCCCGATCTCTATTTATTTCTTCCTTAAGCTGCTCTTCGTAAAACAGGCTCTCCTGTTTAGCGATTTGCTTTTGATGCTTTTTTGCATTGGCTCTGGCCTTTACATGTGTGGCATCAACGAATATTTCAGTGGGATCAATAAGATCGTATTTATAACACTCTTCAAGAATACGTGAGAATATCTGTTCAAAAAGATCGGTATCTTTAAACCGTCGAGTATAATTCTTTCCGAAAGTAGAGAAGTGGGGGACTTTGCTGTATAGATCAAGACCTAAGAACCATCGATAAGCGACATTTACTTCTATTTCCTTAATTGTTTGCCGCATACTCTTAATACCGTAGAGATACTGTATGAGTGGAATCTTTATCAGCACGACCGGATCCAGGCTTGGGCGCCCATTGTCCGGAGAGTACTTGTCCTCTACAAGATCATAAATGAATGACCAGTCAAGTGCACCATCAATCAATCGGAGCAGATGATCCTTGGGAACAAGGTCATCCATACAGATGAATTGAACCTGTTCTCGGTTCTTTTCGACGTTCGTTGACATCATAGGCAGATACCCTCCATATCTGATTTCTATGATACCATTATACCAAAAAA
>JAILBP010000153.1:0-4710 GCA_024680835.1 Lachnospiraceae bacterium | reverse complement strand
GGGGAGGGATTTAATAGGGCCTACAAAGTGGATGGGATAAGATGATAGCAAATATCTCCGGTTAATCCCTCCCCAAAGGGGAGGGATTTAATAGGGCCTACAAAGTGGATGGGATAAGATGACAGTAAATACCCCCGGTTAAGCCCTCCCCTCTGGGGAGGGTGCCCGTAGGGCGGGTGGGGTATATATAACATAAAAAAGGAGAACATAAAAATGAGCGATCACAAATTGAACACCAAGTGCGTGCAGGCAGGCTACACACCGGGAAACGGGGAGCCGAGACAGATTCCTATCATCCAGTCTACTACCTTTAAGTATGATACAAGTGAGGATATGGGAAAACTGTTTGACCTTGAGACAACCGGATATTTTTACTCAAGACTTGCAAACCCGACATGTGACTATGTGGCTGCAAAACTGGCCGAGCTTGAGGGCGGATCTGCCGCAATGCTGACAGGATCAGGACAGTCTGCAAACTTCTTTGCGCTTTTCAACATATGTGAGTGCGGAAGCCATATCGTGGCATCTTCATCAATATACGGCGGAACTTTCAACCTCATCGCCGTTACCATGGCAAAGATGGGCATAGAGGTTACTTTTGTTTCACCGGATGCGTCGGAAGAGGAATTGAATGCCGCATTCAAAGACAACACAAGAGCTATGTTCGGTGAGACCATCGCTAATCCGGCTCTTACTGTTTTGGATATAGAGCTCTTTGCAAAGGTTGCTCATGCTCATGGTGTACCGCTCATCGTGGACAATACATTCCCGACACCGGTAAACTGCAGACCTATTGAGTGGGGCGCTGATATCGTGACTCATGCCACAACAAAATATATCGACGGTCATGGTGCCACAGTAGGTGGAGCCATAATCGATTCGGGTAAGTTTGACTGGATGGCTCATGCTGATAAGTTTCCGGGACTTTGCACACCGGATGATTCATACCATGGTATAACTTATGTGGAAAAATTCGGAAATGCGGCTGCATACATCACAAAGGGTGTTGCTCAGCTCATGCGTGATTTTGGCTGTGTTCAGTCACCGCAGAGCGCATTTATCTTAAATCTGGGATTGGAGTCCCTTCATGTGAGAATGCCGAGACATGTTGAGAACGCGCAGGCAGTAGCTGAATTCCTGGAGAAGCACCCGAGGGTTGTTAAGGTTAACTATCCGGGACTTAAGTCTGATCCATATTATGAGAGAGCACAGAAGTACCTGCCCAACGGCGGCTGCGGTGTCGTTTCATTTGAGATTGAAGGCGGACGTAAAGGTGCAGAGGCATTTATGAAGAAACTCAAGCTCTGCGCTATTGAGACACATGTTGCAGACGCCAGATCATGCTGCCTGAATCCGGCAACCAGCACACACAGACAGCTGACCGACGAGCAGTTGATAGCAGCAGGAATCCCGGCAGGTCTTGTCAGAATCTCACTGGGACTCGAGGATAAAGAGGACCTTATCAAGGACATTGAACAGGCATTGTCTTAATGTTTTTGTATAAAAAAAAAACATAAAATCATCAGTTTTTTAAGCTGAATTTATTGACAAATTTTTGTCAAATAGTATGATGGAAATGTATTTTTTGTAGTACAATGTTGTTGACCGGCAGAGACGCAAAGACCGGTGACACAGGCCGGTTTATCCGGCTGAATGCCACTTATACCGCGGCTTTTCGGACGGCAGCATGGTTAAAATATTATAAAAAGGAGAGATATAATATGGCAGCTATCGATTTAACCAAGTACGGTATCACAGGCACGACAGAGATCGTGTACAATCCTTCTTACGAGATGCTCTATGAGGAAGAACTCAAGGCAGAGAACACAGGTTACGAAGTAGGAAAGCTCACAGAGCTTGATACTGTTAACGTTATGACCGGTATTTTCACAGGACGTTCTCCCAAAGACAAATACATTGTCATGGACGAGAATTCAAAGGATACAGTATGGTGGACAACACCGGAATACCCGAACGACAACCATCCGATGTCAGAGGATGTTTGGGCTAAGGTAAAGGACATGGCAAAAAAAGAGCTTTCAGGAAAGCGTCTTTTCGTTGTTGACGCATTCTGCGGCGCAAATGCAGATACCAGAATGGCGGTTCGTTTCATCATGGAAGTTGCATGGCAGGCTCATTTCGTAAAGAATATGTTTATCGTTCCGACAGATGAGGAGCTCGCTTCTTTTGAGCCGGATTTCGTAGTATATAACGCTTCCAAGGCAAAGGTTGAGAACTTCGCTGAGCTCGGTATGAACTCTGAGACATGCGCAGCATTCAACATCACTTCAAAAGAGCAGGTTATCCTGAACACATGGTACGGCGGCGAGCTGAAGAAAGGTCTGTTCTCTATGATGAACTACTATCTGCCACTCAAGGGCATCGCTTCAATGCACTGCTCAGCCAACACAGATACGGAAGGCAATAACACAGCTATCTTCTTTGGTCTTTCAGGAACAGGTAAGACCACACTTTCTACAGATCCCAAGCGTCTTCTCATCGGTGATGATGAGCACGGCTGGGATGACAACGGCGTATTCAACCTTGAGGGCGGATGCTACGCTAAGGTTATCGGTCTTGACAAAGACTCTGAGCCGGATATCTACAATGCTATCAAGAGAAACGCTCTTCTTGAGAACGTTACAGTAGCAGATGACGGCAAGATCGATTTCGATGATAAGAGCGTTACAGAGAACACACGTGTTTCTTATCCCATCGATCACATTGAGAAGATCGCATTGAAGGTTAACGGAAAGTCAGCAGGTCCTGCCGCTGATAACGTAATCTTCCTTTCAGCCGATGCATTCGGCGTACTGCCGCCGGTATCTATCCTGACACCGGAGCAGACACAGTACTACTTCCTTTCAGGATTTACAGCTAAGCTTGCAGGTACAGAGCGCGGCATCACAGAGCCCACACCTACATTCTCTGCTTGCTTCGGACAGGCTTTCCTTGAGCTTCATCCGACCAAGTACGCTGAGGAGCTTGTAAAGAGAATGCAGGCATCAGGCGCAAAGGCTTACCTTGTTAACACAGGCTGGAACGGCACAGGCAAGCGTATCACCATTAAAGACACCAGAGGTATCATCGATGCCATCCTTTCAGGTGATATCAATAAAGCTCCTACCAAGAAGATCCCGATGTTCGACTTCGAGGTTCCGACAGAGCTTCCGGGTGTTGATCCTGCTATCCTCGATCCGAGAGACACATATGCAGATGCTGCAGAGTGGGAGAAGAAAGCAAAGGATCTCGCAGAGAGATTCAACAAGAACTTCGTTAAATACACTACAAATGATGCTGGAAAAGCTCTTGTTTCAGCAGGTCCGAAGCTTTGATCCGGGACTGTTACAAAGATGCATCCATAAAAAAGACTTTCAATCAAATACCGCCGGCTATGCTGGCGGTGTTTGTTTGCTTTATGCTGTGTCTGGCAGGATGCGGGGCGAAGAGGAGTGAAAACGGTGTTTCCGATAACGGAGTGACTGCCGGAGATACTGCTGTATCGGCAGACGTCTCTGCGGAAATATCAAAGGTTATATCAGAGGATGCGGGATCGGTCATCATCGCAGGTTATGATAGTGAGATTTCGGGTCTTAATGAAGTAATAGCAGATTTTAATGAGTATTATCCGAATGTAAAAGTTGAGTATTACGATCTGACGGATGACGAGGCTTCCGGAGGCTTAATGGAAAATTCTGCCGCAGGGGATCTGGTGACAGATCCCGACAGTGAGGTTTCCGGTAATACTGCGGATGAGTATGCTGCAGAGAGGAAAGCGGCTTCGTATCGTCTTGCGCTGGAAAAATGTCTTGAGGAAGGCGCATCAGATCTTTTTATATCAGATAAGATATTATATACTGAGAGTAAGGTTATCCGGTCCGACACCGTGGATCTTTCGGAAACGGATATAGACAAAGGTGCCATAGATCAGTATTTTGCTTCGCAGTACGAGTCCGGCAATGTGTGTTTTGCTATTCCATTTCAAGCAAATGTCAGCGGACTATTGGTTAACGAGACCGCGTTGGAACAGTATGATCTTGAAATACCGACAGAGTATATAGAACTCTATAATGCGTGTTCGGTACTGAAGGATGACGGGATCTGCGCCCTGGGTGGAAGTTCCGATATGTACGCGGATCTTCTGAAAGACCAGCTCGTGGCTTATCTTTCAGAGAATGACAGCACAACAGAAGCAGTGATCTCCATGGGCAGGGCTGAGGAAAACGCGGGAGATTACCTGGCAGAAAGCTTTGAAATGCTGAAATTCCTGAGGAAGAAAAGGTTTTTCAGCGACAGCAGGGTTGCGGAACATACGGATGCGGAAAGCGCTTTGAAATCCTTTGAGGCCGGTGAGATCGTATTTATGCCGACTGACTGCGTGACTGCGGCCAGTGTTTTGGCGGATGATTTTCAACACAGCTTTGTGCCCATGCCTTTGGGATCGGATGGGGCATCGGTTTGTCTGAAAAGCGCATCCGCTTTAAGCCTTAATGCAAAAAGCGTCAACAGGCAGTGGGCGGAGGTTTTCCTGAACTTTATGACAGGTAAGGAAGAGCTGGACAAGCTCGCTGATGATGCAGGATGTATCAGCGTCACAAAGCAATTCCCTGATGAGTGTTTTGATAAGGTTTCATCAAATGTGATTGTATGTGACGATCCCGGGATAAGTTCCCGGGTAATGAGTATTTACAGCGAAGCCCTGAAGGAAGT
>JAILBP010000077.1:0-23001 GCA_024680835.1 Lachnospiraceae bacterium | reverse complement strand
ACGCTCCGTCACGATGGCATCTATGACAGGTTTACCCACAGATTTCACGGCATTCATACCGTAGCGTATGCCGCCTTCATATACGGAAAAATCGCCGTATCCGGTGTTGATATCCGGCGGCAGTATCTTGATCCCCATCTTGCGACAGGTCAGAATGTATTCGGAAACTTTGGATGTGTTATCCTTGACGCTGGTCATCAGCGCAGCCATAAATTCCACAGGATAATGGTATTTCAGGTAAGCTGTCTGATATGCCACCACGGCATAGGCCGCCGCATGGCTTTTGTTGAATGCGTACTTGGCAAAGTCCGCCATATCGTCGTATATCTTATTGGCAACAGCCTCAGAGATCCCGTTATTGACGCAGCCTGTGATGTTCTTGTCGGGGTTTCCGAAGATAAAGTACTGCCTGTGTTCGTCCATGACATAAGTCTTCTTTTTGGACATGGCACGCCTTATCTCATCGGCTCCGCCCAGAGTATACCCGGAAAGATTCTGAAAGATCTGCATAACCTGTTCCTGGTACACGATACATCCATAAGTAGCCTTTAATATTGGCTCCAGCTGAGGACAGTCATATACGATGGCATCGGGGTTGTTCTTGCCCTTGATATACGCGGGTATGAAATCCATGGGACCCGGTCTGTAGAGAGATATGCCCGCGATAACATCCTCCAGATTTCTCGGCTTAAGCTCCTTCATGAAATTCTTCATGCCGGCAGATTCCAGCTGGAATACACCCTCACATTTTCCGGAGCTTATCATGTCATAAACCGCCTCGTCCTCCAGATCTATGGTATCCATATCCGGCTTGACTCCGGTGCTCATCTCTATGAGTTTGCATGCGTCCTCTATTACAGTAAGGGTTCGAAGACCCAGAAAATCCATCTTGAGAAGTCCAAGCTCCTCGATGGTGGTCATGGTGTACTGTGTGGTGATGCAGCCGTCAGTGCCCCTCGACAGCGGCACAAACTCATCCATCGGACGGGATGCTATAACGACACCTGCAGCATGCACGGATGTATGCCTGGGCAGGCCTTCGAGACACATGGACAGATCTAACAGCTCATGAACCTGAGGATCCGTGTCATATCTTTCCTTTAACTCCGGATTCATATCCAGAGCTTTACGTATGGTGATTCCAAGCTCCGCCGGAATACTCTTGGACAGTGAGTCACACAGAGCATAGGGCAGATCCATAGCGCGTCCCACATCCCTTATAACGCCTCTGGCTGCCAGCGTTCCGAAAGTAACTATCTGCGTAACGCAGTCTTTACCGTATTTGTCAATGACATAGTCTATGACTTCCTGACGCCTCTCATAGCAGAAATCCACGTCTATATCAGGCATGGATACACGCTCGGGATTCAGAAAACGCTCAAAAATAAGACTGTATCTTATGGGATCGATATTAGTGATCCCCGTGGAATATGACACCAGAGATCCCGCAGCACTTCCTCTTCCCGGTCCCACCGGGATACCGTTTGTACGGGCAAAATTGATGTAATCCCACACTATGAGGAAGTACTCCACATACCCCATCTTTTTGATGACACCAAGCTCGTAATCCAGCTGTGGCATCAGGGATTCGTATGTATCAGGATAGCGCTTTTTGAGGCCGTCATAGCACAGCTTTTCGAGATAGGTCTCTGTGGTAAAGCCCTCCGGAACCTCATACGCCGGCATCTTGGTGACATGGAACTCTATCTCCACATTGCACCTGTCCGCTATCTTCTGAGTGTTTTCCAGCGCCTGAAGGGCATATGGGAAAAGAGACGCCATCTCCTCCTCGCTCTTCACGTAAAACTGGCCGCCCTCATAGCGCATTCTGTCCGTATCGGAAACCTTTGCCTGTGTCTGGATACACAGCAGAACATCATGGGATTTCTCATCGGAAGCATAGGTATAATGACAGTCATTGGTACATACCAGCTCGATCCCCGTCTCCTGTGACATACGCAGAAGATCCATATTGACTGTCTTCTGGGCAGGGATACCGTGATCCTGCAATTCCAGGAAGAAATTGCCCTTTCCGAATATCTGCTCATACCTGAGGGCAACGGCTTTTGCGCCATCGTAATCCCCGCGCTCAAGCGCCCTGGGAATCTCACCCGCAAGGCATGCCGAAAGAGCTATTATACCCTCATGATATTGCTCCAAAATCTCAACATCGACACGCGGTTTGTAATAAAAGCCCTCGGTAAATCCACGGGATACTATCTTGATAAGGTTTTGATATCCGGTGTTATTCTCCGCCAGCAATATGAGGTGGAAATATCTCTCATCCCTGACTCCCGGTTCCCTGTCAAACCTGGATCCCGGCGCCACATAGACCTCACAGCCCAGAACCGGCTTGATGCCTGCTGCCTTCGCGGCTTTGTAGAAGTCAATAACACCGTACATGACACCGTGATCTGTGATGGCAGCAGAGTCCATCCCCAGCTCTTTTACACGCTTAACATATTCTGTTATCTTGTTGGAGCCGTCCAGAAGCGAATACTCCGTATGTGTATGAAGGTGTACAAAAGACATATATGCCCTCTCCTATGTGCCGTATCGTTACTATTCACAGCCAATATCATATAGCATACAGTCTGCTCAGCAAGCTGGCAGCCTGTATACTACATGATATTGGCTGTGAATAGTAACACCGTATCAACTCAATAAACCGTGCCGCTGTCTCCACCTGTGAGGGGAGTATATCCCTTAGCCATCAGATCTTCATAGATGGCATTCTCCTCATTCCTATGATCAATACCCCTCTTGTACCAAAAGATGGCTGCCATGCATACCAAAACTCCCGCTGTCAAAATGATCATGAAATAAAAGTAATTGTCCTGCGCATAATCCAAAAAGCCAAAGAGCGGCAGTGACTGAATAGTGTTGTATACCATGTGGAACAGGATCGACCATGCGATATTGCCGCCGTACCATGCCACAAATCCCAGAAACAGCCCTGCGAAGAAAGCATATATGGCCTGAAATATGTTCATATGAAATGCGCCAAACAGAATTGCCTGATATATTATGGCGATCCATACCGGAAACGCCTTGCGTGAATAGTGGAACACCAATCCCCTGAATATGAGTTCCTCTCCGATGGGAGCTAAAATGCTCGCATACAATAAGGCCCCGAGGCTTAAGTCTCCCGCCATGCCGGCATCTTCCATGATCTCCTCGAAAACATCATACCAGGCAGGGTTCACAAGATCCTCCGCCATCGTGACATATTCCGTTACCACCACCATACCAAAAGACAGGACCAGAACCGCGATCACCGATACAGTATTGATATTGCGCGGTATGACGCAGTGCTCGGACTTTTCCGTCACTTTAATATGCCAGAATCCGTATGCCAGTATGATGAAACATTCATATATGATCATGATACCCATTGAGAAGGCCGGATCTGATGCCAGTTCTATGATCTTATCCAGAATATCATCCACATTCATGCCGCCCGCAGACATGCCGAAAACCATGTAAGCCAGCATGGCACCGAAGGTGACGGCGTACTCCATCAGCAAAAAAAAGACAGCCGGCAGTATGGAAATAAAAAAATTCAAAAGTTTTCTCTTCATAAGTATTCTGTCCTCCATATGACCGGCATCATCCCATCAGCGATCATCATATGAAATAGTCCACTACCTCATCAAAGTAGTGATATTCCTCTTCAAAGAATTTACCGCTGTCGGAAGCTCCCGACATGCGCGGCTCTATGGGAAGCTTTGCCAGCACGGGAATATTAAGCTCCGCCGCAACGTCATCTACCCTGCTCTCTCCGAACAGGAATATCTTCTTACCGCAGTCCGGACACTCTATGTAGCTGAAGTTCTCCACGATACCGAAAACCTTTATATTCATCATGGCAGCCATGTTAACTGCCTTCTTGACTATCATGCCCACCAACTCCTGCGGACTGGTGACTATCACGATGCCATCCACCGGAAAGCTCTGGAATACGGTAAGAGGAACATCTCCGGTTCCCGGAGGCATATCCACCAGGAGATAATCCAGCTCTCCCCATGCAGCATTTGTATAGAACTGCTTTAATGTTCCCGCTATGACAGGACCTCTCCATATAACCGGAGATTCCTCATTATCCATCAGCAGATTCATGGAAATGATCTTAATGCCGGAAGGCGTATCCATCGGTACGATATTGCCGTCCTCATCTCCGTACAGCGTTCCGCTGAGACCGAACATTCTGGGTATGGAGGGACCTGTGATATCACCGTCCAATATACCCACCTTAAAACCTTTCTTACATAAAGCGGCAGCAATGGAGCCCGTGACAAAGGATTTTCCCACGCCTCCCTTTCCACTGACAACTCCGATGATCTTGCCGATCTTAACTCCCTCAGCAGGCTTTTCCTTAGGGATCCCGCTCTTGCCGCTGCATCCCTCGCAGCTTGACTTTTCGCATGTTGACGCATTTTCGCATGTACTCTTATCAGCCATATCGTCCTCCAAATCTGTTATTTTCGCCATTGCTTTACAGCTCGTGAATTCTCCATAGTATACTCCCTTTTCCCAAAAAAAGCAAGATGTTATTTAGAACTTTTGTTCGTTTATTGTTGATGTTATCTATTTCTCAAAAACCTATTGCCATAAAATATTGGAAATGTTAGAATTGCGTTTATGGACAAACCGAAACTGCGGTTCAGGAAAAAACCGAAACCGCCCAGAACCAAAAAACAGAATATTTTCAGGGTATGCATCCGATGTATACAGGTGTTTCTGATATTGGCAGTCATGTACACCGTCTGTGTTTTTTCAAACATCCCATTCATTGAGAAATGGCGGGTGATCTACATCGAGACGGCCATGAGTACCAACTCCCACCAATGGCTGGCCACAGCGTTCATCCCGCATTTCATCATAGATGATGTGATGTATGACAAAGCGGAGGCCTTTGCCGAACAGGAAAATCTCAACAGCACATGGGAAGATGTTCCTGTGGAGGAAGATCCTGTGGATATCGTATTACACGATGACACAGAGCCGGTTGTCAAAGAACCGGAGGAACCGACCCCCGCGGAAATCGCATCGGAGTACTACACCAAATACTGGGAACTTAACTCCGCTACAGTCAGAGCCTACATGGACAATAAAAACTTCACCACCAAAGAGCAGTGGGAAGAATTCAAATTTGAGGACATGGACTGGAGCGAAGGGCTGAAGACGATCCACGGTGACAAGGTGCTGGTTTGGGATATCCCCAACAACATGATCCTGGTAGGCGTGGAAAACGGCACGGATTACAAGGCTAAGCTTTGTATAGTAAAAGACCCTGCACAGGTTGATCTGGCGAAAGCCGCAAGCTTAGGCAGCCGTGGTGAGATCATCGACAACTTCGGTACCAGAAACGGCGCACTGGTAGCCATCAACGCCAGCGGCTTCGTGGATCCCGAGGGACACGGAAACGGCGGCGTGGTCAACGGATGCCTCGTCATAGACGGCAAAAACTACGGCAACGCCAAGAGCTCAAAGCACAGCTTCTGGAAGATGATCGGATGCAAGTACGACAACAGATTGTATGTTTCCAACTTCTATGAATCGGATGTCACCGAATACAACTGGGCTGTGGAATTTTTCCCGGCTATAGCCGTAAACGGTGAATGTGTGGTGAGAGGAACCTACGGACTCGGCTTACAGCCGCGTACCGCCATAGGGCAGGCTAAAGACGGAACCTTCATGTTACTCATCGTAGATGGAAGACAGGTAGGCTACAGCGTCGGCTGCACAATGGCCACATGTGCCGATATATTGATAGAATACGGTGCATACCAGGCTGCCAACTTAGACGGCGGAAGCTCATCCATCATGTGGTATAACGGCAGACAGATCACCAAATCTTCAAGTCCTTCAGGCTTCGGCAGATACCTTCCGGACGCCATTATCGTAAGACCCGCTTCCGATGTTACACCGTCAGAGGAAACTCCATCAGACGGTACACAGTCAGGTGAGACAACGGATACGGCTTCAGCACAAAACTGAAAACAAACAAAAAATAACTGCGATACAAACGTACCGCAGTTATTTTTTTTGTTCCACAACTATGAACCGAATCACTGTGAATGCACGAAATTATCTGTATTTGTCAGCAACCATGCATACCGGTCATGATATCCTATGCAAGCACTACACCGAGAATTTCTTTACCGAGATTCTTCAATGCCTCCACCTCACGGCTGATGTCAACCCTCTGTGACATTCTGAGTCTTTCCACTATGACAACCTTATCCGAATTTGACAGATTATTGACCGCTGTTGCGCTGGCCAAAACATTGCCGCCATACTCAAGCTTTGCCACAGCTCCCTTGGAGAGCACCTTGCATGCCTCTTTCAGCTCCTCCTCAGGGATAGTTCCCACGATGATTATCTTATCATTTTGATCCGTCAATGCATTTATATTAGCTGCCGCAAGCTTAAGTGCTTTTTCCGGCGTATTGTTGAACTCGTTTACACCCTCCATGTGCCTGAGCTTCTTGTCGATAAACCAGTTTTTCCCAAAAGGTTTATTAAATCTGCCCAAAACGCGAAGATTCAGGCTCTTTGTAAGATCTTCCTCCGTCTTTACACTACCGCCTATAACATAGAATGCGGCATACCACATCATAACTATCAGAATTCCTACTGCAAATCCCAGGATTGCATATTTTACGACTCCGGAAATATTGAATTCTACTATAGGTCTGTTTTTCTCGAGCTCCACCAGCTGTTCCTGGTTTTGAAGAAGTTCGTCATTGAGTTCAAGGTACAGATCCTTGTCGGTATCCTGAAGTTCCTTAACCTTTATCGTACTGTCATTGTTGGTATCATCGTAATTGATATGCTCATTTTTTTCGGTTATGAGCTTTATCTCGTGTTCATGGATATCCCTTGATATGGCATCCGATGAAGACTGCATCTTCTTGCTCACAGCATCAAGCACTTTGCCGGCTTCCGCTTCTGTCCTGCCCACAGCCTGTATTGTGATCATATCTGATTCCGTATCTACAGAGAAATCAAATATCTCTCCCATATATCTGTCATCTGCACCGGTTCCGAGGATCGAGCGTATCTCGTCATACAGCGCATTATCTACCACCTTGCTGCTGTAAGCCATCACTACCGAGTCCGTATAGTCCTTATCCTGAAATCCCAATTCAGGATTGATCTGGTAATTGGTCGTGACATAATATCTGCAATACGCAAGATAATAGTCGTAAGGATCCATATTCATGAGTATCGACTCACTCTCATATTCTTTTATCTGCTCTATCTTTTCGTCGATACGTGATATGTTCTCTTCAAGCTTTTTCTTGGTGTTTTCATACTGCCATAACTCAAAGCTGTTTTCTCTCTTTTCCTTCTCTTCCAGCTTATCTGCCTGGTATGAAATATAGGCCTTATAGCACCTGAAACCTCCCAGCAGCATAGCAAACAGTATCGCAAATACCAGCATTCTGCGCCAATGTTTCATAACCTGGATCACAAGATCTTTAAGGTCAATTTCCGACTCATCTTCATCATACACTATAATATTATGTTCGTTTTCCATGATCTGTCTCACCTTTTATTTCTATGTTTTTGTATCCCCAACATTCTATCCGATATACCTGTATATTGTCAACAGCGCATCTCACGCCGGCTGAGCCGATGCAGGCTTTCCTGTGTAGAGCTGGTAGTATTTTCCGCCCTTTGCTATAAGTTCGTCATGATTGCCGCGCTCTATGATGCGTCCCTGCTCCAGTACCATGATACAGTCGGAGTTACGGACCGTGGAAAGGCGGTGTGCTATCACGAAGGTAGTGCGTCCGTGCATCAGCTTGTCCATGCCTTCCTGTACTATGCGCTCTGTACGGGTATCAATGGTAGATGTAGCCTCATCCAGAATAAGTACCGGCGGATCACAGACCGCAGCTCGCGCTATAGCGAGAAGCTGCCTCTGTCCCTGGGAAAGATTTGCTCCGCCGCCTTTCAACATGGTATCATAACCATCCGGAAGCTGTCTGATAAAGTCCTCAGCGTTGGCAAGTCTCGCTGCAGCCTCAACCTCCTCGTCAGTAGCATCCAAACGGCCGTATCTGATATTCTCTCTCACCGTACCGGTAAAAAGCTGAGTCTCCTGCAGCACCATCCCAAGGGAGTGGCGAAGATCATCTTTTTTGATCTTATTGATGTTGATGCCGTCGTAGCGGATCTTTCCGTCCTGTATATCATAGAAACGGTTGATCAGGTTTGTGATGGTGGTCTTGCCCGCTCCGGTAGAGCCTACAAATGCTATCTTCTGACCCGGTGTAGCAAAGAGATCCACATTGTGTAAAACAGTCTTTTCCGGCACATATCCGAAATCCACATCATCAAACACAACATCGCCCTTAAGCTCTACATAGTCAACACTGCCGTCAGCCTGATGCGTATGTTTCCATGCCCAGATTCCGGTGCGTTCCTCGGTCTCCACCAGCTTATCGCCCTCTCTTTTTGCACGCACGAGGGTTACATAACCGTTATCAGCCTCGACTTCTTCATCCAGAAGCTTGAATATTCTGTCTGCGCCCGCCAGAGCCATGACGATGGAGTTAAACTGCTGTGACACCTGGTTGATGGGCATCACGAAGCTTCTGTTCAACGTCAGGAATGTTGCCAGTCTTCCCAGAGTCATGCCTGTAAGACCTAATGCTGCCAGAACACTGCCCAGCAGGACACACAGCACATATGACAGATTTCCCAACTGTCCGTTGATTGGACCCAGTGAAGAAGAATAGGCATTTGCCCTGTATGCGGACTCGTAGAGATCGTTGTTGAGCTTTTCAAACTGCTCCAGAGATTTCTGCTCATGACAGAAGACCTTCACAACCTTCTGTCCTTCCATCATCTCCTCTATGAAGCCGTTGACCTTTCCTATATTGCTCTGCTGCTCCACAAAATACCGGCTTGATCTGCCCGCAAAAAACTTTGTCGCAAACATCAGCACCACGATCATGAAAACAGTCAGTATCGTAAGCGGTATCGACATTACCAGCATACTGATGAACACCGTCACTATAGTGATACCGCTGGAGATAAACTGTACCATGCTCTGGCTTATCATCTGCCTGAGTGTGTCAATGTCATTGGTGTACAGAGACATAACATCACCATGTGAATGTCTGTCAAAGAAAGATATCGGCAGCTTCTGCATATGCTCGAACATCTTATCTCTTAAGGATCTCAATGTTCCCTGTGTCACATATATCATGATCCTGGAGGAAGCAAATGTACATATGACACCCAGGGCATAGAATACCGCAACTCCTGCGATGGCTCTCTCAAGCCCGCTGAAATCCTTGACATCGCTCAACAACAGCGGCTTAATATAATCATCTATCAATGTCTGTATAAAAAGTGTACCGCGGACTCCCGCCAGCGCACTTATCACTATACATATCACAACAGCTATCATATGCGGCCAGTATTTACCCAGGACCATGCCCATGAGCCGCTTGAATATTCCCATGGGATTTTCGAGCTTTGGTCTCGGTCCCATAGACCCACGCCTTTGGCCTACTTTGACTTCACGAACCTTCTCTTCAGCCATTATGCATCACCTCCGTCAAAATCCCCGTTACCGCCGGTCTGAGACTGATAAACATCCCTGTAGATATCATTACCGCTCAGCAGATTTTCAGGCGTATCAAAAGCATCTATACGCCCCTTATCCATCACTATAACGCGGTCGCATCCGGAAACAGATGAGATTCGCTGAGCTATGATGATCTTGGTAACTCCCGGTATCTCATCAGCGAAAGCCTTTCTGATCTTTGCATCCGTCGCGGTATCCACCGCAGATGTGGAATCATCCAGGATCAGGATCTTTGGATTTTTCAGAAGAGCCCTGGCAATACACAGCCTCTGTTTCTGGCCTCCGGAAACATTGGATCCGCCCTGTTCGATATAAGTATTGTAACCATCCGGAAATGATGTTATGAAATCGTCCGCACAGGCCAGCTTGCAGGCCCTGACACATTCAGCCTCAGTGGCATCTTCCTTGCCCCACCTGAGGTTGTCTAAGATAGTACCGGAAAAGAGAACGTTCTTTTGCAGCACTACCGACACCTGATCCCTGAGGGCTGACATATCGTAGTCTTTTACATTACGTCCACCCACGGACACACTTCCCTCCGTGGCATCGTAAAGGCGGCTGATAAGACTCACCAGTGTTGATTTGGCCGAACCTGTACCACCTATGATACCTATAAACTCGCCGGGCTTTATCTTAAGATTGATATCCGACAGGATGTTATCTCCCGTCCCTTCCGTATTGTATTTGAAATTAACATGATCGAACTCTACAGATCCGTCAGCCACTTCAAAAACCGGTTCCTCCGGATTCGCAAGTGTCGGCACTTCATTCAAAACCTCAGCCACACGGTTTGCAGATGCCGAAGACATGATGACCATCATGAAGATCATGGACAGCATCATAAGGTTCATCAGGATGTTCATACAGTATGTCAAAAGACTCATGAGCTCACCGGTCTGAAGGCTGCCGCCCACTATCATCTTGGCACCGATCCAGGATATCAGCATGATGCAGCAATACACCGTGGTCATCATGACAGGTGACATGTAGGTTATCCTCTTCTCCGCCTTCAGGCTGAGATCGTATATGAGCTTTGAAGCCTTCTTGAAACGCTTTATCTCATAATCTTCCCTGACATAAGCCTTCACAACCCTCATGCCGGCTATGTTCTCCTGAGTGGAAGCATTCATCTCGTCATATTTGTCAAAGAGCTGTCGAAAATATTTGTGCGTGCTCAGCATGATCAAAGCCACAACAAAAGCCAGGAAAAATACCGCTATAAGGTAGATCGAAGCAAGTCTCGTATTTATTGTAAATGCCAAAACCAATGCAAACACAATGGAAACCGGCGCACGGAAAGCCATGCGCAGCAACATCATAAATGCGTTCTGGATATTGGTCACATCCGTGGTAAGACGGGTGATGAGACCTGCCGTCGAAAACTTGTCAATATTCGCAAAAGAATATTTCTCTATATTGGAAAACATACCGTAACGCAAATTTTTGGCAAATCCGGCTGAAGCTCTTGAACCGTACTTTGCGCCGCCAAGGCCTGTCAAAAGACCTAATGCCGCCAATACGAGGAGTAAACCACTCATCTTAAAGATGTAGCCTAAGTCCTCGTTTTCGATGCCCACATCTATGATGTAGGCCATGACATACGGTATAAATGTTTCAAATATTACTTCGAGCACCATGCATATGGGCGTCAGGATCACATCCTTTTTGTACTCCCCTATGTAGGCTGATAGGGTTTTGAACATACCTTTTCTCTCCATCTGTTTTTCAATTCTTCCCGTGTTTCAGCTTTAACACAAATTGCACTACACGTTATGATCGATAGCACGAGCAATACTACTACAAACAATTCAATATTTTTTCAAAAATAGAATGCTTTCACATTTCATGCTCAAACCTATCTGTAATCAACCTCGATGAGACACAATCCCTTCGCGGGGGCTGTGGGACCGGCGAGTTTGCGGTCGCGGCTGTCGATGATGCGATCAATATCAGAGGGTGACAGCCTGCCGAAGCCGACTTCCAGCAAGGTGCCTGTGAGGATGCGCACCATGTGCTGCAGAAAGCCGCTACCGTGGAATGTAAAGTAAATATAGTTTTTGCTGACTTTTATGGTGATATCGTCCACCACACGCACGGTGGACTTCTTCATCTTTGTATTTCCGCAGAAAGCTTTGAAATCATGCTCGCCTTTTAAGAGTTCGGCTGCCTTGCGCATGGCGTCCACATCCGGCATCTCATCCAGCATGTAAACATACTTGCGCTTGAACACGGGCTTAGTATCTCCTGCGTAGCATGTGTAAAGATAAGTTTTTCCCACTGCGTTATATCTGGCGTGGAAACGCTCGCTCGCCACGTTTACCGAATCCACGGAAATGTCATCCGGAAGGTACCGGTTCATGTATTTTCTGATCTCATCCGGGTCTTTATCTGTATCCAGAAAAACCGAAGCCGTCATGGCCTTTGCGCTCACTCCGGAATCGGTGCGACCCGCGCCGATCAGCTCCACTGCCGGCGGATACTCAAAGCAACCGTAAAACCGCTGCCAGTCGGGCTCAGCGGATGTCTCACCCGCTATCTTTTTGAGATCCGGATGCTCCCTGTCGAGACCACCCTCGTCAAACAGCATCCTCACCAGCACGATCTCCAGCTTGCCCTGAATGGTATCTTTTCCCGGTTGGTGTTCCCAGCCCTGATAACGGGTGCCGTCGTAGGAAATTGTCAATTTATAATTCTGGTTCATTTTTCTTAACTTGATGCCTCACTTATCAAACACCTTCATGTTCTCTCGGTTGACAGTGATTTCAGAATAATTTCTGTTATTAGTTTTACACGGTTAATTTAGTAGGTTAGGCACGACCACATATGTGGTCGTGCCGGAATATATACTAAATAACTGTGATAAAATACAACTTACATAAAGTACTGAACACCCGACTCGAAGATCTTCATATCCTGCTCGCCGTAGATGTTCACAGCTACAGAATCGCCGCGTCTCTCAGAGTGAGCCATCTTGCCGAGGATTCGACCGTCAGGGCTTGTGATACCCTCGATAGCCATGAAGGAACCGTTGACATTCCACTCTTCATCCATGGTGGGTGTGCCATCTTCCCTTACATACTGAGTAGCAACCTGTCCGTTTTCGAACAGCTTCTTCAGCCACTCTTCCGGTGCAACGAAACGTCCCTCACCGTGTGAAGCCGGGTTCGTATATATGCCGCCAAGCTCTGCGCCTGCAAGCCAGGGTGATTTATTGGTCACTACCTTTGTGTAAACCATGCGGCTGATATGTCTGCCGATGGTGTTGTAAGTAAGTGTGGGTGAATCAGCACTCTGCTCACGGATCTCACCGTATGGCACAAGACCTAATTTGATCAATGCCTGGAAACCGTTGCAGATACCGAGCATCAGTCCGTCTCTCTCCTGTAAGAGCTTTGTGACAGCCTCTTTAAGTCTCTCATTTCTGAAAGCGTTGGCAAAGAATTTTGCCGAACCTTCCGGCTCATCACCGGCTGAGAAACCGCCGGGGAACATGATGATCTGTGCGTTTGCAATTGCCTTTTCAAACTCAGCCACAGAGTCCCTTATATCGCTCTCGGACATGTTCCTGAATACCTTTACGGTAGTGGTTGCGCCAGCTCTCTCGAATGCCTTTGCGGAATCGTACTCGCAGTTCGTGCCCGGGAATACCGGTATGAAAACATTTGGCTTTGCAACTTTGTTCTTGCAGACATAAATCTCTTTTGTATCGTAAAGACCTGTGTTCACAGTATCTTTTCCGGGTACGGCGACTGTGGGGAATACTCTCTCCAAAGTCTTTGTCCATGAATCAACTGCCTCGTTCATGGATATTACAGTTTTCTTGTAGATGAACTGTGCCTTGTCGTTTACATGGCCAATCTCTTCCACCGCAACACCGACATCACCTGCTGCCTCTTTGATGCCGGCAAGCACATTTTCGCTCACCTCTGCGATGATCTCGCCGAAGCCCGGCTTGAAGATATCCTTGGCCGCGATATTTCCGTTCAGTGTTACGCCCAGTTTATTACCGAAGCCCATCTTTGCTACAGCAGCTGCGATACCCTTGCCGTCAAGAGCGTACGCAGATCTGATCTTTCCTTCTTTGATGCACTCGTTTATAAACTTGTAGAGCATTAACAGATAATCGTAATCCGGAAGGTCGTACTCATCCTTTTTGATGGTGAAGTGAATGAGCTTATCGCCTGCCTCTTTAAGTTCCGGTGTGATGATCTCGGCTTCGCGTGCCACATCAACCGCAAAAGATACCAGTGTCGGCGGAACGTCTATCTCATTAAAGGTTCCACTCATGGAATCCTTGCCTCCTATGGATGCAAGGCCAAGAGAAACCTGCGCGTTGTATGCTCCTAAAAGTGCTGTGAAAGGCTGGCTCCAACGCGACGGCTCAGAGCTCATGCGGCGGAAATATTCCTGGAAAGTGAAATGTACTTTCTTTGCATCACCGCCGGATGCCACGATACGTGACAGCGACTCCACAACTGCGTAAACAGCACCGTGGTACGGGCTGAAGCTTGAAAGATACGGATCAAAGCCGTATGACATCATGGTGACTGTGTCGCACTTTCCTTTCAAAACCGGAAGCTTTGCAACCATGGTCTGAGTCTCGGTAAGCTGGTATCTGCCGCCGAATGGCATGAACACAGAACCTGCTCCGATGGAACCGTCGAAACGCTCCACCAGACCTTTCTGTGAACATACGTTAAGGTCTGACAATGTATCCAGCCATGCAGCCTTGACATCATCTTTATCAAGGTCTGCTTTTACCTTTTCTATCTCTATCTTGTCAAAGAAGTTGTCCTCTTTTTTCGGTATCTCTACGAAGACATCGGTCTCCTGATGAGCGCCATTGGTATCGAGGAATGAACGCTTGATATCTACTATCTTCTGACCTCTCCACTTGAGCACAAGTCTCGGCTCCTCGGTGACAACCGCAACCTTAACCGCCTCAAGGTTTTCCTCTGCGGCATATCCCATGAACTTATCCAGATCCTTCGGATCCAGGACTACCGCCATTCTCTCCTGAGACTCTGATATGGCAAGCTCCGTGCCGTCAAGACCTGCGTACTTTTTCGGTACAAGATCAAGATCTACGGTAAGACCGTCAGCCAGCTCTCCGATAGCAACGGAAACACCGCCGGCACCAAAGTCGTTACATTTTCTGATGATATATGAAACCTCAGGTCTTCTGAAAAGACGCTGAAGCTTTCTCTCTGTAGGTGGATTACCCTTCTGCACCTCTGCGCCGCAGACTGCGGTAGACTGGGTGTTGTGAGCCTTTGAAGAACCTGTGGCTCCGCCGATACCGTCACGGCCGGTACGTCCGCCGAGTAACACGATCACATCACCCGGGCGGCTGTCAAGACGCTGCACGGCAGAACGGGGAGCTGCGCCCATAACTGCGCCGATCTCCATACGTTTTGCAACGTAGTCCGGATGATATATCTCTTTTACATAGCCTGTGGCAAGACCGATCTGGTTGCCGTAGCTTGAATATCCGTGAGCAGCCTCGCGTACCAGCTTTTTCTGCGGAAGCTTGCCCGGTATCGTATCCTTTACCGGCACTGTGGGATCGGCCGCACCTGTGACACGCATAGCCTGATATACATAGGTACGCCCTGAAAGGGGATCTCTGATGGCTCCTCCCAGGCATGTGGCAGCACCACCGAAGGGCTCGATCTCTGTGGGGTGATTGTGGGTTTCGTTCTTGAAGTTTACAAGCCACTCCTCAGTCTTGCCGTCTATCTCAACAGGAACCACGATAGAGCATGCATTTATCTCGTCGCTCTCCTCCTGATCGGTAAGCTTGCCCTCTGCCTTCAATCTCTTTATCGCGATAATGGCAAGATCCATCAGGCAGACAAACTTGTCACTCCTGCCCGCATAAAGATTTTTGTGTGTAGCGATATAGTCGTTATAAGCTGCTTCGATGGGTGCTCTGTAATAGCCCTCGCCGAATTCAACGTTTTTAAGCTCTGTTGAGAAAGTGGTGTGACGGCAATGATCGGACCAGTATGTATCCAGCACCCTGATCTCGGTAACCGAAGGATCGCGCTTCTCGTCATCGCGGAAGTAATTGCGGATATGAAGGAAATCAGCGAATGTCATGGCAAGATTCAAAGAATCATAAAGCTTTTTAAGCTCGCTTTCCTCCATGGCGATAAATCCGTCAAAAGAAGCCACATCAGCCGGATCCTCGAACTCGATCTTCAAGGTTTCAGGGATCTCCTCGCCTGCTTCCCTTGAATCCACGGGATTGATACAGTGACTCTTGATGCGCTCGAACTCGTCATCCGAGATGTCACCTTCTATAACATAGGTTGTAGCACTTCTGATCACTGCATCCTCAGAGGGCGATAAAAGCTTTACGCACTGCTCTGCGGAATCTGCTCTCTGGTCAAACTGTCCGGGCAGATACTCTACCGAAAATACCCTTCCACCCTTTGCATCAAAGCTTCCCTCATACAGGAAGTCAACAGGTGGTTCAGAAAAGACTGTGACACAGGCCTTTTTGAAGGTCTCCTCCGTAATATTTTCTACATCATACCTGATCAGCACCCTGACATTTTTGATATCCGTGATGCCAAGGTACCCCTTTGCCTCGTGCCTGAGCTCTCTCGCACTTATGGCGTACTCCGGTTTCTTCTCTGCGTAAACTCTGCGTACCATTTGCTTTTCCCTTCCTTTCAATACATCATTCTTTACCAATGTGACCGTATATTTTTATTGCTTTTATAATCCTCATACCATTATACAAACAGATCATCTCCGGTAATCACATTCGCAACCACGTTGCTGTACTTATTCTTCTTTAACCCCGAGCATGATATTAAAGTCAGTTGAATAGATTTTTTAGTCCCCGTTTCCTGCCGGAGAACTTCTTTTTTACGAACCAGATCCGCCTCACAGGTCTCGTCCATTACGAATTCATCCCGGGTGTATTTCTCCTCGCAAACATTTATCACATCATCCTTCCTGTCGATAAGCATATCTATCTGTGCACCGGGCTTTGATTTTGAACTGCGCCAGGAAAATTCATGGCTCGTTATACCTGATATTCCAAGAGCCTTTTTTATCTGAAGCGTATGCAGGAGACAAACCCTCTCAAAAGCCAGACCGCACCAGCCGTAATATCCGGGCGAATCAGCAAAATCCACCCAGGAATCGACCTTTCCGCTCTCAACAAATGTCAGGTAAAACAAGGAGAACGGATCTGTCAGCTGAAAAAAACATCCCTTTTCCTTTTTTGTAAAATCATGATACTTCCTTATAAATCCACATTGCCCAAGTTCTTCCAGAATTATGGTCAACTCCTTGCCCGTCACGACCCTTCCGGTATTTATCAGATCATTCCTTGTAATCCCCTGTTTATTATTTGCCATTTCTCGTATAACAGCCGTATACTTTTCAGCATTGTTAAACAGTGACTTAAAAAGCATCGGGAACTCATTTCTTAAAGGTCCGATCTCCTTAAACACCAGCATTTCTATATTTTGAACCAAACTATAACCCGGTTTGAGATAATTCAGATAATACGGGATGCCGCCAAAAACCATGTAAGCTTCAAGAATCTGTTTTCTGGTCATTTCAACGCCATTCGCTTCAAGCAACGTCTCGCACTCTCCCAAGGTAAACGGCATGAGACATATCTGCCTCGTCAGGCGATTATAGAACCCCCCTGTGTCTTTGACGATATTCTTTATGATCCACGACGTAGCGGATCCGCAAACAATAAACAGCAAGTCCTTTTGTGTCGATCCAAAACTGTTCCAAAAATAATCGAGCGCGCTCCTGAAATCGGATCTGGGCGAATCCATCCAAGGCAGTTCATCTAAGAATACCACCTTTTTCCCTGATTTATATTCCCTATTCACATCATCACGCTTTAATATTTCCCGCAATCGTGAAAACGCTTCAAACCAATCCTTTGGAATACTCCCGGTCTTGTCGCCATACTGTTCCAGAGAATCCTTAAAAGCCTTGAGTTTCTGCCGGGTACCCTTTTCCTTTATTCCTGTGGCATAAAATGAAAAAGTATCATTAAAAAATTCCCTGACCAGATATGTTTTCCCTACTCTTCGGCGCCCATATATTGCAACAAATTCGGGCTTTTTGCTCTCAAGGCAATCATTTAATTCGCCAATCTCTCCCTTTCTTCCTACCATACCTCCACCAAAAACCTTTCTCACTGTGTGATATAATTTAAAAAATTATATCGTTTGGGGAAATATAAGTCAACAAGTTTGTATATTCCCCCAAAAGTCGTGTTTTGTGGTGTGTTTTGGGGAAATATAAAGCATATCGGTCTAAATTTCAGAAATAAGATGATTGCTTCACCCCAAAAGTTCCTTCAAAATATCATTGATCATGCCGGGGTTTGCCTTTCCCTGCATGCGTTTCATGGTCTGTCCTACGATGGCACCGAGGGCTTTCTCTTTGCCGCCGCGGTAATCCTCGATGGCCTTCGGATTAGCTTCCATGACTTCTTTAATAACTTCACGTAAAGCGCCATCGTCGTTGACTGCGCCAAGATCGTGCTCTTTTACGTAAGCAGCCGGATCCACATCCTCTGCAAAGATCTTCTCGAAGACTTCCTTTGCCACCTTGCCGTTGATCTCGGAAGCATCTACCATATCGATGAGCTTTGCGAGATTTTCCGGAGAGAACTTAAGATCATCAGCCTCTGTGCCTGTCTCTTTCATAAGGCGCATGGTCTCTGTCATAAGCCAGTTTGAAACCTTCTTGGGCTTTTTGCAGAGCTCGTTTGCCGCTTCGAATATGCCTGCCATCCTGCGGGATGAAGTCAGGATCTTCGCATCATATTCCGGAAGCTCGTAATCGGAAACATAACGCGCTATCTTTTCATCGCGCATCTCAGGCTGGCGTGATCGTATTGTCTCTATCCACTCATCACTCACCACTACCGGCACAAGATCCGGTTCAGGGAAGTATCTGTAATCCTTTGCATCCTCTTTGGAACGCATTGCATGTGAGCTTTCCTTAATGTCATCCCAGCGTCTGGTCTCCTGTACTACAGAGCCGCCCGCTTCAATGATGTCGATCTGTCTCTCTGTCTCACCTTTAATAGCATGCTCGATGGCTTTAAAAGAATTCAGGTTCTTCATCTCGGTACGGGTACCGAATTTGTCCGAACCTTTTTCACGTACGGAAATATTGACATCCGCACGCATTGAACCCTCATTGAGCTTGCAATCGCTGGCTCCGAGGTACTGTATTGTAAGACGGAGCTTATCAAGGTATGCGATAACCTCTGCAGCGGATCTCATATCCGGCTCCGATACTATCTCTATAAGGGGCACACCGGAACGGTTGAAATCCACGATAGATGAATCGCCCCACTCGTCATGCACCAGTTTACCTGCATCCTCCTCCATATGTATCTCATGGATACCGATGGATTTTTTCACGCCGTCCTCAGTCTCTATGTCCACATGTCCGTTTGTGCAGATAGGCAGGTAGAGCTGCGAGATCTGGTAATTCTGTGGATTATCGGGATAAAAATAATTTTTTCTGTCAAATTTTCCGTAGCGGGTGATGTCACAGTTTGTGGCAAGACCCACTGCTATGGCGTATTCCACAACCTGCTTGTTCAATACCGGAAGTGACCCCGGAAGTCCCGTACATACAGGGCATGTATGTGTATTGGGCGCACCGCCGAATGCCGTGGTGCAACCGCAGAAAATCTTGGTCTTTGTGGCGAGCTCCACATGAACCTCAAGACCGATGACTGTTTCGTATTCTTTACTCATGTTGCTCACCTCCTAGACACACGCCACAGGGCTCGGCTGAAACTCTCCGGTACACTCATAAGCGTACGCAGCCCTGATGATATTTTTTTCCTTAAAGCAGTCTGCAGTAAGCTGCAAACCAACCGGAAGACCTTTACTGTCAAGTCCGCATGGTGTGCTCACACCCGGAAGACCTGCCAGGTTTAATGAAACCGTGTAAATATCTCCAAGATACATCTGTATGGGATCTGAAAGGCTCTTGCCTATCTCCGGTGCGGTAGTAGGTGCAGCCGGTCCCAGTATAAGGTCGTATTTAGAGAAAGCCTTATCGAAAGACTCTTTTATCAGCGCCTTTACTCTCAAGGCTTTCAGATAATAAGCATCATAATAACCGCTGGACAACACAAAGCTCCCCAGCATGATACGACGTTTGACCTCAGCACCGAATCCCTCGGAACGGGTGCGTTTGTACATGTCATGAAGGCCGTCGTACTGCTCAGTACGATAACCGTATTTTACACCGTCGAAACGCTCAAGGTTTGATGATGCTTCCGCGCAGGCTATTACGTAATAAGCCGGGATTGCATATTTTACAAGACCGAGATCAAACTCCTCGAGGATAGCGCCTTTGCTTTCCAGCACTTTTGCCGCATCCATGATCTTCTGAGAAACTTCGGAATTTAATCCTTCGCCAAAGTAATCCTTCGGAATACCGATCTTAAGACCCTTGACGTCATCCACAAGAGCGGCAGAGAAATCAAGTTCGCGCTCCATTGATGTGGAATCCTTCTGATCTTTTCCGGCGATGATATCCAAAACTGCCGCACAGTCGGAAACATTCTTTGCGATGGGTCCGATCTGATCAAGAGATGAACCGTAAGCTATGAGACCGTATCTGGAAACAGTGCCGTAGGTAGGCTTGATGCCTGTCACGCCGCAGTAGCTGCAGGGCTGTCTTATGGAACCGCCGGTATCTGAACCAAGGGCAAAGGGAACCTCAGCTGCAGAAACAGCAGCTGCGGATCCGCCGGAACTTCCGCCCGGGACATTGTTAAGGTTCCACGGGTTTTTAGTCGCTCCGAAATGAGATGTCTCCGTGGTGGAACCCATGGCAAACTCATCCATGTTGGTCTTTCCCACCATGACAGCGCCGGCTTTTTCAAGCTTATCCACTGCTGTCGAAGTATAAGTGGGAATATAGTTGTACAGTATCTTCGAGCTGCAGGTTGTCTTTAACCCTTCCGTGCACATGTTGTCCTTTATACCCACCGGAACACCTGCTATGGGAGAATCTTTAAGTTCCCCTGCATCAATGCGTTTCTGCACCTCTGCTGCGCGCTTTAATGCACCTTCCTCATCAACAGTCACAAAGGCGTTTATGTCTTTTTCTTTTTTCTTTATCTGAGCCAGGGCTTCTGTCGCGGCCTCAACCGCTGATAACTCGCCCGCCTTTATCTTTGCGCCCAGTTCAAGGGCAGTCAATTCTGTTATACTCATGCTTTCCTCACTCACAATTATGATCTGATCATCCGGACCCTCACTCCCGGTCGGATAGGATTGTCTGATTGCGTTTTAACCGGCGTTAAACGATGGTCTTCGGTACCACAAAACCGCCGTCTTTTGACTCCGGCGCGTTCTTCAAAGTGTCAGCGCTTCCGTCACCGTTTGTGACCACGTCTTCCCTGAAAACATTATTCACCGGAAAAACATGACTCATGGGTTCGACTCCTGATGTGTCTAACTCATTTAATTCGTCAACGTAATCCAACATGCGCTCAAGGTCTTTCTTGGACTCTTCTTTTTCCTCGTCCGAAAGCTCAAGCTTCGCCAGGATGCCTACGTATTCTATGGTGGCATCATCTATTTTGTTTGCCATATTGTTTCCTTTCTATGAACTGCCTATACGTTATTGCTCAGTCCTTAACCCCTCAGTCCGCTTCGCGGACAGCTCCCCTGAGAGGGGAGCCTTTAAATATCCGATTGTCAATCCGTTAATCACGCACCTTTATGTGTACTTCACGGAGCTGCTGCTCGGTGATCTCGTTCGGTGCCTGGCACATGAGATCCTGCGCGTTTCCGTTCATGGGGAATGCTATGATCTCACGGATGTTCTCCTCGTTTCTCAGGAGCATGATCATACGGTCAACGCCAGGTGCCATGCCTGCATGCGGCGGTGCTCCGTACTGGAATGCGTTGTAGAGTGCTCCGAACTTGCTCTTTAATACTTGCTCATCGTAGCCTGCGATCTCGAATGCCTTCACCATGATATCCATGTCATGGTTTCTGACAGCGCCGCTGGAAAGCTCTACGCCGTTGCATACGATATCGTACTGGTATGCCAGGATCTCAAGGGGATCCTTTTCATTCAAAGCCTCAAGACCACCCTGGGGCATTGAGAACGGGTTATGTGTAAATCCAACCTTTCCGGTCTCCGGATCTTTTTCGTACATCGGGAAATCATTGATGTAGCAGAAACGGTATGCGTTCTTCTCTAAAAGGTCAAGACGCTCGCCGAGAGCCTTTCTGATCTCGCCTGCACAAAGCGCTGCTTTCATCTCGGTATCACCGATAAAGAAGATGGTATCGATAGGCTTAAGGTCTGCTATATTCTTGAACTCTTCCTTGAGATCTTCCGGTATAAACTTGTCGATGGGTCCCTTGTAAGATCCGTCTTCCAGAACTTCGATATATCCGAGGCCGCCCATACCGATAGACTTTGCAAAGTCTAACATCTTCTCATGCTGACCCTTTGAGAGCTTCTGATGAACCACGATAGCGCGGATGATCTTGCCGTGGAATGGCTTGAACTCGCACTTCTGGAAGAAATCGGTCATATCGATGATCTCAAGCGGGTTCCTGAGGTCCGGCTTGTCCGTACCATATTTTAACATCGCTTCTTTGTAGCTGATGATGGGGTACGGTGCCTCTGTTATAACACTGCCTTCCGGCGCAAACTTCTTAAATGTCTCTGTCAGCACTTCCTCGCCGACCTTGAAAACATCTTCCTGGGTTGCAAAGCTCATCTCAAAGTCCAGCTGATAGAACTCACCCGGCGAACGGTCTGCTCTCGCATCCTCATCACGGAAGCAGGGAGCTATCTGGAAGTATTTGTCAAAGCCCGATACCATCAAAAGCTGCTTATACTGCTGCGGTGCCTGTGGCAGAGCATAGAACTTACCCTTAAACTTACGGCTGGGTACCACGTAATCTCTGGCTCCCTCCGGGCTTGATGCGCACAGGATAGGTGTCTGGATCTCCAAAAATCCCATCTCTGACATCTTCTGTCTTAAGAAAGCAATAACCTTTGAACGGAAGATCATGTTATCCTTTACCTTCGGATTTCTAAGGTCAAGATAACGATATGTGAGACGCACATCCTCTCTGACTTCCTTTGAAGTTACTATCTCAAACGGGAGCTGGCTTCTGACCTTGCCGAGGACCTTTATCTCCTTTGCCTCCAGCTCGATAGTGCCGGATTTGATCTTTGGATTGTAAGTCTCCTCATCACGTTTTTCCATTACACCTTTTATGGATACGCAGTCTTCTCTGGTGAGACCTTTTAAGAGCGAATCATCTCTTAAAACCACCTGCAATACTCCATACATATCTCTCAGATCGATAAAGGAAACTCCGCCGTGGTCACGGATG
>JAILBP010000237.1:0-19706 GCA_024680835.1 Lachnospiraceae bacterium | reverse complement strand
GCCGGCAGACGTTCTGCCGGGATCCGGTCTGAGCCCCCCTCTCCTTAACTCCTTTTCATCCTGCGAAAGATCCTGACGCGCATCCAGCGCCGCATTATTCAGCGTTGGGTAAGCGCCCGTTATGAATTTCTTTTGGAATGCGCTCATGTACGTACTCGGACCGTGCAGATTCGTCAGATAAGGCTCCGTCGCCCGGAAATTCTCATAATCCTTCTCTGCGCGTTCTGTGAGCTTACGCGCTCTCTCCTGCAGCTCCTCCTCTGACTGATGCAACACCTTACGTTCAGGCAAAGTTTCCTCAATTTTTTCCGCCTCTTTGTCGCTCAAGACAGCTTTTCCCAGCACACTATAGTAGCACCTGTGCTGTAGTGCCACCAGCTCCGGATCCAGATCAGACTCATGCTTTCCGGTCGGCAGAATATGGATAGGTACACTACAGATCTCGTCACGATTTGGTTTATTGCCGGCAACGAAGAAATCAATGGGCCAGCCCTTCGCCATCTGCTTCGCCAGAATATCGCTGCCGTCCGCATTGGGCACATAGCCTCTCGGATCCATCTCCTGCATGATATCCTTTAAGGTTCTGCCTCCCAGAAGGATCAGCTCATTCCGATCCTCCACATCCTTCGGCTGGAACTTTCCGATCTTGTAAACCTCGTCCACAAGTGTCCGCAGGCTTTCTTCCGCATCTGTCCTCTCTACCGTAAGCTCAGTGGGACGGTAAACCGATTTTTGAATGGTCTGCGCCATAAATCCGGGCACACAGCTGCCTGTCTTCTCCTCAAAGAACGCATGTATCTCTACCGGCGTATCCTGTACCGGCCGGATCATATATGCATGCTCCAGACCGATCAGATACTTTTCATGATCAGCTATCGGCGGATTATCACGAAGCTCCTTGGCCTTCTGCGCAAATTCCTCCTTCAGCTGCGGGTTCACCGCAAGTCTGGCGGCACGGTCATACAACCGATACTGGAAAAGCGCCTGCCCCATCTCCGGCGTCTGCATTTTCTCCAGTGTCTGCTGCAATAATACCCTGTATGCAGGCGCAAAAAGACTTGCACGGCGCTGCAGGGTCCGGATACGCTCCGGATAATCCGCACCGAAGGCATGCTCTCTCGCGGCCGCAGACTCCATACTCACCATGGCACGACTTAAAACCTCGTCCCGTTCCGCCTCCGGATCTGCAAGCTTCGCCTCTCTCCCGGCAAGCACGCCCTGTGCGTAAGACTTTGTCTCAGCAAGCTTCAACTCACGAAGCGGCATTTTCTCCGGATAGCTGAAGGATCCGCCGTGGAAGGTGACCGGAACAGGGCGATTCAATACTCTATCCCCATTCGCTTTCATGTAATTGACAAAGACAGGCGTATCCGCATGGAAGGACTCCGCCGCCAGCACGCCGAACATCAGCTTTTCCTTATCCATATCGGGCGCAAGGTCGCGGTATTTCTCCTCGTACAGTTCATTCAGCGTGCGATCTCCGACAAAGATACAATCCATCATGGTCATACCCTTATCCGCAAGAAGCCCTTTTATCGGTGACAAATGATCACTCAGGCTGATCTGCAGCATCCTTCCCACAACCTGCAGTGTTTCCTTCACCTCTGCGTCAGGATCCTTCAGGAATTCCTCCGCCATTGCAGGTGTAGCCACTGCATCCTGCCGGTTTGCAAAAAGGCCAAACCGACTTGTGAGCGCTCTTACCGGAAAATCCTCGGAGACAACTGTCTGTCCGTCCGTCCGTACATATGCATAATTGCAGTTGACCCCCTCCGTTATCGCATGGCGCATGGTCTCCAGACACATGGCACGCTCTTTTTGCGCAGGCGAAAGATCCCCATACTGCTTTTCCACCACCTCTCGGATCGTCCTGCCGTCCGTCAGCGTAGTGAGATCAAATGCATCTCCCCAGGTGTCTGTCATGATCGTAAGATTCGTGCCGTGGTACAGCTGACCAAAATGCTTCTGATAAGCCTCTAAAAGAGCAGCCTGATCCTCCTCGGAGAGCGCTGTCAACAGATTCGCTGCGGCCGGATCTGTAAGGTGTGCCTCGTATTGCTCCATGGAGGCTCCGGCCAGCTTCAGCGCATCCTCCAATGCGGCGTCATTCATATTCTTTCTTGACGTCTGATAACTCTTTACCCATTTTTCCTGCATCTGCCTTTGGCCGATATAATCTGCCCGTTTCCCGTGCAGGTAATCCATACAATTCCACAGATCTGTCTTCGTACATCTGATGGGTTCACTTCCCGCCATGATCTCATTCACGATGATGTAGCCGATGGAGTTCATTTCCGCAAAATTCCATGTGGGGATCTCTCCAATCGTCTTCCCTCGCAACTCCCCAAGTCTCTCTTTCGCCACATCCATCACAAAAGCAGTCCCCAGCAGATCATACTTTCCGGCAAAAATGCTCTCCGGGAGCCTATAATAACCCTGCGTCAGCGCAGATAAATGGTTCAGCTGCTCCTCATACTGCGCAACATCCCCCAATGCATCATGATAAATCCTGCGCATCTGCGGATCTGCATTCGGTGACGTATAATTCTCCGTATCCTGTGTCAGATCGATCTGGAATAGCTGCAACATGCGCATCGTTTTCTGCGCCTTCGCCAGACCTTCTATACTGTTTAAATCCTCCGGGACAGGTGTTTCCCATGTAATAATATGCTCCATCGCCTGCTTCTGCAGCTTCGCAATGGTCTGAATCTTCTCCTCCTTTGTCCGTGGTCTTTTCACACCCTCCGTAGTTTCGACATTGTCAATATAGTCAAAAAATTCCTGCAGCTTCGCCTTGTATTCCGCAGGCGAAAGCGTCTCAAGCTTCAGCAGATCATCAATTGCAGCACCTTTCGCGATCAGATATGTTCTAAGCGCATTGTCCCCCGACGAACGTCTGTCAAAACGATATCCCGTTTCCTGCGTAAGTCTTTGTGTTTCCCGAGCATACCATTCCCGATCCTGTTCCTCCATCTTAAAATGGGGAGCCGACAGATCATTTACTTCCTCCATCGTCAGCGCCAGACTCTGGATCTCATCCATCGACGGATCCAGCATCGATCTGTTCAGATCTACCTGCGCCTGATCCACCCATCCCTGTATGCCGTCAACCACCGCTAAAGACTCCGTCAGGGTATTGATACGTTTCACAGCCTTAACATCGGCATCTGCAGTCGCCTTACCGTCCGCATACATCCCCTGTCTTTGCTTACGGGCAAAGTAATCCCGGATAGCCTTCCTCGTCTCCACCATCTGTTTCTTGATCTCTTCGATCAGATCACGCTGTTGCTCCGTGGTATCCTCTTTTTCGCCTTCCTTCTTCACATTCGCCAGCTGCACAACGGATCTGCGCAGTTTCTCCAGATTTGTCTGGGCTTTATCAAATTCTCTGCTGCCTCCGTGGACACCCTGCTGCGCGTTCGTTATCCGTTTCTGCGCGATCTGAATGCCCTTCTCCGGTTCCCCCTTGGCGATCTTTTCAAGATATTCCCGCCGGGCTGTACGCATTCTCTCCACGCGCTCCGGTGCGGCATTCGCCGGCATATGCTCAAAAATATCCAGATATGCCTGCTCCAGCTTCTCAAAGCCGGGGGTTCCCCGGTCGGCCTGATGTGCGGCCAATACCCTTGCGAATGCGGCCTGGGCAGCCTCCAGCACCTCATCTGCCTGCAGGTATCCGTTCTCATATTCTCTGGCTTTATTTAACATGATCTCCGCGTGGTTTATGATCCCTTCATAATCCGCCGGATGCTCCGCCACGTATTTTGCAGTATCAAAGGGAGGGTTTATGATCCTTCCCTTGATGTCCATCTCCGGTACCCCTCCCATGAGGGCGTTCAGATTTCTGTCCTCATCCGCCACCAGGATCAGGTTTTCCAGAGACTGCTGTCTCTCCAGTCTTTCCGCCTCGTTATTCGCCTGATTACGCAGATAATAAATCTTGTTGATCTCCGTCTGCATGTTCTTCTGCAGACTGTCGTTCATGGCTTCACTATAGACAATATCTCCGTCCCGCACCTCCGGATCCCGCTCCAAAAGGCTGGGCCCCAACAGCGTTCTGCTGATCCCGTATAAAGGTGCAACTAACATCAGCATACTTTGTGTGTCTTTGAATGCGCCAGCTCCTATCCAGAGATTCAGACAGTCATTCAGACTTTTTCCTTTAGACACTTCTGCCAGCGTAAAAGGCTTCACCTTCTCCAGGGTGTTCTCTACGATCCCTCCGGTGGGGTTCTCCAGGTACTCCTCCAACGTCCTGCCGTCCAGCTTCAGGCGCATGTAGATCAGGAATACGGAATTGACCTGAGAGTTGGTCATGATATCGCCGGTAAACTCCCATGGCAGGGATGCATTCCGGGAGCCATCCACATTGCCCGGGAAAAGACTTTGATCCTGGCTGAAGCATTCTTTGGCGATGCGATACAGTTCCTCCGTGTCCTTATGGGTCTGCTCATACTGTGCCTTTGCTGCGATGATCCGGTCCGGATCCCCTGCATCCAGCGCCTTTTCCAGCTCGCGCTTGTGGGCAAGCAGCTTATTCAGGCCGTAAATCTTATTATTTTCCTCTCCCTTGGGATCGTAACCGTAATCTAAGAGCTTCATCTCCTCCATCTTGGCGATCATCCGCTCCATACCGCTTCTGGTCTTTTCACTGAGATGGATCTTGTCCTGCAAAAGCTCCTGATGCGCCTGACGCTTTTCCTGCTTTAGGATATTGATCCGATTACCCTCGTTTCCCTTTTTGAGAAACATATCGTAATATTTGCCGTTTTGATACAGCGGCGTTTTCGTATTGGCTATATGCTCTGTATAGCTTTTTTCCACGCTGCCCACATTCTTTCCGTGGGTGAAGGTAGCTGCCTGCACCTTGCTCTTCACCACAGTCAGATGCTTCGCCGCGAAGTCAAGGGCGTCCTGATACTGCTTCAGCTTCTCCGGATCCTGTTGCAATGCTTCCGGAATCGTGCTTTTGAGCTGCTCTGCCTTTTGCGTATACGGATAGGTCACCTGCTCCTCCGGCGGATACTCCAAAGGATTCTTCCATGCAGCCAAAGCCTCCTTTGCCTTTATCGCCTGCTCCGGTGTCAGAGTGTCCGACAACGCGTTCACAAAGGGCTGATTGATCTCTGCCTCACTGTTGACCCCCATATATTTCTGCAATACCACACGGATAAATACACTCTCGTATTCCTCGCTGCCCAGCTTTCCTTCCTGCACCAGACGCTTCACAATGTCGGTGGCCTTTGCGTCACGGTTCGAAAAGAGCTGTTTCTCCGCATCCGAAAGACCATTCCAAAGCGCCGGATGCTCTTGCACACATGTTTGCAAAAAGTCCACAAGCAAACCGGATTTCTCGGTTTCCACCAAAAGCTTCTCCGCTTTCTCCTGCCCGTATGCATTGTACATAGCCTGTCTGAGTTGCGTCATGGGCATCCCTATATCGCGCAGAATATGCCGTGCATAAGAAAGCTTCTCCTTTGCCGCATTCTCGGCGTCGGCATACGCCACATATTCTGCAGGCTGACTGCCCGCATCCGGTTTCGGGTTATTTATGAATGTCAGATATTCCTGACTGATCTTCTGGTATTCTGCCGCAAAGCCCTCTAAGGGTTTCTCCTGTACTTTTTCCTGCTGTGCCCCTGCCTCCGGGTCGCCATCCTGCACCCCATTCTGGGGTCCATCCTGTTTCTCCGGTCCTTTCTGGTTCTCCTGCAGCTTTTGCTCTGCCGGTTTTTCCGGCTCCTCATGCCAAACAGCGTCCTTCTTCCAGTCCAGCCCTTTCTGCATATCGTCATAGTGCTTCTTCCACTCATTCGCATCGATCCGGATCCCAATTTTCTGGAGGATGACCAGCACGTCAAAAAAGAGCTTCCCGTCCACGCCAAAGGGCGCATTCTCCCCGTCTGCACCGACCTGCATGATCTTTTCAAAATTGTCTTCCGCAAGCAAATAATCATGTAATCCATCCAGCTTGTCCGCATCCAGCTGCCATGCTTTTTTACCAGCGTCCCCGGTAATGCGATCCGGCTCGGTGATCAGAAATCCCACTGAGTTTGCATATTGACCGAGCTCACTGCCCACCTTATCCTGCCTTGCTCGGATCAATCTCAGATTGACGTCGCGCATAGCGTCCTGAAATGCCTGAACTGTCTCTTCCTCCGCTTTCGTGAGTGGAGTCTTCTCCATCGCTTTTTTGTATTCTTCAAATGTCATGCCGTTTATCCTCCTATCTGTTTGCTAGCTTCGCTTATTTCCATGCACTTGTCCGCGTTCGTCTGCGGTGCGGTCTGTGGCTTTTTACACCTTTGCTCCCAGAGACTGTCTCCTAATTGTTCGCCTTGGATCACTAGGTCCTTTATGATTTAAGCCTCTTTTCGCCCACCTATACTGAGTACATACTACCACAAATCTCCAAATGCTTCAACGAAGATCATTAACATAGTAGGGTTCTTTCATGAAGAAAATAATGTATCCCTGCTCTCGGTAAAAAGGAAGCCTTGGTTTCATATCCCTTTTTTAATAAAAGCTTGGGATAGGTTCAAACAACATTTTTTCGGTCAATTCAAGATGCGTTGAAAAGAAGTCCATCATCCGTTGCATCCCCCAGTTCGGATGGCTTCGAATCATTTCTATACGGAGGATGTTATACGCAATCTTTCTGATGGTCGAAACTATCAAGGGCTACAAGAAAATTTGTATAATTTCTTGTAGCCCTTGAAAATAATAAAGAAAGCTCAGTTTGTATTATCCTTCATGAAAGAACCCTGACCTAAAATATATTACTCGATCTTATATATTTTCATCCGGGTCGTCAACTGTAAGATCCTCTAAATACCAATTATCTTTCCAGCTCTTTGACCAGCGGCTCTACCTGAGAGAGCATATTGTCAATATTCTCGAACATAACGCTCTTGGTTGTACCCAGGTCATTTGCCTCATCAATATGAGACTGAACCTCGTTATACTGAAGCTCTATGCGGTCAAGCTCACCGGTGAATACCTTCAGCTCCCGGGTTGCGCTGTCTGAGATCGATCTGATCTCGTTCTGTACCTCGTCAGCACCGTCAGCAGCCTCATTGATCCTGTCTATAACGCCGGCTGCTTCTTCCGTCTTGTCAATGTTGATCTGAAGTGCGCTCTTGGTGTTGGTGATACCTTCACTGAGCTGTTTGGTACCTTCATCGACGCTCTCGATATTATCTTCAACATTATTGACCAGGACCTTTATCTTCTGCGCAAGATCCTTTACCTGATTTGCAACAACGGCAAACCCGCGTCCCTGCTCACCTGCACGCGCTGCCTCAATAGAGGCATTGAGAGCCAGCATATTGGTCTGATTGGCTATGGCAGTGATGGCTGTCATATTCTTGGAAATGCTGACTATGGATTCCTGAAGTGTGGCGTAAAAGCTCTCTATCTCCTCAAACTGGGCCTTAAGCTCAACGGTAGACCTCTCAAGGTCAGCCATCTTCGCCTGTGCATCAGCTACGGAACTCGAAATATTGGTCTTTACATCTTCATATTTCATGGCAGAGTCGCCCAGAGTATTGAAAACATCGGCAAATCTTTCGATCTCTTCCTTGAGCTCTCTGTCCTTTTCCAGAACTTCATCAAAGGAATCCTGTATGTATTTGAGTTCTCCTAAGGATGCCACCTCCTTGACCACCAGCTGCTGCTGGTAATCCTTGACGCTCCTTGCGATGTGGCGTATGGGAGTGTAGTCCTTTTTGACCGGGATCACAGCGGAAGGTGTATATGACACATTGTTATCACTTTTTTTGCTGAAAAATGCCATCTCTCTCGCCCTCCCTTACTCAAATACAACGCATGACATGGACTGGTTGATAAACTGTCCGTTGTAATGCTCACCGTTTGCAAAAAATCCGCAGCTCGTACCGATACCGGACATAGCCTTCAGGTATTCATCCGTGTAGTTGTTGTTATTAAACACGATATAGCGGAACACACAATTTACCGAGATTATACCCGATACATGCCCGAAATCCCTCTTTATCTGATTGAGGGTCTCCGCGGTGATCTCCCTGAAGTCTCCCATATCCAGCATTGTGAGCACGTCGGAGTCATTAACCTGACGATAGCAGCACAAACCGTTTCCGGAAACCTCTTTCAGCGAGATGATGCAGATATCTTTTCCGGTGATCTTGCCCAGCGGGTTCTTGAAGGTCTGCGTCTCTATGTCGGACTCATTGATATGCAGATGCTGCTTGTAAACTTCCTTGGCAGGCTTTCCGTTCAGCTCACCGATATAGTATTTGCTCCTGTCGGTCTTGCTGGCTATAAACCTCGTATCATCCAAAGGTCTGTATAGATTTTCCTTGTATGCCTTTATCCTGCCTCCCGGATTCTTTATCAGGATATAAACGGATGCGTCGGAATAGATCTCTCCGTTTACGGAAACCAGCGGATCCATGGATGTTCCGCCTATAAGAGATATGTGACTCTTTCCCAATACACTGTCCATAGATGTCAGAACACAGGCATCATTTCCTGTGCATATATCAATGCATATAGTGTCCTTGGACGAAGCAGATATTGAAGACACATTCTTCTGTAAAGCCCCTACATCATGAACCGGCATTGTGGTGGCATAATTCATCACACCTGCCACCGCGTTAACACCGGAAAGCGCGATAAGTCCCACTCCGCCTTCCTTAACAGTACTTCCGTAAAAATGCCCCGTGCCTGCAATGCTGGGCACATCCGGCAACGCTGCATTAAGCTCTCTCACGTGCTGCTCAAACTGCTTGCCGTTCGAGATCATAATAATGGCATCGGGTTTCCCTATTCCCCTCAATGCCTCCTGTAAATCTCCCCTGTCGCTCTTAGCATAAGTCTGTTTCACAACCATCCCTCCTTATCTACCGGATACAGTAAGTTTCTTTTTGATCACAATCATGAATCTTATGTATTATGCAATTATACTATTTTTACATATGGATATCTACATTTTTTAGTAAATTTTATCAAAATCTGTTACTGTTCACAGTCACTATCGCACACTCTCTTTGCATCAATGAAAAAAACAGCACCCCAAAAAGGTGCTGTTAAAATACAAATAACAATTCAATATCAACACAAAACACACGCTGCCGTTATACCATGGCAGACAGCAGATCTCCTGCCGAATAGCTTGCGGTATTCAGTGCTCCGTTTGCCGAATATGTGGTGCCTGCAGACGAAGCGTCATTGGTGGCATAGTAATTGATCATGGATGCCTTTGAAGACACCTGATATGCGTAAGAACCGGTACCGTTAAACAGACTCTTGGCCGTGGTCATGTCCGACTTTTTGAAGGTATCCTCATCAACCGAGAGCTTACCCGTGTCCTTGTCAGCAGTAATGCCGATCTCGGACAGGAGTGCAGATTCAGCCTTTGTAGCTGAGTTTAGTGAAGACACGTAATTGGAAACAGATTTGCTGTCGCTCTTTGATGCCGTGTCTATGAGTTTGTTGTAATCGTCGACAAATTTGGACACCGAATCATAGATCTTGTCCTTATTATATCCGTATGAAGCGTTACCCGACTCATCCTTTATATCAGTCTTGCGGAATACAGACGAAGATCCCGTAGACACAAGCTTCGCAGCCGAATCCATAACGTCGTTGGCTGCTGAGATAACCTCTTTGTTGTCTGTCTTCTGTGACGCCTCGGAAGCTGCCGTCTTGCCGCTGTCGGATGCTGCCTTTGTGGTGCCGTCCTTGCTCTTGACATATTTGCCGGTGGCATAGTCGTAGTAAGTGTACTCACCTGTAGCCTTCTTTGCGGATTTGTGGTCATAGTAATCATACCCGGATTTCTTTGCAGAATTGTCCGAAGCAGAAACACCGGATTTCAGATCCGAGTAAAAAGCTTTACTGAGTTTGTAATAGCTGCCGCTCTTCAAGGTACCGTAGTCGGAGATCATACTCTCCAGACCTGTACTGCTCTTTGACAGACCGGAAAACAGCCTGTTGACAGCCGAGCTGTCCGAATACATTGAAATACCTGCCATATTGATCACTCCTTTGAATTATGAAAAAACATCCCTGTTTCATCTATGATATCGGAGGCTCTCCCCGAAAAGTTTATGCCCCCGATATCATCTCCTGCTATATTATCAAGAGTATATCACCTTTTTTACGGACACACAACAGGATTTTTTGTCAGATCTGCTCTACTCCCTGATCAGCTTCTCCAGAGTTTCAAGCAGTACCTCCGGCTCTATCGGCTTGCTGAGATGCGCATTCAGACCGGCCTGAAGGCTCTGCTGTACATCCTCGTCAAAGGCGTTTGCCGTCAGGGCTATCACAGGGATAACACCGGCATCTGCCCTGCCTGATGAACGTATCCTTCTGGTAGCCTCCAGGCCGTCCATCTCCGGCATCCTCAGATCCATGAGGATGGCATCATAATAGCCCTCCGGCTTGGATTCGTACAGCTCAACCGCTATTCTGCCGTTTGCTGCATGATCCGTCTCTATACCGCGCATAGACAGTATTTCCACCATGATCCGGGCATTGATCTCCATGTCCTCCGCCATCAATACTCTCCTGCCCCTCAGCTCGGCTCTCCTGATGCTTTGCGAAGCTGCCGTCTTCTTCCTCTTGTGAATGACCTTAAACTCATTCAGAAGATTTTCGGTAAAGATAGGCTTTGCTATGAAGCTGTCAACTCCCGCTACGATGGCATCATCATAGATATCATCCCAGTTATAGGCAGTCAGTATGATGACAGCGGTCTCATCCCCCATGATCGCACGGATCTGCCTTGCAGTCTCGACTCCGTCCATCTCCGGCATCTGCCAGTCTACTATGATCAGATTGTAGGGTTCCTGTCGTGCCTGGGATAATCTCACCATCTCAACGGCTTCCCTGCCCGAACGCACGGTCTCCGTCGGTATTCCCGCCTGAGACATCACAAGCTTCGCCTGATCGCAGACCACATCATCATCATCCACCACGAGAGCCTTCATTTCCTGTGGTCGCAGCTCCGGGGAATCCGATTCGTCCGAAAGCTTTCTGTCAGAATCCTGGAGCGTGACATTTACAGTGATGGTGGTACCGACATTTTTTTCACTCTTTACCGTGATCTTGCCGTTCATCATCTCCACCAGGCTCTTGGTAATAGCCATTCCAAGACCTGAGCTTCCGTATTTACTGTTGGCTCCCGGATCCTCCTGGCTGAAGGCCTCGAACAGCTTAGCCTGATACTCCTCACTCATGCCGATGCCGGTGTCGCTGATCTCAAACTGCAGTGCGCTCCTGCCGTCAAATCCGCCCGTTTTTATGATCTTAAAATCCACAGAGCCGCCGCCGGGCGTAAACTTTACCGCATTCCCCAGAATATTGATGAGGACCTGACGGAGCTTTATGCTGTCACCTATATAATAGTCAGAAAAGCTTCCCTGCATATGACAGTCATACTTGATCCCCTTTTCCTGACACTGGCTATTGAAGATCACATTGATCTGCTCTATGAGATTTGAAAACTCAAACTCTTCATTTTTAAGGGTCATGCGTCCGGATTCTATTCTGGACATATCCAGGATATCATTGATAAGGCTTAACAGATGCCTTGCGCTCGTGCCTATCTTCTCCAGATAATCCCTGGTGGATCCCGAGAGGTTCTCCTCATTCAAGGCCAGCGAATCAAGACCTATGATGGCATTCATAGGTGTTCGGATCTCATGGCTCATGCTGGACAAAAATACTGTTTTTGCCTTGCTGGCTTCCTCCGCAGTCTTCAGCGCGTCGGAGAGTGCCTGATTTTTGACAAGGGAGTCACGCATTTCCGCATCTATATCCGTAAAGCCCACGCCCACTGCCTGTATCTCGCCGGAGGAGCCTTTTTCGTCGCTGTTGACACGCGCTATGCGCAGCATCTCGTATCTTTCGGTATCATCCTTTCTGACAAGATATCTGTACGCTATGATCTTATTGTCACTAAGCTCCTTTCGGATATTTTCCGGCTTTATAAAATCCAGGAACTGCTGTCTGTAATCCCCGGAAACATATTTCTGCGCGTAATCTGAAAACTTCTCCGAGAACACAAGCCGTTCATCCCTGTCCACCTCATCATCCGGATCATTTCTGTAGCAAACAGCGGAATCCATCGCCAGGTCAACGTAGTAGACACTCCTGTAGTCCGATGCCAGTGCCGTGATCATGTTGTCAAGCTGGGCTCTCTTCTGCTCCTGCTCCAGCAGTTCATCCTGCAGGGCGATCCTCTCCTCTAAATCCTGCTGCATCATCTCGGAGGTTTCTTTTTCCATCAGAAGAATTGTGGATCTTCTGTTCTGGATCATCACCGTCGTAAATACCAGGATCAGCATAAAAATGATCACAAGCGACATCACAAGGCTTCTGGTAACGATCCCGTCTGATATGGTGTCTATCTGTTCACTTATAACACTCTCCCTGATAAGATATGTGAGCATCCAGTCCGTGCGGTATACCGGCACGTAATACAGGGTCTCCATGATATCATTGTAAACAAAGGATACGACTCCCCTCCTGCCCTCGGCAAAATCATCCCGTATTTTGTTTATATCATACCCGGCCTCAAGCTTTGCCGTTTCCAGAGCTGTCAAAAGGTTGTCCTCGCTTGCCAGCCCGCCCAGCACGGTATTGGTCAGCGAATAGCCCTCCGGTGTATATATGTTACAGAACGTGGTGTTGTTGGAGCCTGACTGGAGTGAAATGTTCTGCAGCATCTCATCCATGTCTATCTCCATAAAGCAAACCACCAGCGAATGCCCCTCAAATGGCAGATGATCCGTAGGTGTAGCAATGACTATGCTGGTATTCTCTCCCTCTCCGTCTTTTACGGAGATCTCAGGCTCGCTGAGGGTCTTGTAATCAAAATCATATCGCTCTATATCATTTCTGGTGCCATGTGATGTATATATGATACCGTCCTCATCCACAAAGGCAAATCTTACGAGATCGTAAAGCTGCTTCATGTGAAGCTGGTATGCCTGAAGATTTTCAGCGGAGCTTAGATCCTCCTTGGTCATAAGACTTATAGCCACATCAATCCTGTTGACATACTCATTCAGAGTTGAGGCCACGACCTGCTCCCTGCGTCCGGCAAGCTCGTCAAGATACAGAATACTGACATTTCTGACCGCTTTTTCCGTGTCCCGGCTGGCGCTCCTTCCCGTCCACATGGTTCCTATGACTAACATCAACGCAACCACCAGGCCGCCTGCGATAGTCATAACCATTGTTTTTAATGTATTTGAGCTTTTCATGGATACCTCCCGGTAAGTAATCTACTACATGTCAGATGTTTTCTATCTGCCAGTCTATTGGCGGACAGCCGTTTTTTTCCAGAAACTCATTGCATGCCTTGAAATGGCCGCATCCGAAAAAGCCCCTGGACGCCGACAGCGGAGAAGGATGCGGCGACATCAGCACCAGATGTCTGGGATTATTGATAAATGCAGCCTTTTTTTGTGCAGGTCTGCCCCACAGCATGAATACCACCGGTCTGTCGATCCCGTTTACAGCTTTCAGTGCCGCATCGGTAAATTCTTCCCAGCCGCATTGTGCATGGGAAAAAGCATTATGGGCGCGCACCGTCAGGACAGCGTTCAGCATCAGTACCCCCTGAGCCGCCCATTTTACCAGATATCCGTTGTTAGGAATGTAACAGCCCAGCTCATCATGCAATTCTCTATATATATTGCGCAGGGACGGCGGGATATCAACCCCCGGCTTTACCGAAAAAGAAAGCCCGTGTGCCTGTCCGGGCTCATGATAGGGATCCTGCCCTATTATGACGACCCTGACATTTGCAAAGGGAGTCAATTTAAAAGCGGAAAAAATCTCGTCCTTTGGCGGATAGATCACATTCCTTGAATACTCATCCACCAGAAAATCATACATTTTTCTGTAATATGGCTTTCCGAACTCGCCCTTCAGCGGTTCAAGCCAGTCATTATCAATACCACCCATCATCAAACCCCTGTAACTGCTCCGGGCCGGTCTTGATCCTTAACAGTTACATATCCTTTATTATTGTATTATCAGAGTCAAAAGCAGTCTACACTGTATGCCACGGCTGAGCCGACAGCATATCAGATCCTGACAGAAACACCTCTGCCGGCAAGGTAAGCTTTTAGATCAGATATCTCCAGCTCCCTGTAATGGAACAGTGATGCCGCAAGTGCCGCCTCGGCTCCGCCTTCTGTCAGAGCATCATAAAAATGGGATCTTTCCCCCGCTCCGCCCGAGGCGATGACCGGAATATTCACAAGCGACGAAACAGCTTTTGTAAGTTCTATGTCAAATCCGGCTTTTGTGCCGTCACAGTCCATGGATGTGAGCAGTATTTCTCCCGCTCCCCTCTTTTCTGCCTCCGCAGCCCATTCAACGGCATCTATGCCCATATCGACCCTGCCGCCGTTTTTGAAGATGTTCCATCCGCCGTCCTGCCGTCTTTTTGCGTCAATTGCCACCACAACGCACTGACTGCCGAATTTCTCAGCCGCCTCGGTTATAAGCTCCGGCCGCATGATGGCTGCCGAATTGACTGCGACCTTATCGGCTCCCTCTCTCAGCAGCAGCTTAAAATCATCAACCGTCCTTATGCCTCCGCCCACAGTAAATGGTATAAAAACCTGCTCAGCCACACGGCGGACCATATCCACCACCGTATTCCTGCCGTCACTGGATGCGGTGATATCCAAAAAAACAACTTCATCCGCACCAGCTTTGTCGTAAGCTGCCGCGATCTCCACAGGATCACCCGCATCTCTCAAATTTACGAAATTTACGCCCTTGACAACGCGACCGTTATTGACATCAAGGCACGGTATTATACGCTTTGTATACATTGACATACTCTCCCCTGTAATATGTAATGGCACGATATGCCCCTGAAAGGCTTATATCCTGCAGAAATTTTCCAGAATCCTAAGCCCGACATCCGAGCTTTTCTCCGGATGGAACTGGCATGCGAAGATATTGTCCTGCTCCACAGATGCATGGATCTCCGTCCCGTAATAGGTTTTTCCCTTCACTATGTAAGGATCGTCAGCCTTCAGGTAATATGAATGGACAAAATAAACATAGGGCTCCTCTCCCAATCCTTTGAAAAGCCTGCCGTCATTCACAAGCTCCAGGGAATTCCATCCGATGTGCGGGATCTTAAGTCCCTCACCGTCCGGGATCCTTAAGATCCTGCCCTTCAAAAGACCGATACCCTCCACCCGCGGGCTCTCCTCGCTGCTCTCGAAAAACAGCTGAAGTCCGAGACATATACCTAACAGTGGGATCTTTCTGTCCGCAACCTCTCTGATAACATCCGTAAGCCCGGATTCATTGAGTTTTTTCATGGCATCCCCGAATGCCCCTACACCCGGCAGGATAACATGATCCGAAGCCAGTATCCGGTCTTTGTCCTTGGTGACCACCGGATCCTGCCCCAGTTTTATCAATGCCTTTTCGACGCTCTTTATGTTGCCCGCATCATAGTCTATTATCGATATCAAAATATTACCTCCCTGTGAAAAGCCCTGTTTCAATATAAGATCAGGAATCCGATCCACAGTCAATAAACAGTGATCTGAATTTCTGATCCGTCTACTATAATACATCAAGACCGCCCTGCCTGCAAGCATAATGATATTGCAGGCTTACCTGCTGCAAAAAATAACGCCCCGGAAATCTTACTCTCCGGGGCAGATAACATCATTTATTTAATTATGTGGAAGCTCCAGACTCTCTAAAATGCCGTGCAGTACTATACTGTAATCCTCCCTGCTCTCTATGGCGTAGGTTGCCTCCGCAACCTCCGGAGTCACATTAAACTGATCCTTTAACTGCTTCTCGATCTCATCTCTCAGCTTGTACAGCTGAAGGCTGATACCCCACTCCTCGGCTTTTGCCGCTACTACAGCCACATGTCCGTGGCCACGAATCAGAGCGTCAAGAGCGAGATCGTATTTTTTTACATTCATGAGAGCGTAATATGCATCCAGTTCCTGCTGGACACTGGCCAAAGCCTTGGCGCTCTCGAAAAGTCCCTTATCCTCTTCCTTGATATCGGCGCCCGCCATATAAGCATAGGCCTGAACATAATTGCCTTTATCGAAATCCTCTCTGGCAGCCTGTACCATATTGCTGTAACCCAAAAGATTGGTGCCCAGGAATATCAGCACAAACAGAGAGATCGCTATGATCACGATCATGACCACCGGAACCTTCGGCAGCGGCTTACCCTTTGGCTCCTGAACCTTTTCCTTTTTGGGCTTCGGAGGTTTCTTGGGCTTTGGCTCCTTCTTTGGCTTCTCTTTCTTCTCTTTCTTTTTCTTTTCTTTTTTCTTTTTCTTCTTGTCGCCGTCGTCAGAAGACCCCGTGGATGCTGCTGCATCCTCATTCTCCATTTCCTTCAGCACCTGGGAGCTTTCCTCCGCCAGCGCTTCCGGTGAATCCGATTTCTCAGCGGTTCCTTCCCCGTCGTCCTCTTCCTCTTCCTCGCCGAACATAATGTCAAGGAAACGAGCCAGGAACCCGGGCAGCTTAAAGCCTCCTCCCTCTTCATTTCCGTCTCCGGATTTGCGGGATTTTTTGCCTTTTTTACGCTTTTTGTTGTTATCGGCGGCAGCGTCCTTTGCAGCCTGCATGCTGTCGGGATCTGCCAGATTATCCTCATCTATCTCGATGCCCGCCTCATCGTCATCCAGCATCTTCACTATGCCGGCCAGCGAGTCATCAGTCTGCATACCGTTGATGGCAGCGTCGAGATCTATGTTATCCAGATTACTCTCGTCTATGATCTGGGGTTCGTCATCCTCATCATCGGAAGGCTTTTGAAACATATCACCGTCATCGAACAAAGCCTCATACTGACCCATGTCTGAAGCGGGATCAGCCGGTGCATCAGCAACGGGCTTAGCAACCTGTGTTTCAGTACCGGGCTTATCGACCGGAACACTGCCGGCACCGGGCTTAGCATCATCGGTGTCATCCACGTTTACCGGAACTTCGGAACTCTGGCCGGGATCCGAAAATCCCGCATCCACACTCTCCGCCTTCGGTAAGACATCCTCAGAACCGCTGTTCTCAAGATCAACCTCGGATGTATTGGCTGCCGCCACATCCAGATCCTTATCCACGGTCTCGTCTGCAACCTGCCCCATGTCACCGAACATCTCTTCATCCGCGCTGGAAAAAAGCCCGTATTTGCTCTCATTGACAATGGAATCCAGCTCAGAGAGATAATCATCCCCTTTTTCCTCTGACAAAACATCATCACCGAACATATCGCTCTCGAAATCATCCAAAAAACGGTTTAAGTCGTCATCAGAGACATCATTATCTATCTCATTTTGAAAATCATTGAGAAAATGCTCGTCTTTTACATGATTAAGAGCTTTTTGAGTTTTATTGGGTAGGCGGGAATTTTTTTTCTTTTCGTAGTCTTCATCTATCTCATCCAGCTTTTTTGTCACTGAATTCAGCAAGCTGTCAAGATAATCTTCGGATTTTGACATTTTTCCCTCCTTTCCCTGTCGCTGCGATAAATCTACCATCCGCAATCAATATTGTAGCTGTTCACAGCCACTTCACATACATTGAAAGTGAGAGTACCGCAATCCGCGATGCTCTCACCAATGAAAATCTTTGTAAAAAATTATACCGTTGTACCTATAAGTCTGTCAATCTCATCCACAAGATTACCTATCTCAGGCTTGGTAAGCTGTGCATCCGCACCGAGAGCCTCGCCTTTTCTGCGCATCTCTTCATTGACAAGAGATGAGAAGATGATGAGCGGGATGTGCTTTAATACATCGTCTTCCTTAACCAGCTTTGTAAGTCTGTGACCATCCATAATGGGCATCTCGATATCTGTGATGATACACTTGATCTCGTCTAACACCGTGTCCTTTGCTTTCAGCGCTACCAGCTTGTCCCAGGCTTCCTTGCCGTTTGCTGTTACCACGAGATTTGTGTAACCAGCCTTCTTGAGGCAGTCGGTGATAAGCTTTGACAAAAGCGGTGAATCCTCTGCTATGATGATGGGCATATCGGAGCGCTCCCTGTCTTCCAGCGCATCTATATCAGAGACCTTCAATCCTGTCTCGGGACTGATATCGGTCACTATCTTCTCGAAATCCAGTATGATCACCAGCTTGTTATCCATCTTGATAACGCCGGTAGATACGCCGTTTTCATCCACATTGATGGTGGCATCCGGCTCTATGATATCTGCCCAGGAAACCCTGTGTATACCGATAACTTCATCGACATGGAATGCAATGCTGAGTTTGTTGAAATTGGTGATGATGAAAAGACCTTTGGTCTTATGATCATCAGGCATTGAGAGGCATCTCTTAAGGTTGATGACCGTGATCATGCTGTCACGCGGCATAAATATGCCCTCAACACTGTCATCTGCATTGGGAATGGGCGTGACAGGCTGATATGTCAATATCTCCCTTATCTTCGCTACATTGATGCCGTAGTGATTTTGATTGAGTGTAAATTCCAGTATCTCCAGCTCATTTGTACCATTCTCTAACAGAATATTAGTCTCCATGCTAATCCTCCCCATAACATTTTGTCATATTACAGAAACCACCTTCTGATTTTTCACTACATCCAAGCTCAAACTTCACCTTCGGCTCGTTTTCGCCAAAATTTTGGTATAAGTTCTGCCAAGCAGAGCCTATTATACCACATTATCACCAAAAATGTATAGCAGTTTTTTATTATTTTTGTAGATTTTTATTGTAAGATGAAGGTTGTACTGCTGCCATCCGCTCTTATCTGAAGTTTAAGACTGTCCACCGACTCAGACGCATCAACAGGCACCTGAAACAGTAACATCACATTATCCGACTCTCCCGCAGGGATCTTCCCCGCAAAGGTGGAAAGGTCATCCGACAGGATGGAAATATCACCGGTGACGGCATCTTCTCCGTTAAGAGACGCCCTGAATACAGGTGAGACATCCAGCACGGAAACTTTCAGTGCAGAGTCCTTTTCATTGACAAGGGAAAAATGAAGGATCATCAGCTTGTTGCCCGCTTCCGGATACACCGTGTCGTAAATGCTGGTAAACTGAATTCCCGTATATACCAGCCTTGCGCCTTTGATACCGAGGGCTTCAGCCATTGCTGTTCCGTTGTCAGCAATCTGTGAAGTCTCACTCTCATCCTCAAGACCGTTGCCGGACTTATCCGATGTCTTCGTTTCATCGCCGGAAACAGCCTCATCTCCCGACACAGTCTCCTGCTCTCCGGCGTCTGCTTCCGCCTCATTACCCGACACGGTCTCCTCCGGTGAAGGTTCATCTTCAGCTGTTTCCTCCTCATCGGAAACATACACGTAGGTGTATCCTTCGGGCTGACTCTTATTATATTTTGCCACAATATGCGCAGCGTAGCTCGTGATGATAGCCTCCTCATCCGGTGTCAGCTCATACATGGCTTCACCGCAGGCTGTCAGCAAAAACATCATAAGCACCGACAGGCATACAATCATAATATGTTTTCTCATAAGCTTTATTCTACTATTTCCCGATATCAGTCGCAAGAAAAATTTTTACACTTCTATTGTTACTATTCACAGCCACTTTACATACATTCTACAGGCTCGCCCTGACATCGGCAATCTGCGAAGCCAAGCTGGCAGAATTGCCTTGTCGGGCTCTACTGCCGCTATCGCGGCTGCCTGTATCATGTATGTAAAGTGAC
>JAILBP010000235.1:0-9115 GCA_024680835.1 Lachnospiraceae bacterium | reverse complement strand
CTGTCCCTGCTGCAGTTACAGTAAAATGAAATATCGCTGTTCGATGTTATATCATATTCGATATTAGCAAAGACATCTGCCAATATATCCTCTATGGATTCGCCGCTCTCAAGACTTGTGGTAACAGGTTTTAATGCTCCTATGTTTTTCTCCAATACATCTATGAGCTCATCCGGCGCATCAGGCATAACCTGCACTATAAATCCTCCCGCCTGTCTTACGGTACCGTCGGGATTGACTAAGACCCCGAGCCCCACAGAGGAAGGCACCTGCTCCGATGCGGCAAAATAGTAGGTAAGATCCTCCGCAACCTCGCCGTTCACCAGCTCAGTCTGACCTATATAGGGATCTTTAAGCCCAAGATCCTTTATGACTGTGAGGGTTCCGCGGCCGACAGCACCGCCCACATCCAGCTTGCCGTTGGATTTTAACGGAAGCTCCACATTGGGATTTGCCGCAAAGCCCTTCACCCTGCCCTTTGAATCGGCAGTCACGGTGACCGAGCCCACAGGACCATCCCCCTTAAGGCTTATGGTCAGTATATCAGCATCACCTTTACACATGGCCCCCATCATGACTCCTGCCGAAAGAAGCCTACCCAGTGCGGCAGTGACAACCGGTGTTGTGTTATGCGCTTTATAAGCATCTGCCACCAGATTTTTGGAGTTAACGGCAAACGCCCTCAAATGTCCGTCCCTCGACATGGCACGGAGCATATAGTCTTTTCCCATATTTCTCAACTCTCACATTCTAGTAAAATCATTTACCGGACTCTCTTGCGATAAACAAAACCCTCTCGGTTTCATCTGTCACCTCTGCCCCGGTATCCTCATCACTGACCTTCAAAAAAACAAGCCCCGCAGTGTCAAGAGCTCTCTTCACCTCATCGATACAGTATCCCTTCTGACGGTGAAACTCTGTTTCCCTGATGTATCTGCCATCCTCCTCTTCAATGAACAGCGTCAGATCATATTCGTTGATGCGGGTGTCTTCGTCATAGTGATTGTCCCAGATGAAGCTCGCATCCTCACCGTTCTCGGCAAAGGTCCTGTCTCCCAGCACCTCAGAAAACTTGTGAATGGTATTCATATCAAAGATGAAAAGTCCTCCGGGATCCAGGTAGTTATTGACCAGCTTGAAGACCTGCACAAGATCATCATATTCCGTTATGTAATTAAGGCAGTCACAGAGACTGTATACAGCCCTTACCGTGCCGTACAGCTCAAACTCGCGCATATCCTGGCAAAGATACAGTATCCCGCTTCTGTCTCCGTCTTTAACCCGGGGTTCATCCTCGCCCTCATTATCGAAGTCACCGTCATGGATTTCCGAATCTGCTGTCGGATCATACCTAACCTCCGCATCATCCTGCAGATTCATCTCATACTCTCTTGCAACAGACAGCATATCAGCAGAAAGATCCACTCCCGTCATATCATAACCAAGATCAGCCATCAGCCGGGTAAGGGTTCCGGTACCGCAGCCCAGGTCGAGCAGTAGACCGTCTTCTATACCATCCCCTCTCAGAATATCCGCCAGCATCTTCGCCCAGCGCTCATATGGCACATTCTCCATGAATTCATCATAGACATATGCAAACGAGTTATACATGATATCTCCTATTTCGTAAAACAGTCACCGGGTTAACATTCAAAAACGGGGCTGACCACTGCCAACCCCGTAATATTATACCGTTCTTAAGATCAGGCATTTGCCATGGCACAAAGCTCATCCAGCATCTTCGGAAGTTCGGTTGCCATATTCTCATCAGAGAACTGACATGTGCCCACCTTCTTGTGACCGCCGCCGTTGTACTTGAGCATGAGACTGCCAACATCAAGTGTAGCTGTGCGATTTAAGATACTGTAACCCACTGCTGCCGAGCAGCCTTCTCCGCCTTTGCCGGATACGATCCATGCAGAAATATTCTGATCCGGATACATTGAATAGATCATGAAACGATTGCCGGTGTATATAGGATCAACACCCCTGAGATCGGAAATGATCACATTACCCTCTGTGCGGGTATGTGCAGCTACCATCTCCTTAAACTTCTCGGTCTGCTCCATATAAACATCTATACGCTCTTTGACGTCTTCCATCTCCAGGATCTCTGCCGTAGAGCACTGACGGCACTTCACCATCAGCTCTTCCATAAGCTTGTAATTGGGGATCCTGAACTGTCTCCAACGTCCCAGTCCGGTACGGGGATCCATCAAGAATCCGATCAATATCCATCCCTTGGGATTCATAACGTCATCTATGGTGAGGTTTCCGGAATCCACCTTATCAACGGCATCCATTATCTCCTCAAAGCCCGGAAAACGCTCCGCGCCGCCATAGTACTCATATATGATACGCGCACACGAGGGTGTTACGCGGCTCTCACCTTTATATTTTCCTTCAAGCTGATTTCTCTCAAACTCGCTTGAATGATGATCAAACCAAAGCCCGCATCCCTCAACGTAAGGAACATTTGCAAGGCAGTCGTCTTCATTGATCTCAACAAGCCCGTCCTGAAGATCCTTGGGATGAGCGAACTTCCAATGATCCACAATGCCTGCCTCCAGCAATAATGCTCCGCAAACCAATCCGTCAAAATCTGAGCGAGTAACCAATCTCACGGGAAAAACCCTCCTTTTCCAACTATCGTACTCTTGTGAAACTCATATATCCTGTGGCGAAAAGATACACCTGTCCGCACACAGAGATATATTACCATTTTTAGGCGCTTCTAACAAGTATTTTTTTGCATTTTTTATAATACTGAAAATCTGTCCGCCTCTGCTTTGAGATGGTCGCTTATACGCTTGTTGTTGTCCATCTCGGTTCCAACATTCTCAATATCCACAACCAGACTTGCAGTATTCTCTGTGGCATTGCTGACACCTTCTGCCGACTCCCGGATGGCATCGGTTATGGCATTTACCGAACGTGCCACATCTTCCATCATGGACATCAAAGTATCAGTGCGGTTCTCGAAACCTTCCATCGTAGTGTTGACATATACGGCATCATCCCTGTACTGTTCGCCCATGGCAACGAAATTATCATAATCCGGCATAATAGTCTCATTGAGATAATCCACAACGGATCTCGAGGTTCTGACAAGCTCCTCCACCGCAGCGATAACCTGTGAGTTGACATTCTGTATCCTGCCTGCGGTAGCTTTTGTGACATCCGCAAGATTACGGATCTCCTCAGCAACAACAGAAAAGCCCCTGCCTGCTGCCCCGGCTCTTGCAGCCTCTATGGATGCGTTCAGCGCCAACAGGTTGGTTTGGGATGAAACCTCCAATATCTCTTCCGTCAGGTCATTTACCTGCTTGACACTCTTTGTTTCTTCGATAGCGGTCTCCAGTTTTTCCACGATGCTCTGAATCATCTCGGAGGTGTTGGTCTTGTTGGCCATGGCTGCCTCTTCCATGTTCAGAGCACGATCAGCCATCTCTGAAGCGTAGTTATTCAGAGCTTTTGTCTCACCTGAAATAGCATCCACCTGACCGCTGGCATCGTTGATCCTGTCATTAACGGAGCCGGTGGTGCCTGTGATATTATTCATGGTGTCGGATAGTTTTCTCATGGACTCCGATATGTCATTGGCAGATCCGTTGGCTGTGGCGATGCTGGAGAAAACATTGTCCACAACGCCGCCTAAGTTATTGGAATTATCCACGATCTTTTGCAGTATATCCTGCAATGTCTCGATAAATACGTTAAAGTACGAGAACAGAAGTCCAATCTCATCAGTAGTCCTGATGTAAAGCCTCTCCGTAAGATCTCCGTTACCGTTACGAATATCGCCTACAATACGTCTGAGTTTTCTGGTATTGTGACGCAGCGGCTTTGTAATACCGAAATGTATTATCAGGATAGCTATTATGATGACTACCAGAGTTATGATAAATATGACAATGGTCTTTCCCCTGCTGCGGAGATAGCTCTGATACTGCGAATCGATATTGGCATTTATGTTGTCGGATGTCTGCTCCTTCATGAGTGTAAGCTGTTCACTCAGCTGATTGGCAGCGCCCTGTATGGCAGTCGGGATCGACTGAAGCGCCCAGGATTTCTTGCCCTTATCGCTCATGTCCATGGTGAGGAAAAAAGCATCATGGTAATCTTTATACTTTTTCTCGACAGTGCTCTTAAATGTGGGATCATCCTCTGCTCCTATCACAGCAAAGAAATCTTCCATGACAGAATTGATCTCCTCAAACAGTTCCTCCGATCTGGTCCTGTAGGTCGCCATCTCGGATTCAGCGTCTGTGGAAATGTGTGAATATATGTTGCACTGAAGCTTATAAACATCCACCATCGCCAGGTCAAGCCTGTCGAGGGTTGCTATACTCTCGGCGGTAACCTTTGAACTCTGCTCCTGGATCTTCTTGAGCTGCATAACCGATGAAAGACTGGCATATATACTGACGACAGCCAGCAAAAAAATGGGTAACAGCGTTTTGACACTGATACGGAAAACACTCATCTTGTCCAGTCTTGTAACATGGTTTTCGCTTTTACCGCCGTTAAACAGCTTTTTTATGTCAGGAAGCTTTATCTTCCCCATGTCCGGTTTTTTTAAGCTTTTTATGTCCGGCATCCTGATGTTCTTCAGATCAGGCTTTTTTATCCCCTTGAAACCTTCCGCCATATGTCCCTCCCAATATGTATACCACAATTCTCCCAGCAGGCAGGTTTTGATGATCAACCCCGGCGACTGTGAATAACAACCAACCTTGTAAAAAAATATGCAGGTGAAAACACACCTGCATATAGTATAACATTATATCCTGTCATCGTCAAAAGATTATTTTACCGGCGGTCCCTATACCGGTCCTATTTTTTACCGTGATCCACAGTCTTCTTATTCTCAATTTTTTTATCTTTTTTTTCTGCTTTTTTCTCAGCTTTTTTATCCATCTGCTTTGCCCTGTCCAGATTCATCGCCTTGCTGACTTGTTTTTCCAGTTTTTTCAATTCCTCAGGTGAATTCATCAATGCCGCCACTTTTTCTCTGTCAAGCTTACTGATTTCATTCAAGAAAGCCTCGTTAGATGCAATGGATTCGATCTGTTTTTTTAATGCAGCACGTGTCGCGGGAATCTTTTCTATAAAGACATCTCTCATATCATTAGCCAAAGCCTCTCTGAAAGCAATTGCAGCAAACGCATTCTTCACTATCTTCTGATCTCTTTCGTTCATCGGGCCTTTATGTTCGGTTATGTCCTGCAAAGCTCTGTAGGCATTTGCCGTTGTTTCTGCCGCGAGCTTGTCAAGCCCTTTTGATTCGGAAGCCAGCTTTTCCATTTCCTTTATCTGATCGATCTCGTAAGCACTGTTATTTGAAGCCACTTCCTTTTTGTCAATTATCAGATTTGTGTCATCAACGAACCGGCTTATCCTCTTGAGATATTCCGCGGCTTTTCTCATGACTGCTATACGTTTCTTGGACTTCTCATCGGCTTTGTCACCAAGTTTTCCCTGCCTCCTTTTCCGCTCCATGTAAGCATCTATTGCTCTTTCCGATTTCTCTATCCCTTTCTGTATACTCTCCAAAGCTTTTCTCTGCGCATCATAATCTTTATCTTTAGGCATTTCCTTAAATGCTTTGATCTCATTGTTTAAGTTCTTCAGACTATTCAGGGCATCATCATATTTACGACTTCCAAAATGGACATTTATCTGAGCCCTGTCACCTTCTGCCGTAATATCATCCATCGAAACATCCTGAGACACCATTTCAGGAGAAAACCTGGCCATATAATCCTTCTCTGCCTTCTGCATGCGATCCTTAAGAGCAGGATCTGCCTTCTCCGACAGTTTTTTGCTCAGGGAAAGGAATTCCTGTTCCAGTTTGTCATAACCGGGATTGCCTCTCTCCGCCTCATGCACAGCCAGAATCTTTCCAATCGTTTTCTGAGCCAGCTCCAGAAACTCATCCTTGCCTACTCCCTTAATGCCTGTTGCACCCCGGTAATCCTCCGGATCTACAGTACACTTATTATGAATCTTTTGCGTCCTGTCTATGATGCCGTCATAATCCATGTGCTCTTCATTGATATATTTATCCGCATCAAAGCTTTCTCCTATGATATTGCCATACATATCCGTCTCCGGCATTCCACCGAGACATGCATTAAGGTTTCTGTCTTTATCCGCTGCCACCATAAGGTTTTCCAGCGTTTTATACACATTCTCCCTCTCCTGTTCTTTGGGCACATTTGATCTACCGCTTATACCGCTCTCAAGGAATCCATATTTGGCCTCCTGACCGTTTAGTACCACGTTTAGCTGTTTTTCCAGGATATCAGCCAGCACGATATTATCATCTCGTAAATCCGGATTCTTTTCCAGCATAGACGGTCCCAATAAACTGCGATTGATTCCGTAGGAAATATGATTCAGGGTGAACTGTTGTTTCAACATGGCATAATTTCCGCTTAAAGTCAAAAAATCCAGTGTTTCATCAAAATTCAGACCCTGACAGGCTTTCTCAAAGCAATCATTCTCAATTGAATCCAATGTTGATTTATACAGATTTCCCGTGGGGTTTTCCAGGTAGGCCTCAAGATCCATATTATTCTGCTTAACCGTAGCATACATCAAAAAGATCGCATTGATCTGGGCCGTCCTCATCAGATCACCTGTGAATTCAAAGGGGATGGACCTGTTTCTGACACTGTCCATATTTCCCGGGAAAAACAGCTCGTCATTACTCAAATGATCCTTTGCGAGCTTATAGAGTTCCTGTAAATCCTCCCATGTTTTTTTATAGGCGTTTGATGCCTTGATGATCGCATCGGGATCTCCGTTTTTTAAAGCTTCCTCAAGATCTGTCTTTTCTTTCAACAGCTTGTTGAAACCGTACACCTTAAATAAAGACTCACCGTTTTTTTCCACACCGTAATCCATCAGCTTCATCTCATCCATTTTTTGGATAATGGCACGGATTCCCTTCTTGGTGGAATCACTCATAGTCACACGCTCATCAAGCAATTCTTTCTTTATCTCTTTTTTGTCTTCCTTTACGATATCATATTTCGAAGCCCTGCAATTTATATTTTCATGCAGATCGTTATACTTTCCTCCTTTAAATGAAGCGCCCTTATTCTCTACGATCCATTCACTGTGCCTTGCTTCTATTGTCTGCACTCCCTGCTGTTCACGCGATGTCATCTCATTATGCAGCTCATCATCAACAACTGTAAGATGAGAAACCGCGAAATCGAGTGCTTTAAGATACTCGGCCTTTTTTTTCTCATCCATTCCCTGAGGGATATTATCCTTAAGCTCCTGTACCCTGTCCTCATAAGGTCTTGCGAGTTTCTCATTATCGGGCCGTTCCAGAACATCTTTATAATTCGCTGCCTCCTTACCAATCTGTTCCGAAACCTTCGGATCAATATATTTTTTTATTTCCGTCAAAAACAGAATGCCTTTCTCGGGATCTTTGTTTTCTGCAAGCAGTATACGCTGAATGTTTCTGATCTTGACATTATCTATATACTTTTGAGAAATCTTTCCCTCCCCGATCAGCGTATTCAAGACCGACGCTTTTTGTCCATCAGATATTTCCGATCTTATCTTATTCTTTTGTTCATCTTCCGTCTCCCTCGTGAAATACTCCTCAAAAAGCTTAGGCTCATTTTGCTTTATCTGTTTTATCACCTCCTTTTTGAAAAAGGTATCCGATCCGGCGCCCTCGATCAGCTTCTCAGCATCCTTACCCTGAGAAGCTCTTACGGACTGCTCGATACTATCAATTGACAGCTCCACCTTGGACAAAAGACTTCTGTACTTTTTGTTCTTTCTGTCGATTTTTCGCCCCTCTACCAGGTTATCAAAAAAGGCACGCGAATCAGCGCCGGCATTCGGTTTTGCCTGCTTATCATGCTCCTGTTTTTCTTTTTTTAATTCTATGAACATATCTATAAAATCCGGCATAAGTAACCCTCCTTGTAAAACATACTACGACCTGATTGTTACATTCCTATAATCATTATACACTATTCTGTGATAAAAAGTTGCAAAAAATAAAAAACGGCATGCAAAAGCATGCCGTTTTTAAGGTTATATAATTTTATTCCATCATTGACAGAATTGCCAAAAACATCAGCCCGGCTCGGTGGAAAGTTTTATCTTTCCTCTGTTGCCAACCATAGTGTCTGAAATCGGCGCACAATAATCATTGAGATTGCTGATAACCTGTGCATACCGGTCGCTGTTCTTTTTCAGCAGTACGGGGCAGAAATCGTTGTAGTCATCCGATCCGGAGATCGATATCGGTATAAACTGCGCATCTATCTTTGACTTAAGTTTTTTGTTCTTGTCAAAATGGAAAGTCTGCTGAAAAATGGCAGAATCCTTATCCGAAGGATTTTTATTTCCTCCGAAGCAGAAGTTTCCGAGGCTGTAACATATCACCTTGCCGTTATAGATCTCTACTCCCTGCAGAACATGGGGATGATTGCCTATTACAAGATCTGCTCCGGCATCGATGATCATATGTCCCACTTCCACCTGATAATCATTGGCGTAGTAGTCCTTTTCCACGCCCCAGTGAACACAGGCGATTATAAGATCAACCTTGTCACTCTTAAGCTTTTCAATACCGTCGTAGATAAACTGCTCTGCCTCAATAGTCTGACTCTGCAGCCCCGCGCTGACAACACCTATCAATATGCCGGCAGATGTCTTAAAGGTCGCCACCGTGTTCTTGTACGCGTAACCTATACCCGCTTCCTTAAGGGCATTCATTGTATCATTTAATCCCGCCTCTCCATAATCGTAGGTGTGATTGTTGCCAAGTGAAACAGCCTCAATGGAAGAACCGGTCATTATGGCGGTATACTCCGGATATCCTCTGAGGTTAAAGTCCTTTGACTCCATGCTGTCAGAGTTGGTGAGAACACATTCGAGATTGACGAGCGTCATATTATCGGCGCTGAATGTGTCCTTTACATTCTGCATAAAATAATCCGCACCGTATTTGTCATAGTATTCGCAAAAAGAGTTCTCATATGTATGAACCTGCGCATTTCCGAATGTGCAGTCACCCGTTGCAGAGATCGTAAAGGTTATCTCCTCTTTGTCTTTCTTTTCTTTTTTGGGCTTT
>JAILBP010000238.1:0-12506 GCA_024680835.1 Lachnospiraceae bacterium | reverse complement strand
CAATATCAAAAACACACGGTTTGACATTGTCTTCAGGCCTTTTTTTGCAAATATGTAAAATATTATAAACAGCGATATTATGATCGCTGTGATATCGAAATCAATGTTATAAAGCATTAGTCATCCTCCAAAATCGGGTATGAACTCTTCTGTCGCTGACGAGCTGTCCTGAATATAGACATTTTCCATTCCTATGCGTTGCGCAAAACTTACGCAGCGTTCATACTGAGCGTCGCTTACTCTTTCGTGTAATTCACTAAAATTCTCTAACTGTCCGTAAACAGGTGTGTACTGATGCATGAGGCTGACATATATGGAATTTCCATATTGCTCATGAAGGTAACGCAGGATCTGTTTGGTGTCCCTGTTGGTGTCGGGAAGCACCAGATGCCGCACGATCATACCCTTTTTCAACATGCCGGTTTCTTTATCAAAACAGACCTCTCCTACCTGACGATACATTTCTGTCAAGGCCTGTTTTACCACATCCGGATAATCCGGAGCATTCGAATATCGTTTTGCCCGGTCGGGCGAGTTGTATTTGTAATCCGGAAGATAAATATCCACCAGACCTTCCAACATCTTAAGGCTCTCAACACTGTCATAGCCGCCTGTATTGTACACTACCGGCAGCTTCAGACCCTGATCTTTTGCAAGGCATAACGCATAGGCTATCCACGGGCTGTAATGAGTAGGAGTGACAAGGTTGATATTTGCAGCGCCTTTGTCCTGCAGCATCAGGAAAATATCAGCCAGTTCACGGAGCGGGACTTTTCGACCGGGCACGTCTCCGGTTGCGGATCCGCGTGAGATCCTGTAGTTTTGGCAGTATACACAGCCCATATTACATCCGGAAAAAAACACTGTGCCGGAACCGGCAGTGCCGGAAATACAGGGCTCTTCCCACATATGTAATGCGGCTCTGGATACTATGATCTCATCTGACATCCTGCAGTACCCGTATCTGTGCAGGGTGCGTCCGGCGGCGCATTTTCTGGGACAAAGCGTACAGCTTGTCTTAGTGTTTTCGATCCATGTAAGAAACTTTTCTTTTTCCATTTTCGGATTCCGTGGGTATTAGCCTGTTCAATTGATAAAGCGGATATCTGTCAGAGCGATCTGATCTCCGGTGAGCGCCATATATACTGTAACATTTTTGTCATGCAGAGAAGTGATGTTTTCTATGCTGACACCAAGGTTTTCGGTCTTAAATACCACCTGATCGCCCTTCTTTTCTACGGAAAGCTCGCAGTCAATGCCATTGATGTTGATCTTTTTCCATTCGTCCCAACCGGGGAAAGAATCTTTTCTCTTCATAATGAATCTGTTAGTGGCATACTGTTCGGTGGATTCAATCTCGCCGTTAAATTTAATGAGGGCATACTCGCGGTAGTGGGCTCCGTTCACAAGTCCGTTATCGGAGCTGAAGAGGACCACGTAAGGACAATTCCATATGAAATCCGCTCCGGGTAGACTCATGGTATTCAGGGCAAGCTTTATACGCCCATTGATCTTAAGCCCCTCTGTGTGAGCTGAGCGGAATCTGTCAATCTGGATGTTTTTGATATCCGATTCCAGGTGATCCAGGAAGCTGACAGGCTTTGCTATCCTTGGTATATCTGCCTGTCCCGTGATCCTGCCTGTGGGTTCAACAGTGATGTTTGACAATTTGCAATTCTCACCGGTCAGTCCGATATAAACTTTTTTCGATCCGCCGGGGAGGGCTATCACGACTTCCTTAGAATAGTTCGGGGCTTTCATGATAAGCCTTATGTGATCTTCAAACCGTCCGGAGATGATCTCATATCTTCCGGTGCGGCCGCCTTCCTGCGATCCGGTCGCCTCCTCCGTCTCCTTTTCGTCTATCTTTCTGGCCGCTGTTGTACGGCTGTTTTTGTCAAACCATATCTCGGCATATTCAACATAATGATATCCTTTGATAGCCTTTTCGTTGTCGTGAACCCTTCCGTCATAGGAGTCAAACAGTACGATGGAAGGTGCACGGAATTCCTTGTCTTCCGCCAGCTCACACTCAAAGCCGATAATCTGAACCTCGTTTTCCACGGAAATTCCGGCTGAGATATTCTCCCTGTATTCGGTACATGTTATCTCGGATTCCAGCTGGGGTGCTATCTCACCGGCATTGTCATTGCGCTCGGAATCGATGATCTTTACCATAATGTCCGCAAATTCGGGGTCGAATTCCTCTCCTGCGCCTTCGACAAAGACTTCCCTTGCCAAAAATGTGGGCTTTGCATCTCTGTATCTTTTTCGGCTGGTCATGGCAACATATGTATTTGCAACAGCTATGATCCTGGCAACCTCGGGTATGTCTTTTCCCTTAAGCCCATCGGGGTAGCCGGTTCCGTTGTATTTTTCGTGGCAATACCGGGCTGCCAGACTCAGGAAAGGATATTCCGTGATCTTTGAGAGGATTTCATAACTGATGAGAGGTTTTTGCTGCATGATATCCATTTCTCTCTTTTTCAGATCGGAATCGTTTTTCAATATCTCATCAGGTATGCCTAAAAGACCTATATCGTGCAGGAGAGCCGCATAGTATATCTTATTGCAGTCTTCTACGGACTTGCCGGCATATTCAGCGATCTTTTTTGCGTATGCGGCAGTCCTCTGGGCGGTTCCTTTTGCGTATTCATCCTTTTTTTCGGCTGCGGAAACGAATGCGGTCGCAGTCTGATCGAAAATGCGGTACATTTGAGTCTGCCTGCCGAGGAAATCCCGGATCTGTATCTCATGCGCTTCAGATACGGTGTTATTGATATCCAGATATGTGCTTATATACAGGAATATAGATACCATAACCATGGACATGTTTACAATGGAAATGCCGTAGGTAAATATCTGCAGTATTCCGAAAAATAAGGGTGCAAATGTATATATCATCAGTGACCGGAACATTATCCTGGTAAAGACTTTCCTGTACTGGATCAGAACGGAAAATACTATAAACGGGCATATGACCGGGATTATGTAAGAGATTATGAATCCGTTTCCACGATGATATTTGTTGGTCTCATCGAAATAGTAATACAGGTTGGTAAATGCGGCCACCACAGCCAGCAGCATTCCTAAGACGGCCATGGAACTGCATAGTCTCAGCCTGAAGGGTATATGTTTTTCTTTGCCTTCGGTCCGCATCCAGTCGGCAACGTACAATGTAAGTCCCAGTACGATCGCAGGCGTGAGAAAGAAGACCATGAAGTTGCTCACTCTTACCATTACATAAGATTTGCTGCCCGGTACGCCTGCATATATATATGCCTGTCTGTCGAACCACAGCAGAAAAAGGGCCGTGAGCTCCATAAAAACCAGGATCCCTTTTCTGGATCCGGATAAAAAACGGGTCAGAAGAAGCAGCAGCACCATAGTCGCACATACGCCGCACAGCACGAGCATAATATTCAGTTGGTTTGATCTGATAAATTCAAACATGTTGTCCTCTCGTATTACAAGTAAAGATTATGACTCAACCCTTGGTATTCTCTCCTTTGAGAGCCGCATCCCCGCGTATTCCGGCAAGTTTGTCTTTAAAGGCTTCGTATTCTTTCAGAAGCGCCGGCGTTTTTTCATTTACAACTGCTTTTTCTCCTTTTTTTGCAGCATTTTCAAGATCGTCGGCTAAGGCTGAAAGATCCGCTGCTCCGATGATATCTGCAGATTTTTTCAGGGCGTGGACCTTGGCGTAATAAAGGTTCAAATCGTTTCCTGCCAGGGCTTCCCGGATGGCCGTCACGTTGCTGTCTATGGTATCCAGAAACAGGGTGAGGGAGAAAATATAATTGGACACGTCGACAAAGTTTTTGAGTCCATCCTGCACGGACAGACCTTCCGTATCCATAAGCCATCTCATCTCCTGAGGTAGTTCCTTTGAAGAGTTGGCCAGCATGTTTTCTGCAGGCTTTTCCATGGTCTCATCCGGCAGATGTCTCATGATGGTGCGCTCCAGCGCTACGCTGTCTATAGGCATCAGCAGATAACCGTTATATCCCAGGGAAGTGTAGTAATCTTCTCCTTCCGTGGTGTTCGTCGTGAGGGCATATACAGGCAGATCCGGATTAGTCTCCCTGATGCGGGCTATGGTATCAGTCCCTCTCATCCCGGGCATCATATGATCCAGCAGTACTACATCGAATCTGGTATCTCTGATCTTGTCCAGACACTCCTCGCCGCTCTCGGCAGTAGTCACAAACACTCTGGTACTGCTCAGAAGATTTTTGATGACATTCAGATTCATGGCGTTGTCATCCACTATCAGGATATCGGCATCGGGGGCCACAAACTGTGGAATATACGGGCCGTTCAGTGTATTCCGGACTCCGTTTTCATCGAATGCTCCCACGGGAGTTTTATCTATGATGTGCTGTTTTATGGTCAATATGAACTCGGAACCCTTGCCGTATACGCTGTTGCAGGTGAGTTCCGCACCCATTTTTTCCGCAAAGCGGCGGGAAATATCGAGTCCGAGACCTGTCATATGTATATTGCCGTTGTCATGTTCGTCGAGGCGGTCGTATGCGTTGAATAGCTTGTCCAGATCATCTATCCTGATGCCCTTGCCCGTATCGCGGACGGAAAACCGCAGAGTTATGTCATCACCCGCCATCTCGATAATGGAAACGTGGAGTGAAAAACCACCTATATCGGTATATTTTATGGCATTTGTGAGCAGGTTTATAAGGATCTGTTTGACTTTTTCGTAATCTCCCAGCAGACGGCACGGCAGCATTTCGTCCACATCCACATCAAAATTCAGGCCTTTTTCGGTGCTGCGCTCTCTTATCATGGGTACGATGGATCTGAGCATTTCCGTGATGTCATATTCCTCTTCTGTCAGATACAGGTTGCCCGATTCGATCTTTGACATATCCAGAAGATCGCTGATGAGTGACAAAAGTGATTCAGAGGCTTTTTTAATGTCCAGGGAGTAGTTGATAATGGACATGAAGTATTCCTTTGGAACCCCTGTTGCATTTTCTCTCAGGATCATCTCGTTCATACCCATGATGGTGCTGATGGGTGTGCGTATGTCGTGTGACATGTTGGCCAGGAAGCGGGATTTTGCGGTGCTCGCCCTCTCCGCTTCCTCTTTGGCCTGCCTGATCTGGGCATATTGTCTGCGGATGACTGTGGTATTCATAACGCGCAGTACGACCACCACAGTGATCAGGACCAGGAATAGCAAAAATAATACCCTGATGAGCCCTGTTTCCATTATGTGTGGTTTTTTTACGATCTGAAAACTCTCATCCACAAGAGTCTGTTTGCCGGAGTTGTCCATTACACTGATATGAAGGGTGTAATTGCCGTATGCAAGTCCGGTGTATTCCAGAGTCTGCATGTTGCTGCGCATCGTCTTTATGCCGTCGTCTTCGTCTCCCTCCATGTATATACGTATTTCGGGGTTTAGCATAGTGTAATCCAGCACAGCCGGTGTGATACGGATCCTGCCGTTGCCCGACGGTATGATATATTTTCCGTCCTTATCGGGGGTGAGCTTGTCTTCGCCGTAGTATATAGAGCTTATAGCAACCTTGATGGGGGTAGCAGTCATGGAAATATGATGAATGTTCACCCGGCTGATACCGTTTCTCACGGGAATGTAAAGATACCCTTCATCGTCCAGAACACCGTAAGATAAAGTGGTGGGCGTGCCGGTGAGTCCGTTTTCGGTCGTATAAAGCCTGTATTCCGACACATCGTCTGCCAGCATGGATTCACCGTTCACCATATAGATGCCGTAGGATGATATTATCCACATATTGTCCGTTTCGTCGGAATATATGTCGTAGTTGTTATTGTAAGGGAAGGTGGTGACAGGGTGTATCACACCATCCTTCATGTATTCGATGGAATTGGATGTGATCAGCCAGATAACACCGTGTTTCTCATCTTTTTTGATGCGCATTATGACATCGCTGGTCAAACCTTCATCCCTGCCTATGTGGCGGATATCTGTTCCGTCCACAGTGTAGATTCCGCCGCCGTCGGTTCCGACATAGATCTTGCCGTCATCACCTTCCTCTACGGTGAGGGAGACCGTGTTTTTGATGCCGTCCGATGCATCTATGACCCGGTCGATTTTTCCGTTTTTAATGATGGTCAGTCCGCCGTTGGAACCTACCAGAACCGATCCGTCATCCGTAATATTGATACTCCTGATCTCGCTGTCGGGCAGGCCGTCGGAGGCGTTGTATGATGTAATGCTGCCGTCTTTCGAGAGATGTACAAGACCAAGGTTATTGGTGTATGCGCCTATCCACAGATCATCGTCCGTTCCCGCTGCAATACAGCGTATACGCGCATCGCCAATGTATTCGGTCAGGGCATTTGTCAATGGGTGCCGGTTTTCATCCAGTATGGTGAGACCCCTGTCCGTCCCGATATAGAGATCATTTTTGTAAAAACATGCTGCGTTCGTCACGATCTCAGGTAATCCTGCCTCGGCGGTCAGATCCACGAAATTATTGGCTACGATCTTCATCACGCCCTGGGTTGAAGAAGCAAACCACATATTTCCCTGATAGTCGGATGTCATCATCTCGATGCCGCTGTTTAGGGGGATGTCGATCTTGTGAAAACCGTAATCTGTGTCTATGTATCCGACAGCATCCGTAGAAGAGATCCAAAGTCTGCCGCAGTCGTAGCTCATCCAGTGAATTTCCGTGAGGGGATCGACTGAGATCTTCGTCATGTCAGAAGCCTTGTCGCCGAATTTTCCGTAGTACACGGAACCGGTTTCGGTGCCCAGATATACCATGCCTGCATGATCGGGATCGGCCAGAATTGTGGAGATATGCTCCATGGCAAGGTCTTCGCCGCTGTACATAGAAGTGACGGTCTTATCACTGATACTGAATATGAGACCGTTTTTGGTCTGTCCGTATATCACGCCGTTGCTGTCGCTGTCCAGTCTCAGTATCCTCTCATCCGAAAGCCTCTCATCCTGCAGTGCAGATACCAGAAAATCATCGCTGATGCAGTAAACTCCGGCTGTGGTGCCCACGAAAACATTGCCTTCCGGATCTTCCGCAAACACACGGATCGAAGAGGGTAACAGCCCTTCACGGTATGTTATGTGCGTCTGTCTGTCTCCTTCGATGACCACGACACCGTTGTCATTGGTGCCTACCCAGATGCGGGATTTGCTGTCCTCAAACAGACCGCGGCCGCTTGTCAAGCCGTAGGTCGTGTCCATACGGGTGAAGTTGGATCCGTCATATCGTATGATACCACTGTATCCGCCGATCCAGATATATCCGTCACTTGATGCCAGCACATAGTTGGCATCGGAAGTCGGAAGTCCGTTGGTCGCATCATAAATCCGGGTGGTGTAACCGGTGTTTTTGATCTGACCTGTTACGGCATATCCACCGCCGTTGGTGACCGTGTTCGCCGGGACAATGCCGGCCGTGCTTATGAGTCCTGCGAGAAAACATAATACGGATAATATTAATTTTTTGTGTATTCTGATCTGCATGTAGAGTCAACCCTTCTTTCTCATACATCCGGATTATATTTTTTCAATACAGCTTTTACTTCATCCAGTGAATCCATAAATACTTCCACACATTTTGGATCAAACTGAGTGCCCTTGCCCTCTTCTATGATAGCCAAGGCCTTCTCGAGAGGAAATGCGGGCTTGTACACACGCGGTGAAGCCAGTGCGTCAAAGACATCCGCAACAGACATTATGCGCGCTGCCAAAGGTATAACCTCGCCGTGAAGCCCTTCCGGGTAACCTTTCCCATCCCATCGCTCATGGTGATAAGCGGCCATATTGCGGGCTTCTTTGAGGTAGTTGTCGCCCTCTATGGTGCTGATGGCGTTTTCCATGATCTTTTTACCGGCTGTGGTATGTGTCTTCATGATGGCAAATTCCTCGTCGGTGAGTTTGCCGGGTTTATTGAGGATGCCGTCAGGTATGTTGATCTTTCCGATATCATGTAAAGGCGCGGAACGGACCACATCTGACATGAACTTCGGGGTGATCTTGTTGGCGTAGTAACCTTTTTTTCGAAGACCTTCGACTATTATCTTTACGTAAGCGGCGGTCTTCTGAACATGAGCCCCTGTATCCGAGTCTCTGCTCTCGACCATATCTGCCATGGTGGTGATAAGTCCGTCCTGCATCTTTGCGGTGGAGTCGGACAGACGGCGTATGCTGCGCATCTGTTCGGCTTGTTTTTTGGTCATACGGCAGGCTGCTTTGTAGAGGTTTTCGATCTCATCGCCTGTATGTATTCCGAGGCTCCTGAAGAGCTTGACATCCTCGTCCATGCTCTGCTGCGTGTCCGATGTGTTTGCGATCCTGTCCATACATTTCATGATGGAGTTGACAGGTATGATAATGTGGTATTTCGCCAGCCATATGGCAAATACCATGATCAGCAGGAAATACACCAGGAATACGGTGATGACTTCAACGTAAAAACTTCGCTGCATGGCGCCGAGCTTGAACATGTCCACGTCCGCTCCGACATAACAGACACATCGTCCGGAGGAGTCGTAAACCGGTTCGTACGCGGTTAAAAGATTTCCAAAGGTGTCATTGGTGATGATGGGATCTATCCGCTTGCCTGCCAGGAGATCGCCCAGATAGTCGGAAAAACCTTCATCAAAATTAATGAGTGTCCCGGGATCTTCGCCTTCCAATCCTTCGGTGTCGATGTCGAAAACCACATGACATCCGTCTTCCCGTATCTGATAAACATACAGATACGTAATATCCGTCGAGCTGTTCAGTATCCGGGACAAAAGCTCCTCGGATTGCGCATAACCTTCAGCCGTTCCGCAGCTTTCCAGAAATTCATCTATACGGTCTCCGTCCAGTACCGATGCTGCAAGTTTGGCGGTACCCTGAGCCATGCGGGCGTGATCGTTGACCACGGTCTTGTTGTATACGGACATTCCTATACCCATAGCGACCGATGATATCACAAAAAGGGACAGAGCCAGAACCAGCAGTATCTTGGTCTGCAGAGATAATCTGCGCACACCGATCTTTTCAGCCGGGGATGTCATGTCTGTCCGGAAAGGTTCCTGGAGCCATCCCTTAAAAGAAAAGATTTCGTAATATTTTTCGGGGATCAGCCGGACAGCTATGATGACGATGAGCATGGTCATGATCTTGTCGGGCAGATCCATTATAAGACTTGACAAAAGACATGATACAGCCATATTAAAATGACCGGTTCCATACAGGATTCCTGCCAGTGATTCGCTGTCAAAAGTCAGTTCCTCCATAAACCAGGGGATGACAAAACCCAAGCCGCCGCCTATTAGTGTAAAGGCGATGATCATGCCGATAATGCCGATGATTTTTTTATGCCAGCCGCGGCTTGAAAAAAATGCGGCCAGAATTGCTATGATGACATTAAGTGAGCCGTAATAGAGGGAGGCGGGATCGAGCACGGTTTTGACGATATTTGTGGCAAAACCTACGACCACGCCCGGAAGATATCCGCCCATGATGGCTACGGCCACAGTTCCCACCGTGTCCAGATAGAGCGGAAGTTCCAATGCGGTCACGATATAACCCAGCAGCAGGTTCAAAGCAATGCCTGCAAGACATATAAAAAAAGTCGAAATATTATGTTTTCTTCGGAATAAAGCTGATGTTTCCGTGTCTGCCATCATAACCTCCAAAGGATCCTGCGATCTCGGTCAGATCGTTGTCAAGTCAGTGTTCATCCTGTATTAGCCAAGTTCAAGGTCAGCTCTGCCGAGCGCCGACATGATGACCTGATCCATATCATAATATTTGTACTCGCCGAGACGTCCGCCAAAGATCACTTTTTCCTCTGCATCGCAAAGCTTCCGGTACTCCTGATATAATGCGGCATTTCGTGCGTCATTGACCGGATAGTATGGTTCGTCGCCGGGTTTCCATTCCGAGCTGTACTCTCTGGAGATGACCGTCTTCGGTATGTCGCAGCCCTCTTCGTCTTTGCCGAACTCAAACCATTTGTGCTCGATTATCCTGGTCCAGGGTGTTTCCCGGTCTGTGTAGTTGACTGCGGCATTGCCCTGGAAGTTCGGCTTATCCAAAATCTCCGTTTCAAATCGCACCGAACGGTATTCCAAAGTCCCGAGGGAATAATCAAAATACGCATCGACGGGACCGGTATAGATAACCTTCTCTGCCCGGGCATTCCAGCTCGCCTTGTCCTCCAGATAGTCGATTCCGAGTCTGACTTCTATCCCGTCCAACATATTCTCAACCATCTTTGTATATCCGCCTGCAGGGATTCCCTGGTACAGCGCGTTGAAGTAGTTGTTGTCGAAGGTCAGGCGTACGGGGAGGCGCTTGATGATGAATGCCGGGAGATCTTTGCAGTCTCTGCCCCACTGTTTTTCGGTGTAGCCCTTGATCAGCTTTTCGTAAATATCACGCCCTACCAGTGAAATCGCCTGCTCCTCGAGATTCCGGGGCTCGCCGGTGATCTCCCGCCGCTGTTGGGCGATCTTTTCCGCAGCCTCATCAGGCGTTACCACTCCCCACATTTTATTGAATGTATACATGTTGAAGGGGAGGGAGTAAAGCTCTCCCTTGTAATTGGCTACGGGAGAATTTGTAAAACGGTTAAATGTTGCAAAACGGTTTACATAATCCCAGGCTTTTTTTTCGTTGGTATGAAAAATATGGGCTCCGTAAATATGAACATTGATGTCTTCGATCTTCTCGGTATAGACATTTCCGGCGATATGATCGCGCTTGTCTATGACGAGAACAGATCTTCCGGCTGAATGGAGTTGCTGTGCGACGGTCGCGCCATACAGTCCGGAACCCACTATCAGATAATCGTACATGTCTTCTCCTTTGTATGCGTCTTTCGATGGATATAAAAACCCAACTTGATTTTATCACAAAAAAAGAAGAATGGCAATAATGCCATTCTTCCGATTGTTACTATTCACAGCCACTTCCGATTACATCCTGCCATCCAAAAATTTCCCTGTCTCTTTGTGGGCAAATTCAGGGATCATGGTACAAAACAGGTCTATAAGATCTTCTCTTGACCAATGACCGGCCTTTTTGAGTGCTGCGATCTCTGAAGTGAAATATTCCAATCTGTCATTGTCATAATCAGCATCTTTTTTCACAATGCCTATATCTGCAAAACGGTTAAGATCCAGGGTCTCACCGTCGGTATAGAATTCCTCGTAATCTTTCTCTCCTGTGGTATCGCTGGTGAAAAAATAGACGGGATATTTGCCCCGGGATTTAAGTTCGTCCACGCGGTCTCTGGCTTCCTGCTCGGTCTCGCATCTGACGGGTTCGTATCCAAGACTTTCAAGATAGCGCTCGGCTATGTGGCTGAAGGTCACCATGTTAAGTCTTTCGTCAAGCTTTGGAAAATAAATATCCCTGTTTTCGCCTGTCAACGCAGACAGGATACACAGTATTCCTGATTCTCTCGGAGTTACAAAGTATCGTCTGACATCTTCGGGTGCAGATATGGGCTGGCCTTTCTCCAGGCGTTTATTGAAACCGTACAGCAGTGACCCGTCGGAAAAAGCCACATTTGCAAAGCGCGCCGTAGACACTGTCACATCCATGCTCCTGCGGTTCAGATAGTATTCCATAATGCGTTTGCTGGCGCCCATCATATTGACTGGATTTGCCGCCTTATCCGTGGAAACGCAGAAATATTTTTTTGCTCCCATGGCAGCTGCCATCTGCATTGTCTTCTCTGTGTTGAAAACATTGACATCGATCATGCGCATCAGCGTATAGGGATCTTTTTCGGAGCGCACATGTTTCAGCGCACTGGTGTTAAAAATATAGTCATATCCTCCAATGCGTGAAGTGGTATCTTTTATGAGAGCATCGAAGATCTGTGAGCCGCAGTCGATGGCAAATGTGGCGAACTCTCCTGTTCCGTAACCGGTGGAGGATCTTATATCTCTCACGAGTTCAACCATATTATTTTCGCTTATATCCACAACATGGAGCACCCTGGGATCTCCGGCAAAGAGCTCCCTGCATATGGCTGATCCTATGGTCCCGGCGCCTCCGATGACCAGGATTTTAGAGTCATGGATCATATCTTTGAGACGAACGTTCCATGCTGCCAGATCCTCGCCAAAAAGGGGTGCGTCCCTGCCTATCAGCGGCAATATGTTGTCTTTGGTCATGATCATCCTCCTAGAGGTATTTTGCAAGTTCGGGTGAGGGTTTGGGAAGATCCTTGAAGGCGGTCTTCCATTTCCGGGAATCGGGGTGTATCACTGCCTCGGCAGTGAGAAAGATCAGCTTGAAATACAGAGACAGTGATCTGTGGTCTGCATACCAGCATTCCAGTTCGCCCTTGTACGGTCCGATCACATCATTACGAAATGCGGTTTTGTCCTCCATCTGCTGCAGAAGCTCCTCCTCGTTTCTGAAGACTATGGAGCCTATGCCGGAAAGACCCGGGCGGATCCTCTTAAGCTTTCTTTTGACTTTGGGTGAATAGAGAGCAAACTGCTCCGGCACTATGGGA
>JAILBP010000177.1:0-8922 GCA_024680835.1 Lachnospiraceae bacterium | reverse complement strand
GGTATTGAAGGATCCGAACCCTTCATCTTTTGCATACCGCGTTGAATGGCATCTTTGGAGTTCTTCCAGTCGGCGTCTCTGTTGCGGTAATCGTATTTGTCCACAAACCAGGAGATGTCTTCCAGCATGCGCTCCATGTTCTCAAGCTGCAGGGGCAGTACCATATCATAGAAATCTTTGAGTTCCTTATCACTGAGCTTGCTGTCGGCGCCGTTGATCAAAACCCTGAAATGTGACATGCAGAAGCCTTTTGTATTTTTGACCTTGTCTTTGAAGCCGGGCTCCGACTTGTACATGTCAAAGAAGGTTCTCATGTAATTATTGAAAGAGTTGGCTACACCGTCACAGATAAAGCAGGTACGTTCTTTTTTGCCGATCCACTCCGAGATGGAATTTGTGCCTGCTTTCTTGAATAAGCCGCCACCGCCGCCGGGCTTGAAATCTTTAAATTCCTTGCGCATCTCATTGATGTTGCGAATATACATGGTCTTTAAGATCCAGGCGTTACCCAGGGCATTTCCGTAATCAAACATCTTCTTGAAATGATTGCGGCAGAAGCCCTCACGGTCTGTCATATCCCGGATGTCCGGTTCCATATAGCTGGCTCCAGGTCCCAACACGAAATTCATCATGTGATTTTCTGTCATTCGCTCAATATAGCAAAAGGGGCATTCGCCCGAGTTTGCAAACGCTTCTTCGATAGGAATGGTCTGTATCTGCATATTTTTCTCCTTTATTTCTCTTAATGTAATCTTAAAACACAGCCGAAGCCGCAGTGTCTCACTAAATTCTATAATAACTGATTTGATTGGTTGCTTCAACTATAATATTTCGTTTCAAAATAGTGCTGTGGTCTTTCATTTTCCACAATATGTAGTATATTGAAAAATCCCAATTTTATGGTAGAATATTATAGCATATTTGATCAGGAAGATGAGCAGACAAAAGCCTGTCTGCGTGGCTTAGCCATCAGGAGCAGTATGATGGGTGATATGAATAGTTCTGCGGATGTATATGAGCACAGAAAGCGGGTCAACCGTATAAAGAGAGGCATTGTATTTACCGTACTGGGCACTGTTGTTTTTTTGACGGTGCTTTGTGTTGTTCTTTGTGTTATGCTGGTACTTCAGGGCAGGAAGCTGAATTTGCTGCAGCGAAAGCTTGATGAGTATATTAATCTGGCAGGCGTGGAGGATCAACAGATCGGTAACATACAGGAGGATATACTGAAGCTTGAGAGCGAGATCAGTGAGCTGAAGGAACGTCAGGATAATACAGTGATCTACAGGGAACCTGTCTCGACGGATACAGCGGAAGTCCCTGTCCCTGTGAAGGAATATGATGTAAAAGATCACATCAGCTATTCGGACAATGTCAGGGGAGAAGATGATATCTGCAGGGTTTATCTGACATTTGACGACGGTCCCAGTTCCAATACATTAAAAATACTGAATCTTTTGGATAAGCACGGCGTTAAAGGCACGTTTTTTGTAAACGGAAAGACCGATGAATCTCTTTTGCCTTTGTATAAGGAGATAACGGATCGCGGCAATACCATAGGGATGCATTCATATTCCCATGACTATAATACCGTATATGACTCGGCAGAGGGCTTTGAGTCGGATATGTTAAAACTTCGCGGTCTTATAGTAGAACAGACGGGTGTTGATCCGGTATATTACCGGTTTCCGGGTGGCAGCAGCAATACCGTGAGCAAAATCGGTATAAATCCTTGCATAGATGTGCTGGCGAAATACGAGCTGGTATATTTTGACTGGAATGTACAGTGCGGAGATGCCACATCGGCTTCGCTCTCGGTTGATACCCTGGTGGATAACGTCATGCGTGATGTTTTAAAGTATAAGACTTCGGTTGTACTGATGCATGACTCCGCAGGCAGGGATAAGACTGTCAAAGCGCTGTCCATAATACTGGACAGGCTGGATGGGATGGATGATGTTGAAATCCTGCCTATTACGGAGGACACGGATGTGATACATCACGAGTAAATGATATGGGCTCAAACACACAGATACAGACAGCCCGGCAATCCCGGAGCGTACATACTGTATTTTCATGATGAATAGTAAAAGGTAATTTGTATCCGGGACGGTGTTTTCCTGTTTTGGATATGATATATAGATCGATATGATCTGGATGGAGGAAGATATGAGTTTTTTTAAGGATTTCAAGGATGATTTTTCTGAGGCGATCAATGATATTCTGCCACCTGACGAACCGTTGGGAAGTCTTGATGAAAAAGACGGCATGAATTCGGAAAGTGCAGATTTTGATAAGTCCGGTCTTGACAGTTTGTTTGACCAGGTTGAGGCAGAGCAGGAGACAGTCAGTGTTCCTGCTGCAGACAGTGAAGACACCGGCAGGGATCCTGCTCTGTCGGCGCTTTTAGGACAGCTTGAGCTTGAGGAGATCGAGGCTGCACCGGTTGCGGATGAATTTGCAGACAAGCCTGCAGCAGTTGTTCCGGAGCCGGTTGAGACTGTTCCGGAGTTCGTTGAGACAACTGAGAAACCGGTTGAAAGCGCTGTGCATATTTCGAATGATATCACCGGCAATGTCAAAGAGGACAGGAATATGGAAGTTTTAAGAACCAAGACTACCACTGTGACCCAGCGTACTACAGAGGAAGAGATCGAGGCTGCGATGCTCACGGATGAAGTTACTGTCATTACCGAGGGCACACGCATTACAGGTAACATCGAAAGTTCCGGTAACCTTGTGATCGAAGGTACCATAAACGGCGATGTCCAGTGCAACGGAAAGCTCACTGTGAGCGGTCACGTGAAAGGCAATATCAATGTTAATGAATTTTTCGCTGACGCATCCAAGATCGAAGGCGAGATAAATGCAACAGGTGCTGTAAAGGTTGGTGTGGGAGCAGTTATCATAGGCAATATCTCTTCAACACAGGCTGTTGTGGCAGGTGCTATCAAGGGTGATGTGGATGTTCAGGGGCCTGTCATCGTGGACAACGGTGCGGTTGTTGTGGGTAATATCAAGTCTAAGTCGGTTCAGATCAACACCGGCGCTGTTATAGAAGGTTTCTGCTCACAGTGTTATTCCGATGTGGATATGGATTCCCTGTTTGGAAAGATCAAATAAGAGCAAAATACAGCAAAATACTAAATATTTATTCCGGAAAGGAGCAGCTTTATGAAGAGGATCCTGCTAAAACTGTCAGGTGAGGCAATATCGGGAGACAAAGGACATGGATTTGACGAGGAGACAGTGAGAGGTGTTGCCCTTCAGGTTAAAACACTGGTTGATTCGGGAGTTCAGGTAGGTATAGTCATAGGCGGAGGAAACTTCTGGAGAGGCCGTACATCGGAGAACATCGACCGCACAAAGGCCGATGCCATCGGAATGTTAGCTACGGTCATGAATTGCATCTATGTTTCGGAGATATTCAGATCCACAGGCATGATGACTGCAATACTGACACCTTTTGAGTGCGGTTCTTTCACGAAGCTTTTCTCAAAGGACAGGGCAAATAAATACTTCGGAAAAGGCATGGTTGTGTTTTTTGCGGGCGGTACTGGTCATCCCTATTTTTCGACGGATACAGGTGTTGTGCTGAGAGCCATCGAGACCGATTGTGATGCCATCTATCTTGCAAAAGCTATCGACGGAGTTTACGATTCGGATCCGAAGACAAACCCGAATGCAAAAAAATATGACCGTATCAGCATAAGCGAAGTTCTGGACAAAAAACTTGCTGTGGTCGATCTAACGGCATCGGTAATGTGTCTCGAAAATAAAATGCCCATGTATGTTTTCCTGTTAAATGAGGAAAACAGCATAGTGAATGCAGTAACCGGAAAACTTAACGGTACGGAAGTATATGTTTAATTCTTGTTACTATTCACAGCCACTTTACATACAGACAGTCATATTTGCCAGCAAGCTGGCATATGCCTGTCTGTATGATATTGGCTGTGAATAGTAACTAATTCTTGATTCAAAAAAGGAGAAGGATAATGGACGAGAGGATCAAAGTTTACGAAGAGAAAATGGTAAAGAGCATTAATTCACTGGATGATGAGCTTGGCAGCATCCGTGCAGGACGCGCCAATCCCCATGTTTTGGATAAGATCAGGGTTGATTATTACGGAACACCCAGCCCGATCCAGCAGGTTGCAAATGTTTCCGTTCCGGAGCCCAGAATGCTGCAGATCCAGCCCTGGGAGCCGTCTCTGGTTAAAGAGATCGAGAAGGCTATCAATATGTCCGATCTCGGCATAAACCCCACCAACGACGGCAAGGTGATCCGTCTTGTGTTCCCGGAACTCACCGAAGAGCGCAGAAAAGACCTTACCAAGGAAGTAAAAAAACACGGTGAGAATGCAAAGGTTGCCATCAGAAACATCCGCAGGGATGCCAATGACGCATTCAAAAAACTTGCAAAAAGCGATGATGTCTCAGAGGATGAGATAAAAGATCTTGAGGATCAGATCCAGAAGCTTACGGATAAATATGTGGCAGAGGTTGACAAGGCTGTGGAGACCAAGTCAAACGAGCTTATGACTGTGTAATATTTTCCGGAGGAAGTTGGGATAATATGGATATACCTGTACATGTAGCTATCATAATGGATGGCAACGGCAGATGGGCCAAGGCGAAGGGCATGCCCAGAACTTACGGTCATACTGTGGGTGCGGCGAATGTTGAGAAGATATGCCGCGCAGCCAGCGATATGGGGATCAAATACGTTACATTCTACGCTTTTTCAACGGAAAACTGGTCAAGGCCGGAAGAGGAAGTGAAGGTCATCATGAAACTCCTCAGGGATTATCTGGCAAAATGCCGCTCCATGGCCAAAAAGAACAATATGCGTGTACGTGTTATAGGCGAGAGATCACGTCTCGATCCCGGATTCGTAAAAGAGATCGATGAGTTGGAGGAATACTCAAAGGATTTCGACGGATTCAACATGACCATCGCTTTGAATTACGGTTTCAGGGATGAGATGCGAAGAACCGTTACAAAACTTGCCGACAAGGTACAAAGAGGTGAACTGAACCCCGAAGATATAACCGAGGATCTCATATCGGAAAACCTTGATACTGCGGGGCTACCGGATCCTGATCTCATGATACGGACCAGCGGAGAGCAGAGATTATCCAATTATCTCATGTGGCAGTTGTCCTACGCAGAGCTTTACTTTACCGAGGTGCCCTGGCCGGAATTTGACGGTGCGGAGCTTAAGAAAGCAGTTGACGCATACATGAACCGTGACAGACGTTTCGGAGGAGTCAAGGCTTGAGCATTTTCCACAATATATTCTGATGAGATAAACGCTAAAACACAATATGTTCTTTTTTTGTGCATATTCTATTATTGAAAAAAGAAGCCTTTTATGGTAGACTCTTATGAGTTACGTAGAGGCTTCTTTTTGTATTGATATGCGTCCGTTTTAGACCGGCCGGGGCTGTTGCCGGACCATACAACAGACGCATCAAAACCTTTTGGGAGAAAGTGATGTTTGTCAAGAGACTTATAAGCGGCATAGCCTGCCTGCTTTTCATCATATTTTTCGGCTGGCTCGGAGGGATACCGTTGCTTGGATTCTGCGGAGTCATATCGATCATCGGATTGTTTGAGATGTACAGGGCCATGGGAATCCAAAAAAAATCCCCTGCAGTCTTGAGCTTTATATGTGCTGTGCTTGTCTATTGCGGACTTCTCTTAAAATACATTAATGTTATAAGACTTGATTCAAATACCATAGTTCTGGCAGGAGTTGTATTTACATTCATACTCTGTATGTTTACCTATGTTTTCTCATATCCGAAGCTTTCGTCCGGAGAAATCTTCGGCGCGATCTGCGGATTTGTATATGTACCTGTCATGATCTCATACATATTTCTCACAAGGGAGATCAATGAAAACGGTTTATTCCTGGTATGGCTGATATTCCTGTCATCATGGGGATCGGATACCTGTGCATATTGCGTTGGAGTGCTATTCGGCAAACATAAGCTGACTCCGAAACTGTCACCAAAAAAATCCGTTGAGGGATTTGTGGGTGGTATAGCCGGTGCCATGATATTGACCTATATAATATATGGTATATTACTAAAGGATAAGCTTGCTCTGGAAATACCGGCCCTGATATCAGTGGTGGTGGCCGTTGGCGTTGGCGCCTGCATATCGGTAGTGGGAGATCTGGCTGCATCTGCCATCAAGAGAGAACGTAATATCAAGGATTACGGAAAGCTTATTCCGGGACACGGCGGCATAATGGACAGGTTTGATTCTGTGATATTTACCGCACCTGTAGTATATTTCACCTTAATAGTGACAGGGATGGCCGGCAGATAGATAATGCCGGATAAAACTTTGAATCATAAACGTAAAAACAGGAGACATCATGACGAAGCATATCTCATTACTGGGATCGACCGGTTCTATAGGAACTCAGACTTTAGAGCTGGTGAAAAGATATAATGAAAGACTTTCCGTGTCTGCCATGAGCTGTGGCAGCAATATCGATCTTTTTGAAAAACAGATCAGGGAGTTCAAGCCAAAGCTGGTTGCTGTGATGGATGAGGACCGTGCCGCGGAATTAAGGCTCAGAATACAGGATCTGGCAGTGGATGTCAGGGCAGGTATGAACGGATTGTTATCTGTTGCGGGTTTTGTGGAAAGTGACATAACAGTCACCGCAGTCGTAGGCATGATAGGGATACTGCCCACCATAGAAGCTATCAACAGTGGAAAAGACATTGCTTTGGCCAACAAAGAGACATTAGTCTGCGCCGGACACATCATCATGCCTCTTGCAGCAGAAAAAGGTATTAATATCTATCCTGTGGATTCCGAGCATTCTGCGATATTCCAATGTCTTCAGGGTGAGAGCGCAAATCCTATAGATAAGATTCTGTTAACGGCATCCGGAGGTCCTTTTTTGGGTAAGAAGACAAAGGATCTTGAAAATGTCAGCGTTTCCGATGCCTTACATCATCCCAACTGGTCAATGGGCAAAAAGATCACCATAGATTCAGCTACCATGGTTAACAAAGGACTCGAGATCATAGAGGCAAGCCATCTTTTCGGTGTCGAATGCGACAGGATACAGGTAGTGATACAGCCGGACAGTATCATCCATTCCATGGTGCAGTTTGCTGACGGCGCGGTGAAAGCCCAGCTGGGTACACCTGACATGAAGTTACCGATAGCATATGCTCTGTTTTATCCGGAGAGGGTTGACATAGCCGGAGATCGTCTGGATTTTTCCATGATAGATGCCATCAATATACGAAAACCTGATGAGGAGACCTTCAGGGGATTGTCACTGGCTCGAAGAGCTTTTAGGACAGGCGGTAATATGCCCACAATATTCAACGCTGCCAATGAGTGCGCTGTAGCAATGTTCCTGGATGAAAAGATTGGTTTTTTGCAGATCTACGATATCATCGAGAAAGCGATGGATAACGTAATATTTCACAGTAATGCAGATATACATGAGATCCTCGAGACCGAAAAGCATACTGTGGATTACATAAAGGGGCTTTATTAATAAAAATCGGAATTGAAGTACAAGATCATTTTTTCAAGTCCGGTTTGATGGATAAAAAATAACTTTATCGTAATATTTTATGAAAGAGGTTACAGGATGAAGATACTGGGAATTGTTTTAGCTTTGCTGGTGTTCAGCTTTATCATCATTTTTCACGAGTTCGGACACTACCTTCTGGCACGACTTAATGATGTTCAGGTAAATGAGTTTACACTGGGCTTCGGTCCCACCATCATAGGCAAAAAGATCGGGGAGACTCTCTTTGCCTGGAAGCTTTTGCCCTTCGGCGGAAGCTGTGCCATGGAAGGTGAGGATGACGAGTCGGAATCGAGCAGAGCCTTCTGCAAAAAGAAAGTATGGCAGAGATTTTCCATAGTATTTGCAGGTCCTCTGTTTAATTTTATTCTCGCTTACATTCTGGCTGCCATACTGCTGATCTGCGCAGGTGTGGACATGCCGGTTTTGAGCGGTGTTGCAGAGGGCTCTGCGGCAGAGTCGGCAGGTCTTAAAGAGGGTGACAGGATCACTTCTTTGAATGGTCATCATGTTTTCTTTTACAGGGATATCACTCTGTATATGCTGACACATAACGGGCAGACAACAGATGTAACTTATGTGAGGGACGGAGCATCCTCTACTGTGACTCTGGTTCCGCAGTACAGCGAAGAGAACGGAAGATATCTGCTGGGCATATACGGCAGCGCAGTAAGGGAGAAGGTCAATCCCATAAAAGCGCTTGGATACGGTTTTTGTGAAGTAAGATACTGGATCAGTTATGTTATCGAGAGCCTTAAGATGATGATCACAGGCAAGGTCAGTGCCAACGAGATTTCGGGACCGGTAGGTATAGTACAGGTCATCGGTGATACCGTGACGGAGAGCTCTCAGGACGGAGCTTTCTATGTTTTCCTGAATCTTTTGAATATATCGGTATTGCTGTCCGCAAACCTGGGGGTTATGAATCTGCTGCCATTCCCGGCTTTAGACGGCGGAAGACTGGTGTTCTACATCATAGAAGCAATCAGACGCAAAAAATGCGATCCCAGGATCGAAAACGGGGTTAATTTTGTGGGCATCATGCTGTTGTTCGGTTTGATGTTCCTCATCATGTTCAATGATGTCAGAAAGATATTCATACATTGATATACCGGGAAAGAAGGGATCATTATGTCAAAAAAGGTTAATATAGGCGGTGTGATCATAGGCGGAGGCGCTCCCATTGCAATACAGTCGATGACCAATACCAGGACTACAGATGTAAAGGCTACTGTAGCCCAGATACTGGAGCTCGAAAGATGTGGGTGCGATATCATAAGATGTGCAGCCTATGACATGGATGCAGCAAAAGCTATTGCAGAGATAAAGCCTCAGATCCATATTCC
>JAILBP010000135.1:0-4094 GCA_024680835.1 Lachnospiraceae bacterium | reverse complement strand
AAAAGCGATATAATAAAATACTTGAAGTTTTCCGGAGATCATAAGTGCCGATCCCACAAACATTACCAGACATATACCGCAGTTCAGGATAAATCTTCCTACCATGCTCACCGGAGCGGCAGCTTTTGTTTCTATAGAGATTGCTGCCTTCCTCTGGGTGTCAAGTGTAGCTTTTAGTGTCTCAAAGTGATCTCCCGCCATGTTAAATGCTTTTAATGTCCGGATACCCCCGACGTATTCCAATATTCCCGACGCCGCATGCTGCTGGGAACTTTGGAGAAGCGCCCCTTCCTTTTCCATTTTTTTCATGGATATTATCGCAAACGGAAGCGCTAACGGGACCACTATAAACACTGCCGCCATCATACGTACATCGAATACGGAAAGCACTACAAGCGCGATGGAAAATCTCACCAATATCGTCGCCACCTGAGGTAGCATCTGCTGTGCAAAAGTCTCTATTTCCGTGTAATCTCTTAATAATACTGTGGAAAGATCTCCCGCGTCCCTGTCTGAAAAAAATCCCATGCTAAGTTTCCGTAGGTGTTCTCCCATCTGAATCCTAGACACCTTTGTTGCTCCCGCAAAACCTATACAGAAATCCAGATATGATTTCTTTCTCACAAACAGATAACCTATAAACTGCGCAATCAATATCCCCATAAGGATCCATATACGGTCTGTGGGAAGTGATATCCCGGGTACAGATATGGGCATCAGTAAAACATAAACCGCCATCACCAGAACAGCATAAGGAATCGACACAACAAAACTGTCAAAAAGACACCACAGCCAGAGTTTCACATAAAGCTTTGTCTGTCCAAGTGTCATGGTGTGGAACCATTCTCTTAATTTCTTCATGCTCCCACCTCCGTTCTCTTTATATTCCACTTATCTCTGCGATCATTTGCATCTACCATTTCTTTATATTCCGCACAAGATGACAACAGTTCATCATGAGTGCCCTGACCTATCAGCATTCCTTCTTTCATGACAAGTATTCTGTCGGCATTCTCTATTGTCTTTAACCTGTGTGCAATGATAAGCACTGTCTTACCTTTTGCCAGTCCGGCAAAAGCCTTTTGAATCTTTGCTTCATTCTCCGCATCGGCATAAGCTGTAGCCTCATCCAGAACTACGATCGGCGTGTTTCGCAAGATCACTCTCGCGATAGCCAACCTCTGCTGCTCACCGCCTGAAAGATAGACTCCGTTTTCACCGATAACACTTTGATATCCATTCGGAAGAGCCATAATAACATCATGGATTTCAGCAGCTTTTGCCGCTTCCACGACCTGTTCCTCAGTCTTTTCCTTATCTCCCATTCGAATGTTGTTTTCAATGGTATCATGGAACATAAAACTTTCCTGAAACACATAAGACACAAGCTTACTCAACGTATCAGTTGAAAAATCTTTAATATTTGCCCCTCCTACAGTGATGCTCCCTTCCTGTGGATCATAGAATCTCAAAAGAAGGCTCGCCAAAGTTGATTTGCCGCCTCCGGACGGACCCACAAGACCTGTTACCGTTCCCTGTTTCAATGTACATGACACACTTTTTACTGCTTGTACACCCTCATCATAAGAGAAAGATACATCTTCTATCTCCACATCGAAACTCTCCGGCAAAGCAGCATCGCCGCTTTCCAATTCCGGAGCATACAGGATATCATCCATCCTCTTAACACCCTCTGAAATCCTGCCCGAAAGGATCACCATCTGCATCATATTTTCCATGGGATCCTTAAGACCGGTTCCCACCAACAGGAACAGTAATACCACAGGAAGATATCCTATGTATGAATCCGCTTTTATCAATAAATATGTGCTCGATGGAAGCAAAAAAAGAAGCTGTGCACCAAAGAAAGCATAGTAAAAAGACATCGGCCACGCGTTGGCACGTGCTGTCTTATCCACAGATGTAACAAATCTGTCTAAATCCGACTCATACCGTTTAAACGCGCTTAGTGAACGATTAAAGATCTTAACTACAGGCATACCGTGGATATATTGTACTATGGTTCCCTGCATCGCCTCCATACTGTCATGCATCTCCGTTTGAAGAGCCGCTTTATCAGGCTTCACAAGGCACATTCCCAAAAGGAATATGGATATAACTATCGGCAATAGCGTGATAAGTGCAAGTCTCCAATCCATTATGAAAAGATACACCAATGTAAACAACGGTGTCGCTACTGCAGCAGCTATATCGCAAAGATGATGCGCCACAAATATTTCCACCTGTTCTGTATCATCGGATAATATCTTCTTGATCCCACCCTGAGTCCTACCTGTAAAAAAGCCGGAAGGCAGTCTTCCAAGCTTTTCCATGAGCTTTATCCTTAACTCATAGATAATGTCATAAGCAGCAGTATGTGCCAATGCCGAAGATCCATAAGCACACAACCCGTATAACAGCGCAGCCACAAGGGTTGCCACCGTTAACGTCATGATCCTGGAACTGTCTGCATTCCCGATGTCGTTATAGAACGGAAGTATAGCCGTTATTATCCAAAACACCGAAAAAAACGGAAAGATCTTTGCCGCTGATGACAATACCGACAGCATACAGGCTAATATCAGCTTTCTTTTCTTTTCTCCTGCCAGTTCCAAAAGCCTTGGAAACCCGCTTTTTTTCTTCTTGTCCATGACATCTCCTTCTGTTTATGGTTAGCATTCGCCAACCTCTACGTAAAAAATAACGCAGGTGTGAATGTCACACTTGCGACATATCTGGATGTATGATATTCTTTCTTTACATCAAAGTCAATAATCTTGACCAAAACGCTACAAAAAAGCGAATCTGTGACATTTTAAACGAAAGGAACAACCACAAATATGGAGAAAAATACAAACAAGGGTGAACAGGCGTTTATAAATGCCCTTCTCACACTGATGGAGGAAAAGCCTTATAACCAGATATCTGTATCTGAGCTTTCGGAGCTTGCCGAATACGACCGCAGAACCTACTATCGATATTTCACATCAAAAGATGACATTCTGTTTTCACATTGTGCTTCTCTTCTGTCTGAAATGGCCAAGAACATGAGTGCTACAACTCTTACTCCCAAATCCGGTTTCCTGTCATTCTTTGAATTTTGGGATAATCATAAGGATTTCCTTGCTCTTCTATACAAACAAAATCTTATTTATTTCCTTGGAGAAAAGCTGGATCAGCTCCTTTATCAGCAGGTGGGACTTAAGGTCCATGATGATCTTCCGCCTGAACTCGCGGAGGTATCTGAATTCTCACGCTATGCATACTATTTTACCCTCGGCGGGCTCTGGCAAATGCTCGTACTCTGGATACGCGACGGCATGACACTAACTCCAAAGCAACTAACAGATCATGTGCTTACCAGTTTCTCTGAAATGCAGAAGATGATTTAATGGTCATGATATAAACCTTTCCATTTCTTCCACGTACTCTTTCGTATGCGCTGCCATGTAGCCACAATGCGGATAGCCCTTTCGTATTACGGGCTTTACATTCCCATAATCATAATAAGCGAACACCTCTGCAAATTCACGCATTTCAGCATCTGTCAATTTAACCTTCTTAAGAATAATAACCTCCTATATCATGCATGCCAAACCAAGAAACATAAACGCATTTGCGATATTTCCCTTCGCAGGAATCTTCGTAGGCGCCAGTATCAAAAATGCAGGAAGTGTATTGAATACACAGGCCCATCTCGGAAGATCTGTTTTTCCTGTTACAACCATAACAAACAGCAAAATATCAAAAACCAGGAGTCCTGCATAAGCTACTGCTGCTGGAGATGTTCTCTGGAAGAAATGCATAATCGCTTCAAGTGCATCTCCTGTTCTTCCAAGTCTCACATAAAACCATTCTGTGGCACCGCATAAGACATGGTGTGCCGCTATCAATACAATAAAAAACACAGATGCTCCAAACATAATACACCCTGCAGCGGGCGATTTTTCACAGATCAGCTTGCTGACACTTATATATCCAAAAGCCGCCAAAAACAGCGAAAACACACCAATAAGCATTGCCAGCTCAATCTGTTTTAACGAAGCCCCTTCAAAAACCTTTTGCATTTTTTTATTATCTTTCACATCAGAAAA
>JAILBP010000130.1:0-3366 GCA_024680835.1 Lachnospiraceae bacterium | reverse complement strand
CATAAACCCATCCCGTACAGCAGAGAAGAATACTGCATCGAAAAGGGTGATAAAAAAATATACGGAGAGCTGTACCGTCCCACCGGAAGCTTATCCGGAGAGTCTGCTGATGGTAAAAAGCCGCCCATCCTCATAATGAGTCACGGCTTCAACGGAAGCAGCGAAGCGATGAGACATGAGGCAGAGTGCATGGCAAAACGCGGCGTAGCGGTATATTGCTATGATTTTTGCGGAGGAGGGCTTAACTCAAAGAGCTCGGGAACCACAACACAGATGACTATCCCCTCCGAGCAGGAAGATCTGAAGATAGTTGTTGATAAAATAAAGGGACTTCCATGGATAAACAAAAACAGAATATTTTTATTCGGAGGCAGCCAGGGAGGCTTTGTAACGGCGCTGACAGCTCCGGATATCAACGGGATACAGGGATTATTTCTTGAGTTTCCCGCGTTTTGTATCCCGGATGACTGGAAGGATATCAGAGAGAATTCCAATGAGGATATCATCGAGTGCATGGGAGTTCCTCTCGGCAGATGCTTTCCTGATACCCTGCCGGACTACGATGTTTTTGAAAGGGCAGCCATGTACCGGGGTCCTGTGATCATCTTCCACGGAACGGCTGATACACTGGTGTCCATCGAATACTCAAAAAGGCTGTGCAAAAGCTATAAGTTTCATCAGCGACCCCGCCATCTTTGACTACGACTCCCTCTGCTTCCAGTCGGCTCTGCTGTACACCGGCGCCGCCAAAAACAAACTCATCCGCCAACTCTCCCTTGGCGTTCAGCACTCTATGGCAGGGAATATGTTCGGGATCATCCGTTTGACTTCATCCATCCTCATCAATTCCATTTACAACACCTCTCCACAAACCATGATCCGACAGTCTATCATAGATCATACTTTCCCGTTTACCGGTCAATCGTTATCTTATCTGTTCAATATACGTGCTTCTTCATTGATCCATGCCCTTTTATCGTGACAGTTCTAAGGACACTTCACCACCCGTGTCGCAACTGCTTCACGAAATCTTGCATCATGCTCAACTAAAAGCATGGAAAGCTCATACTCACTGATCAGTTTTTCGATCTGCATACGGGAAAAAACATCAATATAGTTTAACGGTTCATCCCATATATACAGATGCGCCGGAGTAATAAGGCTCGCCGCAATAAGCACCTTTTTCTTTTGTCCCTCAGAATAGTCTTCCATTCTTTTCTCAAACTGTTCCCGTCCAAAGTCCAAATGTCTGAGCGCTGTAAAAAATAAGCTTACATCCAGTCCCCGTTTTTCACAAAAACTGCGAAGAGGACCTGACAGAAATGATGTATCCTGGTTCACATAGGAAACAACAATTCCGGATGCGATGTCAAGTTCTCCCGAAACCATCAGATCCGTATGGGGAGTATATCCAACCCTGTCCAAAATTGCTTTTATTATACTGGATTTTCCACATCCGTTTTCCCCGGTGAGTACGATCTTTTCACCTCTTTTTAGCTGAAATGTAAGTCCGTCAAAAAGGTCTTTTCCGGGATACCGAAGCGAGAGATCCTTTACATCTATAAGTATTTCCTTATGATGTGTCAGTGGATGGATCTTTAACTCCGAAACACGTTCTATATCCTGAAGAAGTCCTTCTTTTTCCACGATCTCACGATCTATCCTTTTTTCATATGCCTTCACCCGGGATTGCATCTTCTTTGTTTTGGCTCCGATAAATGCCCGGGTGGATATGCTTCTGTCGTTTTCTTTGACAGGATCAAATCCTATCTTAGTGCCCTCATTTTTATCAGCCCACCTGCTGCTTCTGTCCGCTGCCGCTTTAAGCTTACTGATCTCTTTTAGATGCTTTTCGTTTTCCGCCCGGTTAAAAGCATCTGTTTTTTCTTTGTTGTCCCACCACGAAGAAAAGTTTCCTGCCTGAACCTCTATCGTTGTCCTGTTCAACACCAGTACATGATCACATACGCCATCTAAAAGATCTCTGTCATGAGACACCAGAATAAAACCTTTTTTCAAACTCAGGTATTCTTTGACGATCCTGCGTGCCTCATCATCCAAGTGATTGGTCGGCTCATCGATCAATAAAAAATCATTCTCATCCGCAAACAAAACCGCAAGCATAACTCTCGTTCGTTCACCAAAGCTCAGCGTATCAAACGACCGATACAAACATTCCGGATCCATCCCCATCTGGTTTAATTGGATAAGGACCTGCCATCCCTCAACATAAGGCTTCCAAACATCTATCAGCTCAAAGGCTGTTTTTTCAATATCATTCTCTGTCACCTGATATGGGAAATAATCAAACCGTATATTTGTGTTTATATTTCCTCGATACTCATATCTTCCCAACAGAAGATTAAGTAGTGTTGTTTTTCCTTTTCCGTTTCTTCCTATCAGACCCAGTTTCCAGTTTGTATCAATACTAAAGCTCACATTGTCAAGTACCGTATCTGCACTTCCGTCATATGAAAAAGTAAGCTCCGTCACCTGTATCTGTGCCATGTCAGCCCTCCTTTCTTTCGCTCGCGAACCAGCATACTGACATGTACCCTTTGCAATCGAGTTGAGTGTTTTCATCCCCTACTCGATTCGACTTCGTCCATCCCGAAAGCAAGCTTTCATGCATGGCATTCGCTATTCGCAAAAAAAATCTGCTTTTACCGAAAGCAGATCATACACATGATACCATACAAAAGGAGAAACCAAAATACAGGCATACCCATATATTATTATGGTGTCAAATGAATACGATGATCTGATTCAGCGAACGAAAACAGACCCACCAGGGTCATAACAATTCACGTTTTACTAAATAAGATCATCAGTTCTTCATTTCTTCACCATCGCACTGCCGTGCGCCTTTCTATCTCTATGTGCGACATTGTAACATCCATTGCAGCATTTGTCAACTAAAAGATCCCTGCATGTCCGGGCAGCCGAAACCCTCACATTTATCTATCTCAAAAGGCAATCAACCAAATAGTCCGGCTTACCAAATGGAACATCATATGAGCCAACATTGCATACTGAATCCCATGCTTTCTATATATTCTTCCGAAAATGAGTCCAAACGCTCCGTTCATAAGGAAACATCGAAAAATCAAAAGTGGCGTAAGCCCACCAAATGACACTATTGTCGCAGGCAAATGTCCTGCAGCAAAGAGCAATGCCGATAAGATATTAGCAAATACAAAACAGCCCACAGGGATTTCCATTTCAGTTTTTCCCCGGAAAAACAATTTCCAGCCGATTAGAACAAATAATCCCATACAGAAAAGACGCATCATCACTTCCTCGATGACACCGCCGTACAAAACCGACGCAACCCATGTTCCGATATCAAAAGATCCCGTAGCTGCA
>JAILBP010000128.1:0-6502 GCA_024680835.1 Lachnospiraceae bacterium | reverse complement strand
GAAATCCGCAAAAGCTTCCGGTCCGAATGCAAGGGATAACACTGCACCGCCTACTGCTGATGTTGAAGAGAATCTTCCGCCCACGAAATCATCCATGAAGAAAGCATCCAGATAATCAGCGCTCTTGGCAAGCGGTGATGTCTCGCTGGTAACGGCTATCATGTGCTTGCCGGGTTCGAGTCCCGCACCCTTCAGCGCGTTCTTGACAAAGGCCTCGTTGGTCAGGGTCTCAAGGGTTGTGCCTGACTTTGAAACCAGTATAAATATAGTCTTTGACAGATCCACGGAATCCAGAACTGCTGTAGCGTCGTCCGGATCCACATTGCTGATGAACTTTGCATCCATCAAAAACTTTCCGTTTTTCTTTGCCCAGCCTTCAAGCGCAAGATAGAAAGCTCTGGGACCCAAGTCTGATCCGCCGATACCGATCTGGACAACTGTGGTAAATCTCTCGCCCTTTTCATTGGCGATCTCACCGAGATGAACCTTTGCAGCAAACTGTGCTATGCGCATCTGCTGATCCACATAAAATTTTCTCTTGTCTACACCGTCAGCCATCACAGGATTCAGATGCTGACCTCTGGTGAGCTGGTGAAGCACCTTTCTGTTCTCACCTGTGTTGATGATCTCACCGTTTAAGAGATCCTCATATTTTGACACAAGCTCTGCCTCATCCGCAAGCTTTGCCAGAACAGCCAGAACATCATCATCGATCTGTTTTGCTGCGAAATTGTATGAAAGGGAGCCTGCCATCTTAACGTTGTATTTACGAACACGGTCAGCTCCGCTCTCGCCTGTCATAGCTTCCTTAAGGTTTACCTTGCCTTTTAAGCCCTTAAGCTCATCAAATGCCTTCAATGTATCCAGATTTTTCCAATTACTCACGGGAAATACCTCCTAAAAAAATATGTATCGGCAAGCCCGCTCTGATGTCACAGGAAGATGATCTTACTGTGACGAAAATGCCACCCTGCCCTTAAAACGTGGTTATTCTAACACAGGCATGATAAAATATCAATCCAAAAATCAGCTTTTTTATCATTCTTCGCCTGTTTAATCTTAACTTTTTTCGTATAATGTGGTAGAGTCAGATTACATAAAACACAAAACGGAGGTAGAAACGACATGAAAAACAAAAAGATCTTATCACTTGCACTGGCACTGAGCCTTGCATTTACCGCTCTTTTCCCGGTCAACACCTATGCGTCCATCGGACACACCACAAAGACCATCGACAAGAGCCAGACCGTAAAGGGTGAGAAATCCACCATTGAGGTTAAACATTATCTCACCTATGTAGTCTTAGAGGAAGACGATCCGGCAGTTCAGAAGATCAACAAAAAACTGAAAAGCGAGAAAAAATATCTCACCGACAGATCCGACGCTATGGACAGTGCAGAGTTCGATGCTGACGAAAGAGATTATGATGATGTATACTACGATTATACCGAGCAGGATGTTTCTTTTATGTCGGAGGATTATGTCAGCGTCACCTCATCATGGGTATGGTACGCCGGTGGTGTCGGTAATTACGGGATCTCAGGTCTGACCTTCGACCTTTCCACAGGTAAGGAGATCAAGAAACTCACATATTTCACCAAAGAGAAATCCTTAAAAAAGATTAAAAAGACCTTAAAGAAACTGGCCTTAAAGGATGACGAAAACCTTTCGGGGGCAGATGTCGATCTTGCAATAAAAGGCAAGAAGGCAAAAGACTTCTACTTTTATCTCGATGAGAACGGAGATGTTGTGGTATGCTTCGGTCCCTACGAGATGGGCTACGGCGGATGGGCCAGAACATATACTTTAGAGGGCGATATTAAGTAATATTGTTAGCAGGAGTAAACTCTTTTTCTGCGATAATAAAAGGACCGGTCAGATAAAATATCTGACCGGTTCTTTTCATTTTATTTTTTTGCACCAAGTTGGAGACCCTCAGTCTTTTTTTGTTTATTCAGATCTTTGTTTGCTTCTGTGTTTAATTCTTTTTTTACTTCTTTGTTTGCGGCTTTCTTCATCTCCCCGTAAACATAATTTTTGGCTTCTGCTCCCTTAAGATCCTTGGGCATATCCTTTATTATCTTCTTAAAATCCTCATTCTTTAAGATGCTGTTTACACAGTTTTGCATTTTTTTGTGGCTCAGCGCTTTACCGACAGAAAACGTATCCGGGTTTTTCTCCATATCATTTCTCACTGTCTCGAGATAAACCATGGAAGCAAGGTCCTCTGCGGTCGGAGTCTGGCGTCTGCAGACCTGTTTTTCGACAGCATCCAGAGCCGCCTTTGGTCCTTTCAGCCTGGTATTGTCTAATGTGAGTTCGCGGATATATTTTTTGATATCATACGCAGTCGCCGATACAAGTGCTGCGGCATTAATGCGTCTCATTTCAATCTTGTTGGGCGCCTTGTTTCCAAGGTCGTTTATCTTATACTTTGTATACTCATGAGCGCGTTTATCCGCCTCCTCAGCCATTGACAGCAAGTCCATGATCTGTTCATCACTGAGTTTCCCTTTAGTTTTGCGATATTTCACAAGTTCAGCTGTTTTTTTCTGTAATGCTTCAGTGGCAGCACGCATGGCTTTGTATTCCGGAGAGCTTTTCATAAGCCTTGGATCGGCATCCAATACAGCCTTTTTGGTCTCTTCCATCTGTGAAAACGAATTTTCAACCAAAGGTATATCACCACCGATGGAATACTCTCCCTTTGCATTTACTCTCAGATTCATCCGCGCGCAAAGCGTTTCTTTTTCTTCAGGCTTAAATGCGCTGACCAGATCAATGGCGGCTCCTATTGTCTGAATTTCATCCTTACTCCAGGTCATTTGGGGCGAACTCGCTTCCATAGCCTTAAAGTAGGTTTCCGTTGCCTCTCCTATTTGATCAAGAAGAATCTCTGCGCTTGGACGAATCTCATCACCTTCGAGGGGCTTTTCTTTTAAGTCATTCAGCTTTCCAAGGATTACTGTCAGATCCCTCATCCTCATGCCTGTTTGGACTTCACCATTGACGATCTTTTTAGCTGCTTCAAGTGTTTTTGTGATCCTCGGCATATTCTCAAGAATATCACTGCCTGCCTTAAACATGGCATGAGTCATAACTACGTAGTCTTTCCTTTTATTATCATAGTTATTATTAAAAGCTATATAATTGCCCACTTCACTCAGCCATTTTTTTGCGGATTTTATTTTCTCCTCATCGGTCTTTGGGGTTTTGCCGTCAGCCTTGTAGTCACTCAGATAATTTTCAACATTTAATTTATAGGAAAGAGAACCATCTCTGAAACCGCCACTGCAAACACTTCGAAGATACATTTTTTTTGCATCCCATCCTAAATCAGGATTGTCTATTACCTTCGAGACATCATTCAGATACTCCCCCTGCATATTGATCTCGCTGATTCTTGACTTATCTTTTTTAACGTGCTTTGTCAAGCTTTTGAGTTTATCTTCATCTAAGCTGACATGATTTGATACAAAAAACTGATCTATTTCTTTAAGATAGCTGTTCCGTCCCTCCGGAGTACCCAGTTTTTCGAGGGCTTTACCTTTTTCCGGTAACGGAAAATCTTTTAAATCGATGTAGAAAATCGAATCTGCATTATAGTTACCATTTACGTTTTGTATCGACTTCAGATTATGCCTTAATCTTTGCTCAGGAGTAGACCTGTCATCTCTCTTCAGTATAACGGTGTTTTTGCTGACGTTCACCATCTCACTCAGGTATTCGGAATATATATCAAAAAATGCCTGACGCGCTTCCTTATGGGGACCATTCGCCACCTCAAAAGAACCGTTTTCACTGTGGGGATCATTTCCTCTTCCTGCTATAGGCGCCTCGTCTCCTATAATGTTCCCTGTACGTCTGAGGATAACAGATACAGCGGGGTTTTCCGGTTTACTGCGCATAAATGTTTCAAGACGTTTTGAAAACCCACTAAATTCATTAAGGAGTTCAGTGAGCTTTTTCTTATTTTCCTCCGCATTCACAGTGACACTCCTGTCACCGGTTTCATTAACGGCTGTAACCAATTCTCTGGAGGCATCCATAGAGATGTTTTTTACACGCTTTGTAAACTCTTCTAAATCCTTCTGCAATTGGGCTGCTTCCGGATCCTTGGCTCCGCGTTTTAGGGAATGAGATACTATCTGAGCATAATTCATAATGCTGTCAAAATTAGTTATCGAATTCTCAAAATATCCCAATTTCTTGAAATATGAATTTAATGTGCCGGTTCCGGGAACCGCATTCTCCTCAGGCTTTTGCTCATGAGCTTCCGGTTCCTGCCCCTGATTTCCATTGCCTGTCTCAAAGAGTACAAGCTGCTGTTCCTGTTCGTTAACTTCATTGTTTTTAGATGGCATTTTTTTCACCCTCCTTGATGAGTGGATTTTTTATTTCACTTTATATACCTCAGTATTGTATAAAAGGTTGCATGCAATTCCCATAAATATTATCCCCGCCAGCATTGCGGCATAAAGCAGGACAAAGCGGCTTGAATTTCTCTGCACCAGGTATTCACATACACCGGCGACAGCGGTTCCCGTAATGAATAAAACCCAGGCAGTGATAACAATACGTGATTTTTTCCTGTTATCCTTCTTTTCTTTTTTTTGTATCCGACAGGTGCATCCTGCCATTATAAATATCAGAACAAAAGCCGATATGAGCTGCGACAGTCCCATAAAACCGGTGCCCTTGTTGAGATCCGCCAGGAGCTTTCCCGGGAAAAAGAAGTGTGAAGCGTCATACCGCAGAGAATCAATGAAAACTTCCGACAGTGAAAACAATATCAGAAACATCCTGAATATGGCGCCCTCAGCTCTGTGCTTTTTGGAACGAGCCATCACAAGCAAAATCGCGCACACCGCCAGAAGCCACATAAAGCTGATGCAGAAGGCTGCGATCTTCCACGATCTTCCATCCGGGCTGTAACCGAAAGGCAGGCGCATAAATATCTTATTTGATATATTATACTTTCCGTAGCATGCACCGGAGAACATTCCGGCGAATCTGAAAAGAGCCATTGCAAAGGCAAGTCCGGGACTCATGGCATCCAAAAGGTCTCTTCTGTCCTCTATAACGCCGGACATCTGCATGCACAGGGCCGCAAAATATGCAGCCGCCGGGATTCCGAACATAAAAAAATGCCCCATGTCCTCATCCGTCCAAAGCTCAAATATTTCCGTGTACAGTTCCATATGACAGTACCAGTATATGACTCTGCACAACAGCAACGAAAAGATCACTGTCACTATCTGGAACAGCACCATGGGAAGTATTTTTTTATTTCGTCGGAAATACAGCCACAAGGACAGAAAAAAACACGCCATAACGCCGCAGCCACTCACTGCATACTCCCAGCCTATTATGTTTTCTCCGAATGCAAAAGCAACATTTTCCGTCATTGTCTATATACCAAGTAATCCTGTATTATCAGCATACTTTGTTTCTGTAGTGCCGCATGTTTACACATTCTGCAACCTCCCACATCACCCTTCAGGCTCCACGGCTGTGGCGAAATATATCATATCGCTGACCGTTCGCTCGTTTCCGTAGCTTAGAAGGTTAAATATCTCACCGTTGAAAATGATCTCGGATGTCTGCCCACCGTCCATCATATAAGCCTCTTTGACGCCCTTTTCCCACACCCACTGAGAAAGCTCCTCACTGGTGCCGCCGGTGTTTTCCTTTGAAAAATAACCTATGTTGGCAAAAAGATAATGCAGCTTGTCCACCTGACAGAAACAGGTTCTTGAATATCTGGCCTCGTTCTGTCCTATGGGATAGGAGGAAATATCCACAAGCTTGTGATCTCTCACCATCACCGGCCCGAAAGCCAGTGAGAACCGCACTCCGTTATCTTTTACAAACTTTTCGATGTCTTCTTTGGTAGTGTCGGTATTCCTGTCGTAATATATAAAGTCACCGTTTTCATCTATGAACAGAACGTCAAGAGATGTTTCAAACCTGTGGACCTCGCCATCGTACACAGTGATGCCGAGATTCCTGAATGCATAGAAATCCGCGTTCATGGTGACTACGGAATTTACCTGCTCATCCAGCTGAGTACAAAAATACTGGGTTGGTGAACCGTAGGTATCGTCTGCCAGCTTTCGTCTGAACTGGCTTGCGTCCCTGACCTTGATCTCCCCATAGGTCATGTACCTGCCGTTTTTCATCTCCTTCCAGACCACCACCAATATTGAGTCGTCCAGATAATACCTTATGTCTCCCCAGCTCACAAACTCCACATCCGGGGAAAAGATAACCTTCTCGTCCTCACCTAACAAGCCGCTTGCGCGCGCTTCTGCAATAACATCCTTCATCTTGTCCGCATCAGCAAGCGATAGCTTCACAAATTTATCCGGATCCGGTGCCGGTACATTATCGCCCTCAATCCTGTAGCTTACGGCCGGAACTGTCTCTATATCCTCAGCGCCATTCTCTGATACGGCAACGCCGGTGTCTGATTGTCCGTCTGCCGCTGTATCCTGTGCTT
>JAILBP010000124.1:0-14360 GCA_024680835.1 Lachnospiraceae bacterium | reverse complement strand
CTCCAGGGATGAGCTTTTACTGACTCTGTGGGGAAACGGTCATGCAGGGGACGAGCGAACCGTTGATGTGCATATCAGACGTCTCAGGGAGAAGATCGAGCCCAATCCAAAGGATCCAAGGTATATCCGTACCCGCTGGGGAGTGGGTTATTATTACAGTTAGAACAGTTACTGCAGGACGTATGTTCATGAGAGATAGACTAAAGATAAAAGAGGTTATGAAAAGCCTTAATCTGCGTGTTTTCCTGACGATCGTTGCAGCAGGCATCATACCTGCCGTGATCGTATGCGTATCCATGATAAATGTTTACGTTTCACACGCGGTTTCTGCCAGGGAGTCGACGATCCTGTCACAGTCAAAGATCCTGACCAATCAGCTGGCAGTTAAGGACAGGCTGGATCCGGAGAGCGTGAGAGCGCAGGAGATCCGCATCAATCAGCTCTCCGGTATCTATTCCGGACGAATTCTGGTCATAGACAATACATTTCGTATCATCAAAGATACCTATAATATCGACACAGGAAAGATCATCATATCGGATGAAGTGTCCGGTTCCATTAAGGGTAATGAGATCACCCGGTATGATGATGTCAACAGGTTTATCCAGGTCACAGTGCCTGTTTTAAAACCCAATTCATCTGATATCATAGGAGTTCTGCTGGTCAGTGTTTCCACTGACGAGATCCTCAAAAACAAACAGAATATGGTGAGCAATGCCATGTTGTTCATGCTGATATTGTCGGTTTTTGTGGTGATATTTGCCGCTTTCTGTGCGGTGGGTATCTCAAGACCTTTCAAAAGGCTGGCATCCCGCATAGAACAGGTCCATGTAGGCATAGAAGATGAACTGATACCAGAGACCGCGTTTACGGAGACGGAGGAAATATCAAAGCGTGTCACGAACCTTTTGGGGCGCATGAACATAATGGATAATTCCAGACAGGAGTTTGTGTCCAACGTGTCTCATGAGCTCAAGACTCCGTTAACCTCCATGAAGGTGCTGGCAGATTCCCTGACCATGCAGGAAGGTGCACCCTTAGAGCTCTATCAGGAGTTCATGAAGGATATCGCATCGGAGATCGACAGGGAAAACCGCATCATTACCGATCTTTTGACATTGGTGAAACTTGACAATAAGACTCTGCCCGATATTAATATCGAGCATACCAATATCAATTCCATCCTGGAGCTTACCATGAAGAGAATGGAGCCAATTGCTTCAAAGGCAGGGGTGGAGCTGGTGCTGGAGAGTTTCAGACCGGTGATAGCAGATGCCGACGGGGTGAAACTGGGGCAGGCATTTACCAATCTAATAGAGAATGCCATCAAATACAACGACAAGGAAAACGGTTATGTCCATGTGTCACTGAATGCCGACCACCAGTATTTTTATGTGAAGGTGGAAGACAACGGCATGGGTATTCCGGAGGAATCTCTTGACCATATATATGAGCGTTTTTACAGAGTCGATAAGTCCCATTCAGGGGAGATCGGCGGCACGGGGCTCGGACTTGCCATCACCAAGAGCGTTATCGCCCTTCACAGAGGTGTTATCAGGGTGCACAGTTCGCTGGATGACGGAACTACCTTCAGTGTCAGGATACCGTTAATATATCAGAGGGAAGCAAAGGGTTATCAGAGATGAAAAAGCTGTATTTTTCCTGCATACTGATGCTGATTCTGGCATTGGTGTCGGGATGTGAAGATAAGACCGTATCGGAAAATGCGGGCTTCATAAAAATATACTATGTCAATAAAGACGTAACCGGTACCGTGCCGGTGGATTCAGACCTTAGGGGTGAGAATTTGGGCAGCGCGGAAGAACGGGTGGAGCTGGCTCAAGAGATCATGAAAAAGATGTCCGCAGAGACTGATTCACTGGATTATATACAGGCTGTTCCCGCTAATATCGGATGCAGGGATATATATATCACATCTGATATTTTAAATCTGGTTTTTGATGAAGAATATTACAACATGGATCCCTTGAGGGAGATATTATGCCGACAGGCTCTGGTGGCAACCTTCGTGCAGATCGACGGTGTTAGGGCTGTGAAGATATATGCGGGCAGTGAACTTTTGAAGGATGCAAACGGTGAGACTGTCGGCATCATGACTGCTGACAGCTTTGTGGTGAATCCGGGAAAACAGATAAACTCTATCAACAACGCCACCATAACCCTGTATTTTGCCAACCCGGAGGGTAATGGTCTGGTGGCTGAGACACAGTCGGTTTATTACAACAGCAACGTGCCTGTGGAAAAGTTGATATTGGAGCATTTGATATCGGGACCGAAGAGCGAGGGGCTTACCGCATCCGTGCCTCCCGAGACGGGAATATCGGATCTTACGGTTGCGGACGGTGTATGTTATGTCAGCCTTGATTCCGGCTTTGAAAAATACAATTACAATGTGAACGAGTCTGTGGTCATCTATTCCATAGTCGATTCTCTGACCGAACTGTCCTACGTGGACAAGGTTCAGATCTCCATAAACGGTGATAGCTCGCGCAACTACAGGGACGACGTGTCTTTGTCGGTTCCTTTTGAGCGGGATATGACCCTTCTTTCCCCGGTAAAGGAAGCTTCTGACCGGGAATCCGTTATAGTAAATGATGTAGAATAAATCTGAGAAAGGATCATAATTGAATAAGAGATTACTTTGTATAGTCCTTTTGCCCTTCGCAGCAGGATGTTTTTTGCGTGTGAGGGGAAACGGGCTTTATGTTGCATGTATTGTACTTTTTTTCGGATATCTCATATTTCCGGCCTTGAGTCTTAAGGACGTGAATAAGAAAAAAAAGGAGCTGATGTTAAGAGCTTTTGTGATATCTCTGTCATTTGGCGCTGGGCTGGTGAGATCTTCTGTTGAGCTTGGGGTAATAGAAGAGAAACTGAGTGGAGTAAAAGATGGGGATTATATGCAAAAAACCTTTGTTATCACGGGAGAGAAGAGCGACGGAAGCGTGATATATGCAGGCGATTTCCTGGTGTATTCGAAAGATGTTTCCGTGTTTGATAAGACCGGATCCGGTGCGACTTCGGTAAAGCCGGGAGATACGGTGACTGTGGAGGGAAAAACATATCTTTTCGACAGGGCGACAAATGAAGGAGAGTTTGACAGCTTTGAATACTATATATCACAAAGGATATATTACAGTATCAGCGCCGAAAAGATCACCCTGGTAAAAAGACCTGTTTTTTCGGTCGCAGGGGGAATGTGGGACCTTAAGTGCAGAATACGTGAAGTGTATCTGAGAAGCCTGCCGAAGGTTCAGTCTGCCCTGGTGTGTGCCATGACATTGGGAGACAAGACGATGCTGGATGATGAGCTGAAGGATCTCTACAGGGTTAGCGGACTGAGCCATATCCTGGTCATATCGGGGCTTCACATAAGTCTTATAGGCTTGATGCTGTACAGGCTTTTGCAGGGGCGCACCACCATTGTGACAGCCTGTGTGATGGCGGTTCTGGGGCTGATGTTTTACGGTGCGGTAACAGGTTTTTCGGTATCGACCGTCAGGGCAGTCACCATGTTTGCGATGTATCTTTCCGCTGCGGCATTGGGGTGCGGGTATGACGGCCTTTCTGCCTGGAGCATCGCAATGTCAGGGCTCCTCCTCTTTGAGCCTATGGCTCTCCTGGGGAGCGGTTTTGTGATGTCCTTTTATCAGACCGGTTTTATCCTGTGTACAGCCGAGCTTGGAGGGAGGACATACAACAGGGAAAAGACAAATGCAAGACTGGAGAAGGATCCGGTAAAAAAACTCAGATACAGAATGACTGCCATGAGAACAGATATACTGCAGGCCTTTAAGTTCACGGTTATCATGACTCTTTCCTCATATCCGCTCATTGCCTGCTTCTACTATGAATTGCCGGTTTATTCTACGGTTGCGAACTTTCTCCTGCTTCCTGCCATGGGGCTTGTGATGGTGTCTGCTGTGATCGGCGGTGCAGCAGGTTTGTTTTCGTTACAGGCTGCTAAGATCTTTCTGTTTCCTGTGAAGGTGATACTGGGAGCGGACACTTATGTCTGCGAGCTTGTAAAGAAACTTCCCGGAGCAATGAAGATATGCGGTCATCCCGGTAACCTCAGGATGATACTGTATTTTGTGATCTTTGCCGCGGTGATGCTGGTCTTGTACAGGGGCAGGAAGCTGAAGTTTAAGGCTGTGTTTTGTGCGGCGGGAAGCCTTATGTTACTTGCATTACTCATGTTTCCCCACAGACTGCCCTTTGAGATGGATTTTCTGGATGTGGGACAGGGAGACGGCATATTCATATCTTCATCCGAAGGTATCAGGTTTTTTATCGACGGTGGCTCCTCCTCAGAAAAGAATGTGGGAAAATACACCATGATGCCATTCTTAAAGTACAAGGGAGTTGATTCTGTGGATTACTGGTTTCTGTCCCATCTCGACAAGGACCATGTGAGCGGTCTTTCGGAGTGCCTTGAGGATGGTTTTGACATTAAAAATATTGTGCTGTCTGAGAATATAGTGAGGGATAAAGCGTTTGATGAGCTGATGGAAAAAGTGTCGAAAACCGATACAAAGCTCATATATGTCAGAAGCGGCGATTCCATGGTGTTTTCAGATACTGTCATAAGGATCCTGTCGCCTGATGATAAGATGGTGACCGACGACAGAAATGCAAAGAGTCTGGTATTTTTGTATATGGACGGAAAACCGGTGAAGGGAGAGAGAAAGCAGGATTCAGACGGTGGATTTAGTGCCTTCTTCGGAGGCGATATAGGAGAGGAGGAAGAGGAGCGGATGTTGAGAAGGGGAGCCATTGTCGATGTGGATCTATACAAGGCGAGTCATCACGGTTCAAATTATTCGAACACGGAGAAGCTTTTAGATGTCCTGTCGCCTGAGATCTCTGTGGTGTCTTGTTCTCTCACCAACAAATATGGGCATCCCGGTGAGGAGGCAATCTTTAATATGCAAAGGACCGGTTCCGAGATATTCTATACCATGTATTCGGGTCGGATCAGGGTTATCCCCCATGATGGAAAGATATATGTGTACGATTATTCTTCAAAGAGAAAAAAATGATCGGTTTGTAACCTTTTAAAATAAACCCGGTCTTTAAATGTAAAGGGCGTTACATTTGAAGGGGGGTGATGCTAATGGGGGACGAATAAACATAAATCTGTTGAAAAGGAACGATATAAATGGTATATTAACTATGTATGTTTTGGGGCAGGATTACGAAGCGATGGTGCCATTACATACAATAAGGGGAAAGAGAGGATGAGATCTATGAAAAAGAGAATATATGCGCTGATAATGGCACTTACATTAGCTTCTGTATTCACGGGATGCGGCAGTGATAATTCTGCACACAGTAAAAGTTACGCAGCCAGTGCGGACAGCGGAGCTTATTACACCGAAGGAGCGACTTCCGATGAAGCATATTACGATGACAATTCCTATGGTGACTATGCAGCTGAAGAATATGAAATGTCTGACGGTGAGTATGATAGCGGATCCGGCATGAGCAGTACGAACAATGAGGAAAAGGGAGAAGATTCTGCCGGTGACGAGGCGACCACGGACAGATCGGCGGAGCTTAAACGCATTCTTCAGGAAAAGCTGGTATATAATTACAATCTGTCCTTCTATGTGATGGATGAGAATATAAATGACATCGTAGCTGATGTCGAAGATGCCGTAAAACGCTTTGATGGATTTGTAGAATTTTCAAATCAGTCGGATGACTATTTTTCCGCTACAGTCAGGATACCCACGATGTCAAGGGACAGTTTTGTGGAGGCTGTTTCGGAAGGCAGGGATCCCAAGGGGTATAAGCTTGACAAGTCGGTTTCAAACTTAAGCTCCGCTTATACAGATTACAAAAATAACTATGAGATCTCCAAGTCCAACTATGAGGCATACTCGGCAGTATTGGCTCAGGCCCATGATGTTGATGATATTCTGAAGATCACTCAGTATGTAAATCAGGCGAAGAGCGAGATGGATTATTACACCCGTCTGATGAATGATATCGATACAGATGTGAGCTATTCGACTATCGTGATCAGCATCAGCGTTAAGGAGACAGCTTATGTGCCCGAGCCGGAAGATCTGACATTCGGTCAGAAGATGGCAATGTCATTCGAATCAGGTCTGGATGATTTCATTGACGGAATGCAGGGATTGGCAATATGGTTTGTAGGTAACATCTTCGGATTGATCATATTCGGTATCATCGTGCTGATCATCGTATTGATCATCAGGGGCATCATCAAGAAAAACCGCGCAAGGGAAGCAGCGCAGGCAGAAGCTTACAACAGGTCGCGTGAAGAGCGAGAGAAGATGATAATGAGTTCTGTATCAGCACGCAATCCGGCTAATGCGGGAAATGCAAATGCTGTAAATAATGCCAATAACGCTGATAACGCGAATGCCGGCAAAACGAACGGAACTGATGCAAATTCCGAAAAACAGAACAACAACAAAAAATAAAACCTGAAAATTAGCGAAGGGATCATATATGGCGGCTGCATTTGAGAATACATGTGTATACACTCTTACATTAAATCCATCCATTGACTATGTGGTGGAAGTACCGGAACTTAAGCTCAATATGACAAACCGCACGGTCTATGAACATGCATACTGCGGAGGCAAAGGTATCAATGTTTCCGCAGTATTGCACCAGTTCGGCATCAGGACCGTTGCCACAGGATTTGTAGCCGGTTTCACCGGGGCAGAGATCAGAAGGCAGATAGCGGGATACGGATTTGAGAGCGATTTCGTGGAACTGGATCAGGGCGCGAGCCGTATCAATATCAAGATCCGGAATATCGAGGGTACCGAGATAAACGGAGCAGGTCCGGACATATCACCCCGGGATTTTTCAAAACTTCAGGAAAAACTTGATGTTTTGCGGGAGGGAGATATGCTGGTGATGGCAGGGAGCATACCGCGCAATATGCCTCCTGACACATATGCCGACATTATGAGAAACCTTTCGGGCAGGAATATAATGACCGTGGTGGACACCACAGGGGATTCCCTGAACAAAGCTTTGAAATACAGACCTTTCCTGGTGAAACCCAATATCCACGAGCTGGGAGAGCTGTTCGGCATAACGGTGAACGCACCGGATGAGGCGGTGCCGTACGCAAAACGCCTTATCAACGCGGGAGCAGAGAATGTCATCGTATCCATGGGGTCGGCAGGAGCCTTTTTTGTGGACAGCGACATGAATGTCACGGTTATGCCGGCCATAGAGATAGAGGCGGTCAACACCGTGGGAGCCGGAGATTCCATGGTGGCGGGCTTCATAGCCGGATTCTTAAAGACGGGAAGTCTTAACGAAGCCTTCAAATTTGCAGTGGCAGCAGGCACGGCAACTGCTGCGGCAGAGGCTCTTGCAGACAGGGAGAGCGTTCTCAGGATGTATAACAGCCTGAAGATGATGCCGTCAGGTCCGGGTAACAGATGATGAGTACAAGAATACAGGGAGAGTGAAAATGGCAGATCATTACATTGAAAACGAGAGCCTTAGGGTAGGGATAAACGAACATGGTGCCGAGATGGTGAGCATCATTGAAAAAGGCAAGATGAAGGAATATATGTGGAACGGGGACCCGGCCTACTGGGGCAGGATCTCTCCGGTCCTTTTTCCGTTTGTGGGTAAACTTAACGGACAGAAATATGTTCACAATGGGGTTACATACGGTGATATCCCGCAGCACGGATTTGCGAGAGATATGCATTTTAACATGGTTGAAAAGCTTGATAACACTGTATTTTTCGAGCTGTATCCGGATGACGGATTGAGGAGCCGTTATCCCTATGAGTTTAAGCTCAGGATAGGATACAGAGTTGAGGGAAAGAGCGTTCATGTAATGTGGACGGTTGAGAATAAAGGTGGAGAGGATATGTATTTTTCCATAGGAGGTCATCCGGCATTTATGTGTGAGGGCGGTCTTGAGGAATATGAGATATCTTTTGAAAACCCGTCACTTGAGACGCTGGACAGCGGTGAGCTGGATGAAAACGGTGTTTTGAAGCTTGAAAAGAGGAGCATTTCGCTGAACGCCGGTGTTTTGACGTTAAACGATGCTCTTTTTGACAAGGATGCTCTTATATTTGATTCAAAGGCAAAGGGGATATATAATGCCACCTTGCGTAAGAAGACCGGTGAGAATGTACTGAGACTGAGATTTGATGTTCCCCAGCTCGGCATCTGGTCACCCGCCGGAAAGAGCGCACCCTTTGTATGTATCGAGCCCTGGTTCGGAAGATGCGATAAATGTGATTTTGAGGGAGAGCTTAGAGACAGACAGTACGGCAATTTCATTGCGCCGGGACATTCCTTCAACAAGGAATATGTGATAGATATTTTCTAAGAGACAGGAATCTATATAAAAATGGCAGGTAAAAATCGCAGCGTGCGCTGGGATAAGCTTGATAATACCGCGCACCTTTTTCCGGTGATAGCCGGAGATTCAATGACAAATACATACAGGCTGTCAGCGGAACTAAAGGAGATCATAAACGGTGAACTGCTGCAGCAGGCTTTGGATAAAGTACTGCCGAAATTTGACCTTTTCAATGTCAGGATGAGGACGGGGTTTTTCTGGTATTACTTTGAGGAGAATAACAAAAAGGCTCCTAAGGTAGTTGAGGAAAATACTTATCCCTGCAGATTTATACGCACAAACCGCAACAGATCATATCTTTTCAGGGTAACATACTACAAAAAGCGTATTAATCTGGAGGTTTTTCACGTGCTGACTGACGGAATGGGCGGTATAAACTTCCTGAGGGAGCTGACATACCAGTACATAAGGCTTGCCCATCCGGAGCTGGAGCTTGCGGACTCCCTGACCAGCGATACATCCATGAACAGGGAGGACGGCTTTATCGCCAATTATGAGCGCGCCTCCAAGAAGACCTATCAGACTTCTAAAGCCTACGAATTAAAGGGCGACAAGCTTCCTGATGACGCCTTTGGCGTGATCCGCGGGCGCATGAATATCGCAGAGCTTAAGAAAGCCTCTCACAGCTACGGCATGACCATCAATGAATATCTGGTGAGCACATATGTTTACAGTATCTATAAGGGCGGTCTTCACGGTCATATTACCAAAAGACCTATCAGGGTGGCTGTCCCTGTGAATTTAAGACCGTATTTTGATTCGGTGACCACCAAGAATTTTTTCGTCATGATAAGCGCGTTTTTTTTGCCGGAATCCGGCAGAGAGTACACCTATGACGAGGTTATAAATGAGGTAAGGGAGAGTATGCGCTCCCAGATGACCAAAGAGCATTTGAAGGATACTTTTTCATATAATGTGGCAAAACAGAGCGGTATCATAGCACGGCTCGTTCCTATATGGCTAAAACGGATAGCCATAAAAGCCGTATATACACAGACTGCTTTAGCCAACACAACGACTATGACCAACGTGGGCAACGTTGGCGCCAAAAAGGAATATTTGCCCTTTATAGACAGCTTTTACGGTTATCTGGCGATGTCTAAGGGACAGCTGTTAAAAGCGACGGTTTGTTCCTTCGGAGACGATCTTTCCGTTACATTTTCATCCGTATTGGAAAAGTGTTCGGTACAGAGAGAGTTTTTCAAGGCACTGGCGGATAACGGCGTGACGGTCACAGTGGAGACCAACGGGGTATATTGATGAGCAGATGTGAGCATTGCAAGGTAATAATACATGATGACACCGAGGTTTGTCCTCTCTGTCGTTGTGTCATAGAAAAAACCGGAGATGAGGAGGATCTCTTCCCGGATATTCAACAGAAAAACAGGACATTTCACCTTCTGACCAGGATCTATCTTTTCGTGGCTATCGCAACAGAGGTTTTGCTGGTGGATATAAATTTAAGGACCAACCCGGAGATTCTGTGGTGTGTCATAGTGGGATTCGTGCTGGCGTACGGTTATCTTACCATGGCATATACCGTGTCGGGTAAGGACGGGTACCTAAGGAAGATCGTAGTAGGAGCTATAGGTGTTATGGCGGTTCTGGTGGCTATAGACGAGGTGACGGGAGATTACAGATGGTCCTTTAATTTCGCTCTTCCGGGGCTCTTGGGCTTTCTGGACATCATGATATTCATTTTGATGTTTGCGAACAGGAGAGTGTGGTACAGCTACCTTTCCGCACAGATCTTTGCCATTATACTGGCGGCGCTGTCGCTGATACTGATACCCACGGGGTTCATAACATACACAATGCCGATTCTGACAATGTTTGTGGTGACTGTGCTGTGTTTCCTGGGTACCTTCATAATAGGGGGAGAAAAGAGCGCGGGTGAGCTTAAGAGAAGATTTCATTTTTGACCGTTAGATCATTATATAGTTGAAAAGAGGATATTATGTCATACAGAGACGATGAGTTTAAGGAAGTTACGGATGCAGATGTGGTACATGTGGATCTGGATCAGGATGAAGAAAAAAAACATGAGGATGAAAAATACTGCTACATCTGTCACAGACCGAAGTCTGTGGTGGGTGAGCTGATCAATATACCGGGTAATATCGCTGTGTGCAGAAGCTGCATGCAGAGAACCTTTGACACCATGAAAAACGGCGGCTTTCCCATGAACGGTTTTCCGGGAATGTTCGGAGGTTTCGGCGGATTTGATAACACAGACGCTAAAAAGGGAAATGAAAACACATCCGACAAGGATGGCGATAAGTCTAAGGGTAAGGGAAAAGGAAACGGCATTCCCAATATACCGGTGATCAATCTGGGTGATATCGCATCCATGATGAATCCCGCCATGAGACAGACCGCCAAAAAGGCCCCGAAGAAGAAACATAAGGTCGATCCTGTGATAGATATTGATTCAATCCCGGCACCCCACAAGATCAAGGCTGCCCTTGATGAGTTTGTAGTGGGTCAGGAAAAGGCCAAGAAGGTGATGAGTGTAGCGGTCTACAATCATTACAAGAGGGTCATAGAGGAAAAGGAGAGGGATGAAAATGCCGAAAAGGATGAAAACGGTGATATTTTCATAGATCCCAATGAGATAGAGATTGAGAAATCCAATATTCTGCTGTTGGGACCCACAGGAAGCGGAAAAACTTATCTTGTGAAGACATTGGCGAGATTGTTGGATGTTCCGTTGGCTATCACAGATGCCACAAGCCTGACGGAGGCGGGATACATAGGCGATGACATAGAGTCTGTGGTATCAAAGCTTTTGGCAGCTGCCGACAACGACGTGGAAAGTGCGGAGCGCGGCATCATCTTCATAGACGAGATAGATAAGATAGCCAAAAAGAAAAATGCGCATCACAGGGACGTTTCCGGAGAATCCGTTCAGCAGGGCATGTTGAAGCTTTTAGAGGGTTCCGAGGTGGAGGTCCCTGTTGGAGCGTCTTCTAAAAACGCCATGGTGCCAATGGCTACAGTGGACACCAGAAATATACTGTTCATATGCGGCGGAGCCTTTCCGGATCTGTCAGATATCATAAAGGAGCGTCTCAATAAAAATTCCTCCATAGGCTTCGGGGCGGATCTTAAGGATAAATATGATGGAGATGACACCATTCTGGACAAGGTGACGGTGGAGGATCTGCGAAAATACGGTATGATACCGGAGTTTCTGGGACGTCTTCCAATAATATGCGCACTCAGACCCCTGGATGAGGACATGCTGGTAAAGATACTGGTAGAGCCTAAAAATGCCATAGTAAAGCAATACAAAAAGCTTCTCATGTATGATGAGGTGGATCTCCAATTTGAGGAGGATGCATTGCGGCTTATAGCAAGTAAAGCGCGTGAAAAAGAGGTTGGAGCGAGAGCGTTAAGATCTGTGATAGAGGAATACATGATGGATATCATGTATGAGATACCCAAGGATGAAAATATAGGTCGTGTCACCATCACGAAGGAATTTCTGGAGGGCTGCGGAGGACCGCGGATAGAGATGCGGTCGGTGGCACCGAAGCTTGCGGCTGCGGGCGCCGGAGGAATGTGAGATATTTAGGATATGAGAGCATTTGAGATAGAAAACAGCAGGGAGTTCATGAATTCCCTGTTCACAAAAGGCTCCTATGATGATTTTCTGGTGCTGGAGGCTGATATATCCGCTGCAGTGGATATTCATATGAACGGCAGGATCAATACGGGTTTTTATGATGAGGATACAGCACCGAAGACAGAGTACATAAGGTACGGAGACGTTCGCGAAAAGCTTTTAGCCCTGATAAAAGGCGACAGACCACCGCTGGCAGTCAAGCTGGTGCTGTTTCACCCTGCGGCAGATAATGCGGTAATAGAGGGCGGCTGCATCAACATCATCTTTTCATCGGGGAAAGCTAAGGTTACATCTGCAGTATCCCGTAAGACATTCAGTATGGACCGCACCGATGAAAAGTCATGGGATGAATATGTTGAGAAACTGCTGCTCCTCACGGCAGATTTCTCATAGTCCGAAAACGTCCCTTTCAAGGCAGCTGTCTAAGGGACAAGATGATGTTTTGGGATAGCAAAAATAAGGCTCCCCTTTTAAGGCAGCTGTCTAAGGGACAAGATGATGTTTTGGGATAGCAAAAATAAGGCTCCCCTTTTAAGGCAGCTGTCTAAGGGACAAGATGATGTTTTGGAATAGCAAAAATAAGGCTCCCCTTTCAGGGGAGCTGTCAGCCGAAGGCTGACTGAGGGGTTAAAAGGAGAAGCTTTTATGAGACAATTTCAGTTTGCATATCAGAATGAGGACAAGTTTGTAAACAGTCTGAGAAAGATCAATCAATGGCGAAAATCGGCGGTTTCTTCCACCGTATTTTTTCAGATATACACATCGAAGCTCAACCGTCCCAAGATAGAGACTTTGTGTGCCATGATAGAGCGGGAGATGCCGGATGCTTTCTATATGGGATGCTCCGCCTTCGGCAATATCATGATGGGGGATTTTACAACAGATGAAATCACCGTGGTGTGTTCGGTGTTTGAGTATTTTACCACGAAGATAAAGATACTGCAGTATCCCCTGACAGGGGAGAGCGCGCAGCATGTCACATCGGAACTCATAAAAGAAGTAAAGGATGCGCCTTGGTGCAAGTGTGTCATGACATATGCCACCATGAGGGGAATGTCCATGACGGACTTCTGTGACGGGTTAAAGGATCTGCCGGAGAACGTACAGTTTTTCGGCGGCGGAGCATTCAATTTCGATATCAATTCCGAGTATGCATGTGTTTTCTCATCAGCAGATAAGATATCGGATCATGCGGTGAGTTTTGCGCTCGTAGGCGGTGAGGACTTTAATGTCACCTCGACCTATATCACAGGCTGGAAACCATTGGGAAGGGAACTTCTGGTGACCAATGCGGAAGGACCGAAGCTTCTGGAACTGGACGGAAAGCCTGCATACGAAGTCTATTACAAATATCTGCGGATCAAAAATGACGAGGATTTCTTTAATAACACGCTGGAGTTTCCTTTCTTTTACGAGCACAACGGCATCAATCTGTTAAGAGCTCCGGTATCCAGCAACAGGGACGGAAGTCTCAATATGACCGCGGATATGGAAAAGAACGTGAAGGCGAGGATCGCCTACGGAGATCCCTGGACGATCCTGGTCAATGTAAATGATGAGGCCATGAAGCTCAGGAATTTTATACCGGAGGCTATATCCGTGTTCTCCTGTGCAGCGCGCAGAACCTACTGGGGAGATGATGAGGTCAGCAAGGAGACTCTGCCCTTCCAGTCCATAGCTCCCACATCCGGTTTTTATACTTCCGGAGAATTCCTCCGCACAAACGGTATGGTAAACCAGCACAATGTCACCCTGGTGGTAGTGGCCATGAGGGAAGGCAAGCGGGATATGGACAGCATACGCAGTGTGGAGACCAACGAACATGTTATGTCGGGCAAGGTTTCCATGATAAACAGGCTGGCAACCTTCATACAGGCTGCTACCGTCGAGCTTGAGGAAGCGAACAGACAGCTTAAGATAGCGGCTGTTACAGATGGTCTGACAGGGGTATACAACAGAAGAGAGATCCAGAATCGGATCAATGACATCATAGAGGAGACAGCTGCCTTTAATGCAGAGGCTGCAGCTGACGGAAGCTTAAAAGTGAACAGCCTTATAATGCTGGATATAGATAATTTCAAGTCGGTGAATGATACCTACGGACACAAGGAAGGCGATGAGGTGCTGCAAAAGCTTGCGGCCATGATGCAGGAGGTTGTGGCCCGTGTTGCGCCGGAAGGAGCAGTGGGACGCTGGGGAGGAGAGGAATTCATGATACTGCTGCCCGGAACCGATGAATCCGGTGCAAAAGATCTGGCAGAGCTTCTCAGGGTGAATTTCTCCATCATCAAGTTTACCACTGCACCGAATCAGACAGTGAGCGTGGGA
>JAILBP010000118.1:0-8654 GCA_024680835.1 Lachnospiraceae bacterium | reverse complement strand
TCCACGCTGTGTGGAAACGCCCCTCTCATTGCCGACCCCGAGATCACCCTCTCCGTAGCTCCACAATCCTCCCGCCACAAAGCCGTATGGGTCTATGGCTGCCTCACCGATTCCCTCGACACTGAAATCAAGCTCCGATATGACCCTTACATTCTCACAGCCCAGGCGGCACATGCAGCGCAGCCGGAAGGTTCCGTCGCCAAATGCCTGAACCCTTGCGCTCATCCCGTGTATATCCGTAACTGTGGCGATGGTGCTGTCTATCCCGGTGTCATTGACAGTCTTCCATATCAGATCCCCGGGCGCCACCGTTTCTGCTGCCGAAGCCGGATAAAGGCTTGCAGTCACCAAAACCTCCCTGTGATCAGCATCAAGCCTTCTCTCTCCGTCGCAGCAGAGTCCGATCCTTCTGACATAAGGTCTTTTTTTCGAATGAGAGGTCAGCTTCTCCGGCTCCTGTGATATACCCGGTATTTTTTCACTGCCGGTCACCGGTATGGTAAGGCTGCATCCCTCCAGACCTTCACCTTCAAGCTTTACATTAATATCTCCCGCTTCCGCGCCCACTGCGATACATACTAACAGCTTTCCTGAAAAAAGATGCTTTTCTGTCCCCTTGTATTCATCCGTATCTGTGGAATCTCCGTTATCCAATCCCGCGAGCCATCCGGCGCCGCTCACATCGACGCGCACAAGATTCCCGGCATTTTCCACCGGATAGCCGTTCTCATCGCAAGCCGACACCTCCACAAAGCACATGTCCGCGCAGCCTGCCGTATGCTTACGGTCTGCATCATAAACCTCTGCCCTGAGTTTTACGGCTTCTCCAAAGGAATGTCTGCTCTCCCTTGCGATCTCTTTTCCCTCATCATCGTAGGCTACAGCGGTGATCTCCCCCTCCTCGTATACAGCACGGTAATCACCGCTCACTGTCATGCCATGCTCGTGATCTATGATTTTACGTCCCAGACTTTTACCGTTCACAAACAGCTCCACCGCAGGTGCATTGGTCACTGCCCTTAAATCCACCGTCTGTCCCGGGTTAAAATCCCAGTATGGAAAAACATGGACAAACGGGTCTTTCCTGTAGTCAGTCCAGCCTGCCTTGTAAATATAAAAGCTGTCCTTTGGAAATCCCGCCGTGTCGATCTGTCCAAAATATGAATTCCTCGTGTGATACGGTGTAGGCTCTCCAATATAATCAAAGCCTGACCACAGAAACTGCCCCATGGAAAACTCATGATCCCGCTCCTGTGTGATACAGTACTCCGGATTCGGCGCTCCCCAGCTTGTAGTGGAATTGCCCAGCGCCGAACACTGCCAGTCATCATCAGCTAACAAAGGCTTTTCAAAGGGGAAATGATATATGCCCCTGCTCTGTACAGTGGAAGATGTCTCACTGCCAAAAATATACCAGTCCGGATGAGCCGCATGATGATCGTCATACAACCGCTCTCCGTAGTTATAACCCGCATATTTGAGAACATCCGCGCATTTCTGTGTATTCTCCCATGCCATATAATTGGAGCCCATTCCTATGACCGCATTGCAGTAAGGATCATTTTCCCTTGCCTCCTTTAATAGCATCTCCGTTATCTCAAGACCGTGCTCATCCTTGTGGGTATCATATATCTCGTTTCCTATACTCCACAGAAATACAGAAGGATGATTACGATCCCTGCGCACCCAGCTCCTCACGTCACGCTCATTCCACTCCTTAAAGAATCTGCCGTAATCATACTCTGTCTTGCTGCCCTCCCACATATCAAAGGCCTCATCCATCACCAGAAATCCCATCTCATCCGCAAGCTCCAAAAGACCTGCCGCCGGCATGTTGTGTGCCGTGCGCACGGCATTAACGCCCATGCCCCTCAGAATCTCATACTTGCGGCGCATGGCACTTTTGTTAAACACTGCGCCTATGGCACCCAGATCGTGATGCTCGCAGACACCCTGTATCTTGATATGCTCGCCGTTTAAAAAGAATCCGTGGTCAGCGTCAAACCTGAAGCTTCTGAAACCGAATTTCACGGATACTGCATCATCTCCCTCTATGGACACTGACGCCGTATACAGATTGCAGGACGTAAGTGACCAGAGCCGTGGAGCTGTTACTGTCTTTTTTATCTCCACCCGGACTGTTTTATCCGGATATATCTCACAGCATACCTCGCCAAGCTTTGCCCTCTCCGCGATACCCGCCTCCGGCACATTGAACTCTGTCATCAGATCCCCCGGCACATCGAAAAGCCCTGAAAAGCCTTTATTCCAATGACAGTCTGCTGCACCGCACGCCACCTCGGCACTGATGACAATCTCCCAGTCCCCGTTCAGCTCATCATCCCTGACGGGCTTTGCGGATACATAAACACTGTCAGTCACAATGTGTGTCTCGTTCTCCGTGATGAGGTATACATCCCTGTAGAGCCCGGCTCCGCTGTACCAGCGGCTGTTGGGAGACATAAATACAAGCCTTGCCACAATTTCGTTTTCACCGTCGCGCAGGAGATCCGTTATATCAAAAAAGAAGCTGGAATATCCGTATTTCCACTCTCCTGCTGTCTTCCCGTTCACAAACAGGGTCGTATCCATGTACGCCCCTTCGAAATACAGTTCGTAGCGCTTGCCCTGTTCCTTTTTCAGAGAAAATTTCTTGCGGTAGAATCCCACCGAATCCTCATACAGATCATTAGCCTGACCTATGAGCCAATCGTGGGGCAGATTCACCGGAGAAAACTCCATCCCCGCAGGATCATCATTCTCATGTCCTATCCCCTGTTTTGAAAACTCCCATCCGTCATTAAATAATGTTTTCACTATGCCTTAACCTCCGTAGCAGATATGCACTCATTTTAAACCGGTATTACTACCGACTGCCTCTATGATATAACTTTTCGGGGATTTGTATACTCTAAAAATCTAACAACTGATGCCATAAATTACAGCTGTTTTTTCATTCCGGCACGACCACATACATGTGATCGTGCCTCACTTATCAAATGGAGTTTGAATAACAACCGTTGATTGTTGAAAACAAGACCGGTTTAGGTTATGATACGTATAGCGACACACATTAGCGATATCAGATCGTTAGGAGGATGACATGAATCAGAAAAAAATAATGAAATATGGATTGTTCTGCACCTGCGCCGCATTAACGTTTACAGTATTTTCCCCTGCAGATGTAAATGCAGCAACCGAAGATACGCTTCGCAGTAAGATAAAAGGAGCCAGCGGATATGACATTGTAAAGGATTATTACGCTGATTTCGACGGCGACGGAGCAGAAGAAATGTTTGCCGTGGTGGAAAATGATGATATGGGCGGAGGAGAACAGCTTTGGTTTGCCAATGACAGTATGTCCAAGTGTCTTTATGACGATGGAAATTCGCTATATTGCTTCACGGAAGAAGAGAGGATATGCCGGGTAAGTGAGGACCAGCAGATCTTCATCATGGAGATGGGTGGATATGGCAGCGGCTCAAGCTCACTGTGCTGTTATCTTCAGGATGGAGAAGTAATATGCAGGTATGCTTCGGAAGGCCTTACTCATGTAAAGGGAGCTGAGTTTACGATACATCCCAGTGCCTTTGATAATTATGTGGATTCCTTTGGCTTTGGCACCGGACATACTTACAAGCCCTATTATATCAAATGGACGGGAGACGCTTTCACGGAGTACACCGCAAAGAAAATCTCCCTCAAAAAGTTCAAAAAATACACAGGTGCCAAAAAGTATATCCGCAAGATCAAAAAAGAAGGTTACACCATCGATAGCATCCTGCTCAGGAGTAACGGCATCATCCATGTGAACATTCATCAGGATGATGAATACGACGGAACTTCTTACGACAACGTCAACTTCGAATTGAAGGGCAAGTCCGTTAAGCTGATAAAGATCGATCCTAACGTTAAAGGTGTAGTGGCAAGCTCTTCTCACGGCGGTGTATATGCAGCTTCAGGGTTCTGAGTTTTATTCGTGTATCGTAAAATAATAGGTTTCCGAAACCGAACGCTTGTAGTTTTTAGTCTCGGAAACGGATGCTTTTACATAGTATTCACCTATAGTATCAGGTTTTTCGATCCTGTGACCAAGGGAATCGTAGTATTTAAGTTCTACGGTTCCTTTTTTGTTGGCGCAGATCACTTTGAAGGAGTAGTCTGCTCCTACGGTAATGAGGATACGGTCATCGCCGGAAACGGAATTATTTGAAACAGTGTTTTCCGGATTTGATCCACTTAGAGTATCATAGGGGACAGGCACAGTATGGGTTGATTTGTCAGCTCCCTTTACTTTGAGGGTAACCTCCGGAGTGGCGCGTTTTATCTTGAATTTCAGCTTCGCCTGTGCTTCTCTGTAATTTGCGGTGGTATTTTGAATGACTTCCACAAAATACGTTCCGGCTGAAACAGGTATGTTTTTCATGGGCTTGGTGCGCCCTTTTTTGTAAAACAGAATGGTCTTTTTGCCTTTGGATCGGGTTTTTATGACAAGGTTTCGCTTGGCACCCTTGCCGTTGTATTCGAAGTCTTTGAGTTTAACTTTAAGATGAGGGTTTGCCTTATAGACATTGTCGAAGCGCTCCAGCGAGTATCCCGCATCTTTGAGATATTTGATGACCGAAGGCAGAGCCTTGGTGTCAGCGGTGGAGATCACGTGCATGAGAGGCACCATGCCGTTGTGATGGTGCTTTTTGAACTGGTCTTCAACAGATGCGACTGAAGGCTGATTCTTCACATCCCAGTCCTTCCATGCCATACTCCAAAACAGGGTGGTGTATCCCATGTCTTGCAAAACCTTTAACACACGGTCACTGTAAGCGCCCTCCGGCGGTCGCATGATCTTGTCGAGAGTATATCCGGTACATTCCTTTACTGCATCCTCCACCGCCTTCATTTCGCTCTTAATGCTGTCAACCGAAAGAGTGGGAAGCCTTTTGTGCTTTGAAGTGTGATTACCTATAAGGTGCCCTTCGTCCTTCATACGCTTTACAAGATCCGGGTTGGTTCTGACGAAATGCTCAGTCAGAAAGAAAACGGCCTTGACATTGCTCTTTTTCAAGGTATCCAATATGGATGGAGTGTTGCCATATTCGTAACCGCAGTCGAAGGTGAGATAGCACACCTTTCGGGAAGTGTCGCCCAGATAGTATGCATCGTATTTTTTCAGTGTTTCCGAGGACGCGCTGCCTCCCGGTGTGGAATGATCCGTCTTTGAATACAGTCCCCACCCTTTGGAGTTATTGGAATAAGTGCCGTAATCAGTGGCGAAGGCGCTGTCGGCAGGCACGAGAGCGAGTATCAAAACCAATATTAGAAAAACAGAGATTGCACTGATGTTTTTTTTCATGATATTCCTTTCACAAATGGTAAGTCGATATCCTCTGTACGGTCATGCTTTATTTTATCACAAGGGCAGTTATCACAAAAATGTTTTTGACATGATTTGAACAAAATTTTTTTACTATTCACAGACTATTATGCATAAGCTCGTGCCGGAATGAACTCTAAAACATCAGTAAATGCAAAAAAGGTTGCTGCCATACGGCAACAACCCTGTAAACGTTTTATTCATCTTAATTTGTGAGATCAAATGTATATACCGCGAAGGGAACCGGAGTTCCTCCAACAGAGCACATAAATTCTGCCTTAACCAACCAGCAGCGGTCGTTTATGGTGTATCTTCCCACTATCTCATCTGCATTTTCCGGCAATACATAGCCCGGCAAAATGGTCTCTGCCGTATCCAACGGAAGAGTGGTTGTGTAATACTCGTAATTGTAATCCTCACTTGTCTCATCCTCAGAATATGAGTAGCTCAAAAACCTCTCTGTCGGCAGTGTCCTCATATCCGAAAGATCAAACTTTCCGAAAGCAGGATCCTCTATCGTCTTTTCGGCTACGACTGAGGCCTTCTTTACTTCCTTGAGCTCCTCTTTGCCATCTGTGTTTGTCACGCTGTAAAGCTTTGCCTCAAATGATTCGTAGCCCAATGCCCTCAGCGCACCGAACAGTCCGTTTGCATAGATATTGGCATCATAGTATTCCGACGCCTGCTCCGAAAGCAAATTCATGGTAACGGCATCATATGAGTATATCTTGTCGCGGTATCTGTCCATCTCATCCAACGATATGCTCTTACCGTTCTTTTTGACAGAATTTTTGTTGTCGTTATAGGTGTATTTATCCTTCTGTGTGAGCTTTGTGCCTTTTTTATTCAAAACATACTCAGTATATGTTCCCTTGCTCGCATCTTCATTACCGCTTGTGACAATGATCTTCCTGCCGGCTTTGTCCAGACGGATGTCATAAACATTCTTTGCCTTCCCAAGCTTTATCACCTTTTTGTTGTAAGAATAAATATTGATGGTGACGCTGTTGCCACCCTGTGCGGTGATCATCTCCGTTACCTTATCGCCATTGATATCCACAAGGCCGTAATATATCGGTATTGCCGAGCCGCTCAGCGCATCTGCTACCGCAAGCTTCTCAGCCTTTGCTGTCAGCTTTTTCTCAGCCTTTGCACTCCGCGACGCAGCATTTGCAGGCACTGCAGGAATTATGAGTGCCGCAGTCAGTGCCAGAGCCAGTACTCTCTTAAAAAACATGTTTTTCATTATAAGCCTCCTTTTCAGCCACTGTCATAAGGTATGACCTCTGCCCGGATCCCTTATGGCTGTCCACAGTTTTCTCATCCCACACACAATATCACAATCCTGCGATTTTTTCAACACCTTCACGCACCGCGGTAATACTCTTCAAGTCTGGATCTTGAATTTTCGTAAATTGTCTTTAATCCGGGATCAAACTGTGTACCCATGCCCTCCATGATGATGGCATTGGCTTTTTCAAAATCAAAGGCTTCCTTGTAAACACGCTTGCTGACCAGCGCATCGTAAACATCCGCTATCGCCATTATCCTGGCCTCAAGGGGAATATCCTCACCGGAAAGCTTCTCCGGATATCCGGAGCCGTCCCACCTTTCGTGGTGATAGTGAGCCACATTTTCCGCAACCGTCTTAAAAGAGTCATCATCCGTATTCTGCAGTATATCATGTATAACACGGGCGCCCTCGGCGGCATGCTGTTTCATTTTTTCATATTCCTCGTCCGTAAATCTGCCGGGCTTTCTGAGCACATCATCGTCTACGGCGATCTTACCCAGATCATGCATAGGTGCTGCCTTTATGACATCCTCGCAGAATTCTTCGGACAGGTCGAGTTTGCCTTCCTTCTTGATCTCGTCGATCAGAATACGGACTCCCTCGCTGGTACGCCTGATATGTCCGCCCGTGGAGTTGTCACGACTCTCGACCATCATCGCCAGACTTAAGATCAGATTGTCATGCATCTCCACGATGCTCTTTGTCTTAATATCCACCTCAGTCTGCAGCTTCTCGTTATAACTGTCCAGGAGGCGAATGTATTTTTTGTTGGCAGTGTCATCCTTAAATGTGACGATATATCCCCTTTTACGGTTTCTTATCAGTATATCGCTGACATTAACATTAAAGATACGCTCCTCCTCCGGATCATCGGGATCACTGTGCAGAGTATAGACAAAAGCATTTTCCCCGGGGTCTTTCTTGAAGTTTTCCAGAAAATGTCTGATCTTCCTCTCCGCCGGTCTGTATCCGAACACTCCGTCAACAGCCAGTTGTTTCAATTCGGGAATGATCTTCTGCGCAGATTCATTGCTGCCCAAATACCTGTAATCCAGATCGATGGAAATATACCCTATGGACTGATCTCTCACCATGGAATCTATAGCCGTCTCTCCCACGTCATACAGGCTTATACGGTTTGCTATTATGATGTATGTAATCTGTGCCAGCACATATCCCACAGGAACGAGCTCAATCTCGTAACCTTTGATCTTGACTGAAAAATAGCACACCATGCAGACCACCTCAGGTATGAACAGAAGAGTGAGAATACTCCTGGGAACCTGACGTTTTTTGAGCCAGGAGTACACGATAGCCGTCATACCGGCTATGAAGAAAGCGATCACTACCACCCTGAATACAGTGTGCATCCATCCGTACTCCCTGATCAACGTAGGAATCCCATTCACATATTCAAATGATACTCTGGTATAATACAGATCTGAATAACCTATGAGCAATACGGTAATGTACATCGTGACACATATGGAAAACAATGTGATCCGGATCCACCTTCCGACTGCGATCTGACACAGGTTCAGAATACACATCAGCATAAAATAGATCAGGAAACACCCTCCTAAGTATATAACCTTCTGACTCAACAGTATCTCCTGCAAGTTCTCGGCTCCGTAATACATGATATAACCGATGTTCGAAATAGGGATCAGCGTAAAGATCACGGTAAGGTTCACGTCAAAACCTTTGTGCCATATATAATTGTAAGCTATTGAGCATAATAACGACAAAGCAAATAAGCTCAGATAAAATATCGTCATTTATTCATTTATCCTCGTAAAAAATCTGTAACACGTTCTTAACGCAATGGTTATGGCTTGATTATACATCATTTAGCCGTCGTTGTGAAGTCTGTTGAATGTCTGCAGAACGACTGCAATGTGTGTTCACAGCCGGTAAATCTATTATGCATTAATCCTGAATCCTTATATTGATGTCACCTGTATCTGAGGTGATCTCGCATATGCCGCC
>JAILBP010000084.1:0-4419 GCA_024680835.1 Lachnospiraceae bacterium | reverse complement strand
GACCAGTGTGACGCCGGATACATCAAAAATGTTATTAAGGCGGTGAATGCCAAGGGAATACCGATCCGCTACACTTACACTAATCCGGAGATCACGGAGGATGATCTCATGGATCCCTACTGCAATTTCTGTATGCAGTGCGCGGATAACGGTATGAATGAGGTAATGGTGTTCTCGCCACTGCTGGAAGAGTTCCTGCGCACCAAATATCCGAATTTCGCCTATAACAGCTCCACCTGCAAGGAGATAAGGGATATTGATGAGCTGAACGCCGAGATAGCAAAAGATTACAAGTTTGTGGTGCTGGACTACAATCTCAATAATAAATGGGATATTCTGGAAAAGGTGGAGCATCCGGAGAAGCTTGAAATCTTAGTGAATGCCGTATGTATACCAAATTGTCCGAGGCGCGGCGAGCACTACAAAAATCAGGGCAGAAACGAGCGTATAGCCATTGAGAACAGAAAGCTTCCGCCGGAGAAGAGAAAGCCGTTGATCCCATGGACCTGTGAGTACGGTGACAACAACTGTGTTCATACGATACAGAAATACAGCACCTTTGTTAAGCCGGATGATATTTGGGAAAAATATATCCCCATGGGTATCAATAATTTCAAGATAGAGGGACGTACAGCCAATCTTTTCTCTCTGATAGATACGTACTGTCTCTTCATGTTAAAGCCCGAGAGGGCGGGCGAAGCACGCCTTCAGCTGCTGGCAAACCTGACGAAGGCCGGCATTATAAACATCTCTAGACCCCGCCCGGGTAATTGGCCTTAGGGTATGAGGAGGGGTCCGACGCGAAGCGTTGGGAAGAGCCCTGATGCCACAGGGTGACCAAATGTGAAGCATTGGGAAGAGCCCTGATGCCTGGCAACAAGTCATTTAGGAGAATATCATGAGTAAAGAAGTTTATTGGCATTTGCCGGGGTTTTGCTTCCATAAGCCATTGTGGCTTGCGCTGGCAGACCTGATGAAAGAATATGAAAACTGTTTTGTGGAAGGCTACAGGATAGGCAGCGCATACGGCACATTTCCCGGTGCCATATGGAACGGCGGCAGGACAGTCCTGGGTTTCACATCCAAAAATGACATAGAGCGCACCGTAAAGGAGTACAATTCCAGAAAGATCCCGCTGAGGTTTACGTGGACAAACCCTCTGATAAGCGAGGAGCATTGTCATGATACCCTGTGCAACCTTATCATGAAACTGGCGGATAACGGGATGAACCAGGTGCTGGTTAATTCGCCGGCGTTGGAGGATTTCCTTCGCGAGCGTTATCCTTCATACAAATTTGTGTCATCCACCACCAAGTGTCTGAGGGATACTGACAATCTCAGATCCGAGCTTTCACGTGACTATTTCATGGTGGTGCTGGATTATAATCTCAATCACGATGAGGAGATCTTAAAGAGCCTGGAGAGTGATGCCGGAAGGGTCGAGATCCTGGTGGACGAGATATGTTTTCCGGGATGCGAGAGACGACTTGAGCATTACAGGGACGAGGGTTTAAAACAGCTTGAATATGATGTCGCGGCACCTTTCCCCTGCCCCAACAGGCAGAAGACCAAAGACTTTGCGCAGTGCATGAAGAGACCGGCATTCATCTCCAATGAAGAGATCGCTTCATATATAGACAGGGGCTATGTAAACTTTAAGCTGGTGGGAAGAGGCCTTCCCAGGGAGCTGGTGGTAGAATCGGTGCTGTATTATCTGGTAAAACCGGAGGAGAGAGATTTTGTAAAGCGAAACATAGAAAAGCGCATGATGGAAGCTATGCAGAAAAAGGCAGCCGGAATGAGAAGATAGATAAAAAAAAGGTGGACGATCATTCGTCCACCTTTTTATTATAGCATTTGTGATTACAGGCCTGTTCCGCAGGATTTCATGTTCGTCTTCCTACGGGGCTGTTCCGCAGGATTTCATTTGCGCCTTCTTACCGGTCTTCTCTGCGGGATTTCGGGTTCATCATCCTCCTCGGGTTCTATGCCCTGGGCTTTCAATACGTTATTCTCTACTGCCTTGAACTTTTTATTGTAAAGTCTGGCAGCCAGATAACCGGGAGCCGAGAAACAGAACGCCACTATGAGGGGGAATATCATAAGACCGATATTCCCTAACAGGAGCAGTGCGAAAGGAACAAGATTTGCCAGCATCATGAGCAGTACTTTTGGGAAGTTCCTGAAGCTGAACAACAGTGAATTCCTGAGAGTAACCGGTATAGTGTTGACAAATTTGGCCTGCAGCGGGAATACCATGGTCCCGGCGAAGAGCACAAGACCGATGACGACCAGTGTTCCGCCCAGTACAAAGGGACTTATGGCATTGGGATTGGTGTACATTGAGAAAAGGTTAAAACATGTGACCGCTGCAAATAACAAAAACAGTAACCATATGGCGGTGGACTGTTTGAAGTTGTCCTTGAAGGAATGAAAGAAATCATGGGATATGCTCTGTTCTTTGCCGCGCACAAGCTTGAGACAGCAGTAGTGCATTGCCGTGAAAGACGCCCCCGCCGTAATGACGGGGACGCACATGATGATCGTCAAAATATTTAAGATCATGAGATCTGATATGATACTGAGAACCCTCATAAAGGGGCTGTCTAAGTCAAAGATTTTCATATTAATGTTCCACGCTGTAATAAATTATTTGATCACGTATTTCCGGGAAAGACCAGGTCAGGCTGTTTCGGTCTATCAGCTGGAAGCATTCTCCGTTGGAATTAATGGCGTTGTTATCCCACCAATGTGCTGTTAAGCCGAAATGTCTTGCCATAGCGATATAGTATGCGGCAAACTGTACTCTGGATTCTGTATTTCCGTCCTTTTCCAATGCACCGAACTCACCGATCACTACCGGAAGTCCCTTTGATACGTATTTGGTGTAGAGACGACGCATAAAGCTGTCTATATCGGCTGTGCTGGATGTCTTTGTAAGATCAAAATCAGCAGTGCCGTTTAAGTTCAATGCGAAGTTGTACGGAGTGTAAGCATGAATTGACAATATCAGTCTGTTTTCTGCTGTTGCAAGACTGTCTTCCGGCATCTGGAAAGCATCTATCAGTGCAAATTCAGCTGAAGCACAGTAGCCCGGTACCATGATGTATCTCTCGGTATTGTAACCTTTTGATACGGAACGGATGGTATCGACTGCTGTCTGGTTCATCTGGTTTATGCAGTCGAAGGCTTCTTTTGCATTGTCAGCGTTAACATCCGGAACCCACCATTCTATGTCACTTCCCACCTGACGGGGCTCGTTCATGGTCTCGAAAATAAGATGTGTGTCGTAGTCTGCGAAACGTTCTGCAAGCTGTGTCCAAATATCTGTAAGGTATTTTTTCGAGCTGTCGAGACAATCATAGGAGGGATACATATATTCCGGATCATCGTCATGATGTATATTCAGGATAACATACATGCCTTCCTCATACACATAGTCCACTACTTCCTGTACACGGTCGAGCCATGCTTTGTCGATGTTGTGATCGGCATCGATGTGGTTGTGCCATGAAACAGGCACACGTATTGAGTTGAAGCCGGCATTTTTGAGTTCAAGTATAAGCTCCTTGGTAGTGGTGGCACCGCACCATGCGGATTCATATTTGAGAGGATCGTCAAGCCAGTTGCAGTTTGAGGCATCAAAGGTGTTGCCGAGGTTCCAGCCCACCTTCATATCGCGTACAAAAGTCATGGCATCGTTTTCGGGAATCGGAACAGCGGGCGGAAGCTTAACAGCTACGATACCCTCGGGAAGATCCGATTCCTCGGTTGATGAAGCGGATGTATCATCGGATGTGTTTTCCTCTGAGGTTGTCTCGGTATTCTCAGTGTCTTTTCCGGTATCTTCGGTGTTTTCCGCTGTTGAACTGTCGGTGGTATCCTCAGAATCTCCGCCGGAATTATCTGTCTGCTCTGTCACTGTCTGACCGGAATCGGTTTGGGAATCCGGTGCAGGTGTTGGTGTTTTTCCGCCGCAGGCACAGAGGGATACAGCAAGTGCCGATGCGGTAAGGATTGCTATCAGTTTGTTTTTCATGTTTTTTTCTCCTTTTCGAGTGTTTGTGTTGCAATTGTTTTTGTGTGACAACATGCCGGGTACAGATCACCGTGCTTGCATGAGATGATCTGTATTTGGCGTTAATAAATTAATAAATCTTGAAGTTTCCGCTCAGTATCATGTAGGTGAAGAAGTACAGGCAATTGTCATAGTAACGCCGGTCTCCGCCGCGAAGTCCGCGCTCCAGGAAAAGCTTTACCCAGTCGGTTGCTTTGTCAGGGCACAATACTGCGGCCGAAGCTACGGAAGCTATCACGGCCCATGGATGCAGAACCTTCATATCATCTACCTTTTGACCGTCTACGGTATAAACATCTTCCCAGCTGCCGTCTGCAAGCTTTGCGTTGAAAAAGTCAAGG
>JAILBP010000081.1:0-5078 GCA_024680835.1 Lachnospiraceae bacterium | reverse complement strand
GCGCGTGGAGGGCGAAAAGAATCTCATAAGATTAAGGGTTTCCGTTGAGGATACCGGTGTAGGGATAAAACATGAGGATATTGACAAGCTGTTCGTGAAGTTTGAGCGTGTGGACGAAGAGAGATACCGCAATGTAGAGGGCACAGGACTGGGGCTTTCCATCGCAAAGCGTTTGCTGGAGATGATGGATTCAGAGCTTGAGGTAGAGAGTGAATTCGGACATGGCAGCAGGTTCTCCTTTGTCATAACACAGCCTGTGGTGAAATGGGACGCTTTGGGCGATTATGAGGTCAATTACAGTGAATGGCTGGCAAACCGCAAACGCTATAAGGAAAAGTTCACGGCACCCAGAGCCAGGGTTTTGATGGTGGACGACAATCAGATGAATCTGACGGTGTTCAAGGGGCTTCTGAAAAAAACACAAGTCAAGACTGACCTTGCGATGAGCGGTGACGAGGGGCTTAGGAAGGCTGCCGAAAAGAGATACGATATCATATTCCTGGATCACATGATGCCGGGAAAGGACGGAATACAGACCCTGCATGAGCTTAAAGCCATGAAGGACGGACCCAACAGAAATACGCCTGTAATATGCCTTACCGCCAATGCGATATCCGGCGCCAGGGATTATTATCTGTCGGAGGGCTTTGATGATTATCTCAGTAAGCCCGTGGATCATTCAAAGCTGGAGGATATGCTGATAGAGCATTTGCCTGATGATGCAGTCATGCCGGAGGGCAGTATTTTCGCCTATGAGATACAGAAAACAAAGCCGTATGAGGACGGCATCGAGGAGATTCCGGAGGCTGTCGCTGCAATAGAGGCGATAGATGCCAAAGAGGGGCTTAAAAACAGCGGTTCTGTAGAGGCATACATGTCTCTGATCAGGATCTTTTACAATGATATGGACAGGAATATCACACAGCTTTGCACCCTGTATGATGAGGAACGCATTCAGGAATACACCGTGTGCGTTCATGCCATGAAAAGTTCGGCTTGGCTCATCGGTGCCTTTCAGCTGGGGGAGGACGCACGGATGCTGGAGGAAGCCGGCAAAAAATCCGATATGGCATATCTCAGATCTCATCATGATCTGTACATAGGGGAGCTTGGTAAATTCAGGGAGACATTGTCGGAGATCTTCAGGGAAAGTGATGAAAGCGGAGAAAAACCGATGGCCGACAGTGAGTTGATCGCCACAAAGTATGAGATGATGAAGGCTGCAGCCGAGGCGATGGACTGCGATGTACTGGATGAGATCTTTGAGGAACTGGCCGGTTATCGGATACAGGGAGATGACGCCGAAAAGATCGACAGTCTTAAAAAGCTGTATGACAAATTCGATTACGAGGGCATCTTAAGGATGCTGTGAAATACAGCATTTACTACGGGAAGGCATTGTGGTATAATTGCATTATTTAAAGGCTCCCCCTTCGGGGGAGCTGTCAGCTCTGCTGACTGAGGGGGTAAAGCGGTATAATCCAAGACTGTTTGGTAAACAGATTTTGAATGAGGTTAAGATAAATGGGATCATCTGAAAAAATAGTAGTTGTAACCAATAAATACAGCGTGGTGGTGAAGGGTATAGAAAAAAAGCTCGTCAGCTCCGGATATGAAGTGAGCACTATGGAGTATGACGAGGGTACGCCTGATGTCAGCATTCAGGGAGCGTCGCTGTGTGTTATATATCTGCCACCCGATGTGATCACGGACAAGATACAGCATAACCTTTCGGTCATAGTGGAAAGCATCAAGCAAAACAACTGCCGTATCATACTGATAGGGGAGGCATTGCATCATGTAGATGCCATAGAGGCTCTTCCGATGCTGGACGGATATCCTTGGGTGGATCGTCCTGTGGATGTGGATGATTTTGCATTCATGGTAGATAAAATGCTGAAAAAAAACTCGGATGAGAGCGGACCCAGGAACATCCTGATAGTGGATGATGACCCAACATATGCCAAGATGGTTAGGGAATGGCTTAAATCTGCCTACAAGGTGAGCGTTGCCACGACCGGTATGCAGGCTATAACCCATCTTTTAAAAAACAAGGTGGATCTTGTGCTGTTAGATTACGAGATGCCGCTGGTAGACGGGACTCAGGTGTTCCAGATGCTGCGTTCCGATCCGGAGACCAAGGATATACCGGTTATATTCCTGACAGGCATCGGATCCCGTGACCGCGTGGAGAAAGCGATGAAACTGCGCCCGGACGGATATATCCTGAAGACCACTCCGAGAGAGAGGCTGTTGGAGTCATTGAATGCATTTTTTGCCACCAGACAGTGAGATTTGGTCTTTGGTCGGATTTGCGCCTGATATTTTTTGTTATAAGTGACTGATTCCAGCCAATATCATACAGACAGTCATATTTGCCAGCAAGCTGGCATATGCCTGTCTGTATGATATTGGCTGTGAATAGTAACTGTTATAAAAGAAAAAAGTCAGAAAAACTTGACATAGCATAGAAACCTTTGTAAAATAAGGGCTGAGTTTTCGCAGGATTAGTACATCGGTAGTATATCAGCTTCCCAAGCTGAGGAGGCGGGTTCGACTCCCGTATCCTGCTTTTTCCCGACAGTAACCATTCAGAACCACCGGTGGCTTTGAATGGTTATTATTTTATGATTCAAGGATTATTGAGAGTTCGAAGCACGATACAATCCGTGGATCATCCATCCTTTGATCTTTATATCATTTTAGCAGACAGAAAGGATCTTATTATGTGCGGAATAGTAGGCTATACAGGTAAACACAAGGCAGCTCCCATATTGCTGGACGGACTGTCCAAGCTGGAATACAGAGGTTATGACTCTGCGGGGCTTGCGGTGAGAGAGGGTGACAGCCCTGCTACCATCGTAAAATCCGTGGGAAAGCTTATCAATCTGATCAATAAGACGGATAACGGCGACTCCCTGAACGGCAACTGCGGTATCGGACATACCCGCTGGGCAACACACGGTGAGCCGAGCCAGATAAATGCCCATCCCCATGTTTCCGGAAAGTGCTCTGCCACAGGCAGCGATGTGAATGATTCGGAGGTTGTGGGTGTTCATAACGGCATTATAGAGAATTTTCAGGAGCTTAGCGCCAAGCTTGTGCGCCACGGCTACCAGCTTTATTCCCAGACTGACACAGAGGTTCTGATCAAGCTGATAGATTATTATTACAAAAAATACAATATGGGTCCCATCGATGCCATAGCCAAGACCATGGTGCGTGTCCGCGGTTCTTACGCGTTAGAGGTCATGTTCGCGGATCATCCGGGAGAGATTTACGTCGCCAGAAAAGACTCACCCATGATCATCGGTGTTAATGAGGGAGAGTCCTTTATAGCATCCGATGTTCCAGCGATCTTAAAACATACCAGAAATGTTTATTATATAGATAATCTGGAGATGGCGAAGATCACCGCAGGCAACGTGGTATTTTACAATCTTGACGGCGACGTGATAGAAAAAGAGCCGGTTGAGATAACCTTCACAGCCGAGGCCGCTGAGAAGGGCGGTTTTGAGCACTTCATGATGAAGGAGATCCATGAGCAGCCCAAAGTCATAGGCGAGACACTCAACAAATATATCCATGACGGTGTCATTGATCTTAGTGAAGTAGGACTGACTGATGAGGATATAAGATCATTTTCTCAGATATTCATCGTAGCGTGCGGTTCTGCCTGGCATGTGGGCATGGAAGCCCAGTATGTGATAGAGGAGTTCACGGATCTGCAGGTGAGGTGCGAGCTGGCGTCCGAGTTCAGATACAGAAAGATAAAACATGATGAGAATGCACTGGTGGTCATCATATCCCAGTCCGGAGAGACTGCGGATTCCCTTGCCGCATTAAGGCAGGCGAAGGAAAAGGGCATGAAGACTCTGGCTATCGTGAATGTTGTGGGCAGCTCCATCGCCAGAGAGGCAGATAATGTTATGTATACCCTGGCGGGACCGGAGATTTCCGTAGCTACCACCAAAGCCTACAGCTGCCAGCTGGTATGCGCGTTTATGCTGGCTTTGAAATTCGGTCAGGTGAGAGATACATTGAGCGGATCGCATCCGATGGAATACTATATCGACGAGCTTAAGTCCATACCTGACAAGATTGAGAAGATCCTGGAGGATAAGGAGCGCCTTCAGTGGTTTGCGGCGAAATACTCCAATGCGCAGGATGTGTTCTTTATCGGCAGAGGCATAGATTATGCGGTAGGTCTCGAGGGATCGCTTAAGATGAAGGAGATAAGCTACATCCATTCGGAGGCATACGCAGCAGGTGAGCTCAAGCACGGCACTATCTCCCTGATCGAGGACGGAACTCTGGTCATAGGTATACTGACCCAGAGTGATCTGTATGAGAAGACCATATCCAACATGGTGGAGTGCAAGAGCCGCGGAGCATACCTTATGGGGATTACGGAATATGGTAAATACGACGTGGAAGACCAGTGCGACTTTGCGGTATACGTGCCAAAGATTGATGAGCACTTTATCGGAAGTCTGGCTATAATCCCGCTGCAACTTTTGGGTTACTATATCAGTGTAGCCAAGGGTCTGGATGTGGATAAACCCAGAAATCTTGCAAAGAGCGTTACGGTGGAGTGATGAGAAGGGAACGGATAATTGCCGTTGCCAACATTTTTATGGGGTTAGAAAGATTTGAGTGATCTGTAACGAGGGGGTCGGAGTATTCGGCTCCCTTTTTTACGACCGGCGGTTTGCTTTAGGATCGGAGGATAGCATGTTTTACGGGATACAGGTATTTACCGGCAAAGAAGAGATGATAAAACAGCATTTTTTGCCTTTGGTGCTGGGTGAAGATGATGCGGCATTTATACCTGCCTACGATATGAAAAAAAAGATACGGGGCGAGTATAAGACGGTGACGAAGCCTCTTTTTCCGGGATATATCATCATAAAGACGGAAGATGCGAAGGAGCTGTTTTTTAAGCTCAAGGCTTTGCCTGAGTTCACAAAACTGCTGAGATCCGAGGATTATTTTCTGTCGGTCAACGACGATGAAGCGCGGGTGCTCTTAAAGCTTGGCGGCGAAGAGATGCACATAGAGACATCGGTGGGTGTTGT
>JAILBP010000043.1:0-3433 GCA_024680835.1 Lachnospiraceae bacterium | reverse complement strand
ATTACCTACGGGAGAGAACTGACCCTCATCATAGATAACTCCGGCCACATCATCCGGAAAACTGCCTGAACGCATTCTGTTTAATACGACTGCTCCTACAGCCACCTGACCGATATACGGCTCTCCGCCTGCCTCACACTGAATGAGAGCTGCTAAGAGTGTAAGTTCTTCATCCTCAATCTCTATCGGATCGTTGTATACTGTGATGATATCAGTGGTAATCTCCAAATCGGGATCTACATCACTCTCGGTTTCATCTTCGGTAACTTCGGCATCTTCTGTGCTCTCAGCCTCTGAATCCTCGGAATTTTCTGAATCCTCAGAACTCTCTAAAGACTCGTACTCGCTGAAACCGTCTTCTGCTTTTGCTTTCGCTCTTTCTTTTGCCTTCGCGATCGCCTCTTCGCTCTGCAGTTTCAACTCCTGCAGTCTCTCCTCATCGGCGTGCTTCTCTGCCTCGGCCTTCTTTTCTTCAACTACTTCCTTTGTGAATACAAAACCGGCTTCAGCTTCCTCCACGGTATAGGCTGTGCCAATATTGGAACCTATGGAAACATAGGCGCTGTCAATGTATCCTTCCGTACCGGATACTGTCATTATATGAGCCCAGTTATCGATGGTGTCAAAATACAGGAACTCGTCGCCTTTTTTTGCACTTGCGACTATCTTGGTATTGACCTCTGCCTTTGCCCGGATATTTACCGCTCCTACCTCAACGGTAGCCACCTCGGTCTCAACCTCTTTGCATCTTTCAAGGGCGTCAACACCGAAAACACATTTACCTGTCTTGACATAACCCTTCACGTTACCGGACTTAATGCATGTCCACTGATCTCCTGCAGACAAAACAGTCGCTACAGATGTGGAATACATATACCCCACAACCTCGCTCTTTTTAGAATCCTCTTCGTAAACTTCTACGCAGTCACCGGACACCATGGCTTTCTTAAGCCATCTTCTCTGCCTTTTAGTGTATTTATTGCCGAACTCATCCTCAGTGTCGAGCTTGAGCTTTCTGCTCATGACCGTAATGAGATCAAATACATCCTCTGTGCCATCCACAAGATAATCCACTGTCATGGCTGTAAACGCGTCATTTACAGATTTTAACACCACAAACTTGTCTTCCGGTTCCTCCGGAATAGCGACCTGCTCTGTTACTTCCTCTGTAACTTCCTCAGTTTCTGCCTTTTTATTCGGTTTTTTGTTCTTTTTTGCAGCGAATGCAGTGGTATCTGCTATACCCGTAATCGCTACGACAGCCGCAAGAATAAAAGCCGCTGATCTTGTAATCTTACGTGATGTCCCCATACTGCCTGCTCTCCGACAATGTTCAGAGCCAATAGCTCTAAAATGTCAACTTGAATGCCACGGATTGCTACGTTGCTACGCAACTCCCGCAATCCTACGACCATTCGGAATCCGCTCATTTACTTCGTAAATGGCTCCTTCCTCATGTTCGGGCGGGTCACAAAGTAATGCCCTGGTTCATGCCAGCATGACCATGGCATCACTTTGTTCCCCTGGCATTCAAATATGTTACAAATTATTACAAATATTTTTACCACGGTACGGGTATTATGTCAAGGTTTTGGGCTGATTTATGTCGGATTCACCAATAAACCGTATTTCAAAACACTATATTTTGTGTAAAAAACATCTTGAGATAACAATTCTCTTATGCGTTATCACCAAAAATATATTTTGCCTGCCGATCACTCTTTTCCGTTCCAGCAATATGTGCAAAGGTTGTCCGGATCTATGCCTACCGCCTCCAGCATATCATCAAGTCTCTGGTAACGAAGTGAGGTGAAATTCAATTTCTCGCGGATGCCCTCCACCATCTTCTCATACTCTTCCGAATCGGGATCTGCGTATCTCTCAAGCTTCTCTTTTGTCACATCCCCGTTTTCAAGCTCATCTATGACACGCCTTGCTATGAGCTCCATCTCACTGCCGGATCTGGAAAAATTCAGATACTTGCATCCGAATAATAACGGCGGACAGGCCGGCCTGATGTGAACCTCTTTGGCTCCGCTCTCATACAGAAACTCAGTGGTTTCACGAAGCTGTGTTCCTCTGACTATGGAATCATCTATCAGCAAGAGCTTTTTGTCTTTTATAAGATCATGCACCGGTATCAGCTTCATGTGAGCTATCAGATTACGCTGGGACTGCATGGTGGGCATAAATGATCTCGGCCATGTAGGTGTATATTTTACAAAAGGTCTTGAGAACGGTACCCCGGACTCATTTGCATATCCTATGGCGTGCGCTGTTCCCGAATCCGGAACTCCCGCTACAACATCTACATCTACATTATCGCGTTTTGCCAGCTGCTCTCCGCAGCGGCATCTCATGTTTTCCACGTTCCTGCCTTCGTATGAAGCAGACGGATAACCGTAATAAACCCACAGGAATGTGCAGACCTTCATCTTGGTGCCGGGATTTACAAGGGTCTTCACGCTGTTCTCGTCGAATACCACGATCTCGCCGGGTCCTAACTCCCTGTCATCCGTGTAACCCAGATTAAGATATGAAAAACTCTCAAAACATGCGCATCTTGCGCCATCCTTTTTGCCTAATACCACGGGAGTACGTCCCATCTTATCTCTCGCTGCATATATTCCCTTCGGTGTCAACATCAGCAATGACAACGAACCGTCTATGACTTCCTGGGCGTACTGTATTCCCTCTATAATATTGTCTTTTTGATTGATCAGCGCAGCCACAAGCTCCGTAGAATTTATCTCACCGTTGCTCATCTGGAAAAAATGGGTATTCTGGCTTAAAATATTATCAACCAGCTCATCCGCGTTATTGATCTTGCTGACTGTGGTGATCGCAAAAGAACCGTGATGAGACTTCACTAATATAGGCTGTGCTTCATAATCGGAAATACAGCCTATACCGTATTTTCCCTCCAGCCCCTCTAATTCCTTGTCAAATTTGGTACGGAACGGAGAATTCTGTATGTTATGAATCGACTTACGAAAACCCTCGCCGTTAAAAGTTGCCATTCCGGCACGTCTTGTGCCCAGATGAGAATGATAATCCGTTCCGAAAAACAGATCGAATATACAGCTCTCTTTTGCAGCTACTCCAAAAAATCCACCCATCTCAGTAACCTCCGAAAAATAATAATACTATTATAATGAAATCAAATACTGAAAACCGAAGCAAAACTAGCAGGCATCCCACTCATCAGCCCAGTATCCCAGCAAGAAAAAAATCAGCAAGAATATATCGCAGAACAGATTTTATCACGATTTATTTGTGTTGTCACTTAAAACATTATAAATCTTGTTACTATTCACAGTCGATATCATGTAGTATTCAGACTGCCAGCTTGCTGAGCAGGATGTATAACTACATGATATCGACTGGAATCAGTCACTCTGCCTTCATGACACGGGCAGTCGCGATAGCGACA
>JAILBP010000013.1:0-13899 GCA_024680835.1 Lachnospiraceae bacterium | reverse complement strand
AATTCGGTAGCGGTTGCGGGAGAGTGTGGCATCCCGGTGATAAAGATACAGCATCATTATGCTCATGTTTTGTCCTGCATGGCTGAAAATGATTATTCCGGATCGGTGATAGGCGTATCTTTTGACGGAACCGGATACGGTGAGGACGGAACCATCTGGGGCGGAGAGATATTGCTGGCAGACGTTTACGGATTCGAGAGATTTGCACATATTGCCGCATTTGACCAGCCGGGGGGTGACGCGTCCTCAAGGGAGGGATGGCGAATAGCGGCATCCATGATATACAGGACCTGCAAAGACAGGGAGAAGGCGGCGGAGCTGACGGAAAGACTGGGATTATGTACGCAGGCAGAGGCAAATCTGATCTTTACAATGGCTGACAGAGGCATTAATACAGTGCGCTCCACCAGCGCAGGAAGGCTTTTCGATGCAGTGAGCGCGCTGCTTGGAATCAGGAAAATGTCCACCTTTGAGGGAGAGGCATCCACTGCACTGCAATTTGCCGCAGAGTCGTGTGCGGAAAACATAACCGGAGGATCTGACAGTCTGATCACGGAAGTGAGAGAAGCGTACAGCAGGGCTGTCAAGGATATGAAATCTATTGTGGATCCTGATGATCCTGATGTTACTGTTACTGCGGATATAGCCGGTGAGATCGGCCCGGTATTACCTACGGATAAGCTCTTCGGGTTTATACTGTCAGAGCACGTCAACGGAGCAGATACCGGATTTCTGGCGTATGCTTTCCACGTGATACTGGCGGATATTATATTCGATGCCTGCATAAAAGCGCGGAAAAAGACCGGGTGTACCACAGTGGCTCTTTCAGGTGGATGCTTCCAGAATACCCTGCTGTTGGGGCTGACGGATAAGCTGTTGGAAGATGGGGGCTTTAATGTTTTGAAACATTCCATGATACCCCCCAATGATGGCGGTATCGGTATAGGGCAGGCTTTGTACGGGATGTATAATATGGTTTGAGGTTCAAACCTTGAATCATAAGATATATATTGTTGAACATAAAACACAGAGAAAAGAGGAAAAAACTATGTGCGTAGGATTATCTGCAAAAGTGATGAAGGTAAACAAAGGGACTGTTCTGGTGGACGCATCGGGTGCAAAGCGTGAGGTTTCCGCAGAGCTTTTAAGTGAGGTTGAACCGGGAGATTATGTGATGGTACATGCAGGTGTTGCCATCGCAAAGATCACGGACAATGATGAAAAAGAAACCGATGATCTGGCAGCAGCACTGTTATCGTAAGGAAAGATCATTTTAGCAGGAGGAAGAATATGTCAGATATAGATTTAGCGGAGCTGATAAGATCGTACGACGGACCGCCGCTCCGGATCATGGAAGTATGCGGAACCCACACCCACGAGATCTTCAGGCTGGGTATCAGAAAACTGTTGCCACCGCAGGTTGAACTTATCAGCGGACCGGGGTGTCCTGTCTGCGTTACGCCTACGGGTTTTATAGATGAGGCTTTGATGCTGGCGTTGGAGAAAAACGCAACCATATGTACATTCGGAGATCTTGTCCGTGTGCCGGGTTCAGAGATGTCTCTTGGGGACGCGCGTTCTAAGGGAGCAAACGTGAAGATCGTGTACTCACCTACAGATGCGTACGAATATGCTGAAAAACACCGGGATGAGCAGGTTGTTTTCCTGGCGGTGGGATTTGAGACCACCACACCCGCGGATGTTCTGGCGGTAAAAAAAGCGGCAGAGTCCGGGCTTGATAATTTCTCAATACTGACTGCCACGAAGACCATGCCAAATGCCTATCAGGCATTGAAGGGAAGCGCCGATGTTTTCCTGTATCCGGGCCACGTGAATGCCATAACAGGCACAAAGCTGTGCGAGGATCTCGTATCGGAAGGCGTCAGCGGAGTTGTGGCAGGGTTCACGGCGAAAGAGCTCTTACTGGCGTTGGCTGTCGCTATCAAAAAGGGAGCCAAGGGAGAGCCTTTCTTTGAAAACTGCTACCCGAGAGTAGTCACCAGAGAGGGCAGTGTAGAGGCGCAGAAGCTCATAGAAGAGATGATGGAATCCTGCGACGAAGAGTGGCGCGGGCTGGGCGTAATACCCAAGTCGGGAACCCGGTTAAAGGAAAAATATGCTGCCTTCGATGCCCGAAAGAAATTTGACCTCCCGCCCATAAAGGGCAGATCCAATCCTGCATGCCGCTGCGGAGAAATCCTGCAGGGCAAGTGCAAGCCCACTGACTGTCCGCTCTACGGCAAGGTCTGCACACCGGATCATCCTGTTGGAGCCTGCATGGTCAGCGGTGAAGGCGCCTGCAGTGCTTACTATCGTTATAACGACTAACCACCCCATTTAAAGGCTCCCCCTGAGGGGGAGTTGTCGGCGAAGCCGACTGAGGGGGAACTTCGATAACAGAAAAACGAAAAGAGAATCCCTTTTATAAAGGCTCCCCCTCAGGGGGAGATGTCAACGAAGTTGACTGAGGGGGATAATAGAAAGAGGAAAAACCATGGAAGACAGAATAACCCTGGCACACGGTGCCGGAGGCGTAAAAACCTCAGAACTGATTGACAGAATATTCAAGAAAAACTTCGAAAACCCGTATCTGACCGCAGATGACGCAGCAGTACTGCCGGCACCGACCGGTCGAATAGCCATGACAACGGATGGATTTATAGTATCACCGGCTTTTTTTCCGGGAGGAAATATAGGAAAGCTTTCGGTGTGCGGCACGGTCAATGATCTGGCATGCATGGGCGCTAAGCCGTTGTATCTGACCTGCTCTTTTGTGATAGAAGAGGGCTTCCCTATGGAAGATCTGGAAAAGATCGCAGAAGCTTTTGCAAAGACCGCAAAAGAGGCTGGTGTATCGGTAGTCTCAGGTGATACAAAGGTTGCAGGGAAAGGACAGGTTGACGGTATATTCATAACCACCACAGGAGTTGGTGAGATATTACCCGGTGTTTCAACATCCGGAGCTCTGGCAAAGCCGGGAGATGCCATCATAGTGACGGGTGACGTGGGAAGACACGGATGTACCATACTGTTGTCAAGAGAGGATTTCGGTATAGATGCGGATGTGACCAGCGATTGTGCACCGTTGTGGAGTACAGTAAAGACGATGACTGATGTTACCAAAGATATCCATGTCATAAGAGACGCCACCAGAGGCGGCGTGGGCACGGTGCTCCACGAGATCGCTTCTCAGAGTAATGTGGGCATAAAGATCAACGCGACGGACGTTCCTGTAGATCCTGCAGTAAAAGGTGTTTGCGGCTTGCTCGGACTTGAGCCTCTCTATCTGGCCTGTGAGGGAAGGCTTGTGATATTTGCACCGCAGGAGAAGGCAGTAGCTATCGTGGATGCCCTTAAAAAAGAGAAGTACTCGGAAAATGCAACGATCATAGGAGAGGTTACCGCTGACAACGCCGGAAAGGTTGTCATGGTGACAGAGATCGGAGCCCAGACTCTGCTGTCACAGCCGACAGGGGAGCTGCTGCCGCGTATCTGCTAAAGCGATACTATCACTATCGGAGGACACCAATGGAAACAAGAGTAGCACTGATCTCTATCATACTGGAAGGTAACGCGGCGTCAGAGGAGATCAACCGTCTTTTGCACGAGGCAGGTGAGTACATCATCGGTCGCATGGGCATACCTTACAGAGAAAAAAACATAAACATCATCAGTATAGCTATTGATGCGCCGCAGGATGTGATCAGCACTCTGACCGGACGCATAGGAAGACTCCCCGGAGTCAGCACAAAAACGGCATATTCGAATGTCATAACACCACCTTCCAAAGGTGATGTTTCTGATTGACAAATATATTATTCATCGAAAACCATTTTGCATCCTTATATGTTTTATATACGAAGACGTATTAAAAAGGAGCTTAAGAATGACTATCGATGTTTTGAGTAGACAGACAGGAGAAAAACATGCTCGAATTCAACCCGCCGGCACACGGCACATGGAATATCGTACATATAGGGATGCTGGTTCCCGAATCACATCAGATCTATGTCTGTGCAGTGAACTGTATGCGCGGTGTTGTGCTGACCGCGGCCGAGATGAATGCATCCGACAGGTTTTCTTTTGTGATACTCAAAGAGGAAGATATCATAAGAGGTACGGTGGAAGATATCACAATTCAGGGCACTATAGATGTAATAAATAAGCTCCCGAAACGTCCACCGGTAGTCTGTCTTTTTACGGTGTGCACACATCATTTTCTGGGATGCAGCTACAAACACATATATGACAGTTTAAGCAAAGCTTTTCCTGATATCGATTTTGTACACAGTTTCATGGACCCCATCATGCGAAAAGAGGGCATGTCACCGGACCAGAAGCTGAGACTCAATATGTACAGGGTGTTGGAGCCGTTGCCTGAGGAAACCGGTAAACTCTCGCTTATCGGCAGTAATGTCTGCATAAGTGAGAGTTCCGATCTTTGCAAGGTGGCGGAGCTCTGCGGTTACAATGTTACGCAGATGCCGGAACTCAGCACTTATACAGATTATAAAAAAATGGGTAGTTCGTCATGTTTTGCAGCGGTCGTACCGAACGGCAAAAAGGCGGTGGAGAGTACAGCCTCAAGACTTGGGCGAGAAGGCTTATATATTCCGCTTTCTTTTTCTTATGATGAGTGCAGGGAACAAAACAGAGAACTGTTCAAAACACTGGGCAAATTATCGGACAGCAAAAACATTAATTCGGAAAACCTGTCCGGGAAAACGTACACAGATGATGAGCTTTTGACAAAACTCGAGCATTACGAAACAGATCAGATAAGGCGATGTGAGGAAAACTATAGTAATCTGAAATCGTTGATAGGCGATGCTCCGATAGTGATAGATCACACCGCACACCCAAGACCTCTAGGCATGGCAAGATTTCTGCTGGATCATGGGTTTAATGTCAAAGAGATTTATGTTAATGCCGTATCTTCCGAGGAATCGGCTGATCAGCAGTGGTTTCGAGAAAATGCACCGCAGGTTAAGTTTGAGATGCCCATCGAGCCTGCCATGAGAGTGAAAGAACGTATCTACAGAGATGATTCAGGTGTAGCGGTAAAGGTTCTGGCTATAGGAACCCAGGCGGCATGGTTTACCGGAACTGATTATTTCGTAAACATGGTGGAGGGCGGAGATCTTCAGGGAATAGACGGTATAGCGCGCTTTGCCGGTATGATGGAAGACGCCTGGCTGCATGAAAAAGATGCACCGGATTTAATCCCGCGTAAGGGATTGGGGTGTGAGAGCTGTATATAAAACATTTTCTTATGAAATATGGTCCGCATTCTAATAAAGGAGGCTATGATGGATTGGAGGAGCTGGTGAACAACATGATCGAAACAGCAGACAAGGCTTTGAATAAGTCAAAGAAGACCCGTGATACATATACAGTGATCGAATTATGATCGTACATGAATATATAAATGCAACCATTTCTAACAAAAACCACACACAAATGTAAGTTTTGATTGGTAGACACACACCTGTGAATGCAATAGAATAATGTTAAAATTCATTGCAAAGGTGGGATAAATATGAGAAAACACTATTTGGACAACATTCGCTGGATCACGGTGGTCATAGTGGTGATCTATCATGTATTTTACATGTACAATGCTGAGGGTGTGCTGGGCGGTTTGGGTAAGATCACCGATCTGCCGGTTCAGTATTATGATGTTTTTCAGTATCTGGTCTATCCATGGTTTATGCCGGTGCTTTTCATTGTATCGGGGATCAGCGCAGGATTATATCTGAATTCACATTCAGATAAGGAGTTCATGAAGTCCAGAACCCTGAAGCTTCTTGTTCCGTCAACACTCGGTCTCTTCTTTTTCTATTTTATCCAGGGGTATGTGAGCATGTCCCTTGGCGGAGGAATTGAGGGGCTTGTATCGGAAGGCGTACCGAAACCTGTGATCTTTTTGATCATGGTGGTTTCAGGAAGCGGAGTGATGTGGTATATGCACCTTCTGTGGGTTTACTGTGTAGTGCTCGTCTTTATCAAAAAAATAGAAAAAGGAAAGCTCTTCAAAATTGGCTCGCGTACTCCGCTGTGGATGATCGCACTTTTTGTTTTCCCGATATGGGGAGCTTCACAGATCCTGAACACGCCTATCGTTTCAGTATACAGGATCGCATTCTATTTCGTATTTTTCATTCTGGGATATTATGTGTTCTCTCATGATGAAGTGATCGAAAGGCTCAAGAAGATCGCAGTGCCTTTGATGGTAATAGCTGTGGCGCTGTGCGTTATCTTTGCTGCCCTGTATTTTGGTGAAAACTACGCTGATAAGCCGATAAACAGGGGCTTCTTATATGCCCTTGATGCCTACGTGGGATCGCTTGCGGTTATCGCGGGGATGGCGCGCTTCGGAGATTTTTCAAATGCTTTTGCGAAGTGGATGTCAGGGCACAGCTTCGGACTCTATATTTTCCATTATCTGGGGATATCTTCAGTGGCGCTGTTTGTGGCCAAACCAATGCTGGTGTCTGCACCGGTATGTTACATTTTAAGTCTTGTGGCAGGGTTTGTATTCGGTTACGGCTTATATGCTGTTATTTCAAGGATTCCGGTATACAGGTGGCTGGTTTTGGGAATCAGAAAAAGGAGAGAAAATGTTCAAGGATAATCTGGTACAGATGAGGAAAAGCCAGCATATGACCCAGGAGGATATAGCCGAAAAGCTTGGAGTCACAAGGCAATCAGTTGCCAAATGGGAAACGGGAGACAGTGTTCCGGATCTTGATAAATGTAAGCAGCTTGCGGATATTTTCGGGGTTTCTCTGGATGATCTGGCCAATTATGAATCAGAGCAAAATATGGGTCTGGGTCTTCCGCCCAAAGGAAAGCATCTGTTTGGCATGGTGACGGTCGGCGATAAGGGACAGATCGTGATACCGGCAAAAGCCAGAAAGCTATTTAATATCGCTCCGGGGGACGAGCTGGTGGTACTCGGCGATGAAACTCAGGGTATGGCGATCATCAAGGCGCAGCATTTCCTGGCAATGGCCGATGCGATACGCAGGGAAAAGAGTTTTTGAGATCCGGGAATGAGTGATATTTATTGTACATAAGATCGGCAACAGCCTGTGATGCTGGCTGAAAGGAGCAGAATATGCCTACGAAAAAGAATGAAAAACTCAGTGAGGAGCAAGAGAAAAAGATCAATGACCGGTTAAAAGATATTTTCAAAGATACGCTGAAAACCTATTATGAAACAGATCCCAAGTCGGACAAGGACAATGCTTTTTACGGTGAAAAGTATAAAGACCCTGCTAAGCGCAAGAAGCCGTGTAATTATTCGCTTTATCGTTTTGCAGGTATTTCGGTTTCGGTTTTTGCGCTTGCGGCAACAGGCCGGTATACGCTTGAAGATCTTATGGATAACGATAAGCTCAGGGATGAAAAGGCAAAAATGTACGAAAAGGTTGCAGAGTGTATGTACAACGAAACACCTGAAAATCAGGCCTGGATCGCAAAACAGATCTACGAAGGTCAGAAGGCCACAAACAGGTTGATGACCGAAGCCGCCCAAAACATCGATTTTTCGGATCCCAATATCATGCAGAACAAAACATTTTGCAGGATGTTACATATGGGATTTCTCCAGTTTGATGCGTGGCAGGAAATGGCGCACTGCAAGAATGAGATACTCGAACTTGCAAAGGCAGATCATCCGGAAATGAAAAAATGGGAAGATTACAAGAACTGGTGGACCAAAAACCAGAACGTTATGGAAGAAATGCATACCATTGTATCAAAACAGAGGGAGCTTGCCAAAAATGTCCTGATTAATAAAAATGGCAGATCCATCTCGGACCTTGCACTGCTTGTAACATTTGCCGGGTATAAGAAGTTCCTCTTTACCAGACTGGCAAAGGCTCAAAAGGACGCAGTAGAAGGCGGTTTGTCCTTTGAAAAGTGGATAAGTGAAGAAGATAAAATGAAGAGTGCATTCCTCAACACAGGTATTATCCAGAAAGAATATGAGGGTAGGCTCAATTATATCGAAGATGAGCCGGAAACCTGCAATCTGCTGATAAAATCCATTGTCAACGGTGAGTTCACAAAAGATCTGGATATAGATTTGGATCTTCAGACGTTCCAGATCAAGATCGAGGGAATGCCGTCGGAAGAAAAGGTCAGAGAATTGACCGGGACACAGAAGAAACAGAAGGTCAATGAAGTTAAGGAGCAAAAAAACGAAAAAGCGAGTATAATAGACAATGAACCCGAAGATAACATGATCAACGGGCCGAAAGCGGGCGAAAAGATAAAGCAGGGTAATAATGCTATAGAAAAACATTATTCACAGGATTACGCAAAAAATGAGGCCGATATTTTGGTTTCAGCCATCAAACGGGTAGATTTCAATCTTGCAGGCAAGGGTTCACAGCAGTTTAAGGATATGAAGAATGCGTTGATAAGACTGCAGGACTGCGCATATTGCCGCGGTGGCAGGGAAAAATTTGAACCGGAACAGTTTTATTTATGTCAGAAAGAAGCGATCCGGATGGTCAATAGCTATCTGAACTACAAGCAGGATCAGTTCAAGGATATTACCAGACGTGATTCTGCAAAGCGCCAGAAACATGAACAGCCGCGAATTTATGTTGCAATACAGATATTGGAACATCTCTCAAATGAATCAGAGATAGTAGGCAAGGGGCTGAATCTTTCCCCGCATCAGAGAGAGCTTAAAGATTCGCTTAAAGAAATAAAAGAAACAATAGATGAGCTAAAAGATAATATGCTCTCCCATCAGACAAAAGCGAAGATCGAACAGAGACAGCTTGAAACTATCAATCCGCAGGCTGAAGCTCTTGCAAATGCCGGCAAAAACAAGCAGAGTAAAAAGGGCAGTAACACAGTGAAAAAGACGGTTACACGCCAGAGGATCTAAGGGTTCAAAGCGAGGAAGATATAATGAACAGATCATACAGGATTCTGCCATGCTATACGGGAGATGTGTCCGGGGCGGCATCCGCTCTTTATGAGTTAGGGGGGATGGTAGTGATACATGATCCTTCCGGGTGCAATTCCACATACAATACACATGATGAAACACGTTGGTATGACCGGGACAGTCTGATTTATATCAGTGGATTGTCGCAGCGCGAGGCTATCTTTGGCGATGATAAAAAATTCATAGACGACATAGCGGACGCGGCGGGAAAGCTCAAACCGGGATTTATTGCACTGCTCAGCAGTCCCATTCCCTTCATGAACGGTACGGATTTCAATGCCATCGCTAAGCTTGTGGAGGACAGAACCGGCATACTGACCTTCCCGGTGCAGACCAACGGAATGCATGATTATCTTGTGGGAGCGGGAAATGCTTTTGAAGCGGTGGCAAAACATCTGGTGAGAGACAAGGTGAGGCCGGTACGACAGCAAGCCGTCAAGATCAATATCCTCGGGCTGACTCCGTTGGATTTTACCGGTGGTGCGGCAACCCATATAACTGAAGCACTGTCTGACGCCGGGTTTGACATTGTCTCGACATGGTCACGCGGATGCGCTTTTGAGGACGTTGCAAGATCAGGAGAGGCGGATGTAAATCTGGTGGTGTCTGCCACGGCTTATAAGGCAGCACAGGTTTTGAGAGAAAAATATGGTATACCCTGTGTTGTGGGATGCCCGACGGGAGACCTTGCTAATATCGTATATGATATGATAAAAGAATCATCCACAGACCGTGAAGACCGCATTGCCTACAGTTGTTCTCATAATACAGTTAAAACATCCGGTAAAAAAATACTTTTGATCGGTGAAGCTGTGAAGATGGATTCTTTGGCATGGGCGCTTGAGGAACGGTACGAAGTTACGGCAAAGGTTGCCTGTCCGCTGGAGCTAAACACGGTAAATGCTGCCGCTCTTCTGCGTGATGGAGATGTTATGTGTGACGGCGAAGAGGAGATAGAAGATCGGATAAAGGGAGAGAAATACATTATCGCCGATCCGATGTATTCGCTGATACTGCCGGATGATGCAAAGATATTGGGATTACCGCATCTGGCTTTTTCGGGTCGTGGTTTTACCTGGCAAAGGGATCATGTAAAGGATATTTTTAATATCTTTGATGACAGGGAATTAGACGGTTTTATAAGGTTGTGAGTACCGGAGGTTATCCGGGGAGTGTAAATTATTTGCAACTATTTTTTAATGAACGGAGTATATATTATGGAGGTACATCATGGGAATGAATGAGACGCCATCGGCGGAGAGAGTGCATATAGGTTTCTTTGGCAGGAGGAATGCGGGGAAATCCAGTATTCTGAATGCGGTCACAGGCCAGGATCTGGCGGTGGTATCGGATGTTCCGGGTACTACGACGGATCCGGTTTCCAAGGCTATGGAGATATTGCCCTTAGGTCCTGTGGTGGTCATAGACACGGCAGGATTTGATGACGAGGGAGAGCTTGGAGAACTCCGCATTAAAAAGACGAGGCAGACCTTAAACCGGGTGGATGTTGCGGTTCTGATAGTAGATGCCACGGCGGGGCTTTCAGATACGGACGAAAAGCTCATGTCTCTTTTCGCTGAAAAAAACATACCCTGGATAGTGGCATGGAATAAGACAGATATACTCAATTCCGGTGAAGGCAGAGTATCGAAATCTTCAAAACAGACATCATATGGAGAGGACCACAGCTACACGGAAATATATGTTTCCGCAAAGGATGGCTTCAACATATATGAGTTGAAGGAGGAGATCGCCAAAGCAGGAAAAGTTTCGGAAAGCACCCGGAAACTGGTGGGGGATCTCATAAATCCCGGAGATCTTGTGATCTTAGTGATACCCATAGATGAATCCGCACCGAAAGGAAGGCTGATCCTTCCGCAGCAGATGATGATAAGGGATATACTGGATCACGGCGGAATGGCGCTGTGCGTAAAGGAAACAGAGCTGGCGGCTGCGATTTCCGCTTTGAATGGAACAGATAAAAAGATCAGTCTTGTCATAACCGACAGTCAGGCTTTCGAGTATGTAGCGGGTATTGTGCCGCAGGATATAAGACTCACATCTTTCTCGATACTGATGGCGAGATATAAGGGACTGTTAGAAGATTCGCTGAAAGGTGTCCGGGCTGTGGAGAATCTGCAGGACGGAGATAAGATCCTCATCAGTGAAGGCTGTACTCATCACAGACAGTGCGGAGACATTGGCACCGTGAAGATCCCCGGATGGCTGAAAAAACACACCGGTAAAGATCTTGTGATCGAGACCTCGTCGGGAACGGGATTTCCGGAAGATCTGAGCGGATACGCCATGGTGATACATTGCGGCGGATGCATGCTGAATGAACGGGAAATGCGTTATCGCATGAAATGTGCCAAGGATCAGAACATACCGATGACAAATTACGGTTTGGTGATAGCGTATATGAAGGGTATCCTGGAGAGATCCGTAGATATCGGTATTAACCTGTGATACGAAAGACGAAGACATGCATATAAAGAAAAGAGGCATATTTCAAGATATAATATGCGATATAATATTCGATATAATATATTTCGCATATTGGCATAATGCTTCCTCCGGCAAGTAAGCTTGCCGTGAAATCAGGTTTTGACCCTTGATTCGTAATATTGGGAGATTAGTAAAATGTTACCTTCGGATATAATATGGATGACAGATAAATTACAGCAGGAACAGGACCTTCCCGATGATGAACTCAAATACTTTCTGGAAAAGGAATTCTCGCCAGCTGATGAGGATTATCTGTACCACAGTGCGGATGATGTCAGAAAACATTTTTATGGCAATGATGTTTATCTGCGCGGGTTGATCGAGTTTACCAACTACTGCAAAAACGACTGCCTGTATTGCGGCATAAGACGCAGCAACAGGAATGCTGAAAGGTATAGATTGACAGAGTCCGATATATGGGACTGCTGCAGAAAGGGCTATGAGCTTGGTTTCAGAACTTTCGTTTTGCAGGGCGGTGAGGACCCGTATTTTACTGATGATAAGATATGTGAGATAGTAAGGGGTATAAAGAGGGAGTTTCCGGATTGCGCAGTGACACTGTCCATAGGTGAAAAGGAGCGCGATTCATATCAGGCATATTTTGACGCCGGAGCCGACAGATATCTGCTGAGGCATGAGACGGCTGACCCGGAGCATTACGGTAGACTGCATCCGTCGGAACTGTCGGCGGAGCACAGGCAGGAATGTCTGTATGTTTTGAAGGATATTGGATATCAGGTGGGCTGCGGTATTATGGTGGGAAGCCCTTATCAGGAGACAAGGCATATCATAAAAGATATAAGATTCATGCAGAAGCTTAAACCGCATATGATAGGGATCGGACCTTTTATCCCTCATCACGATACACCCTTTGCCAAAGAAAAGCAGGGAACTTTAAAGGACACCTTAAGACTCCTGTCGATATTGAGACTGATCTTTCCACAGGTTCTGCTGCCGGCTACCACCGCACTGGGAACCATACACCCCCTGGGACGCGAGATGGGCATAAAGGCAGGCGCCAATGTGGTGATGCCTAATCTTTCGCCGACAGCTACGAGGGAGAAATATCTTTTGTATGACGGAAAGATCTGTACAGGAGATGAGGCGGCTGAATGCAGCCGTTGTATGGAAAGACGAATGGAGAGCATAGGATATAAGGTTGTTGTGAGCCGCGGGGATCATGTGGATTTCAAATATTAAACGTAAATTGTAACTACAATCGTTAACAAGTATATAAACGTTAACAGGCATATATAAAGGGGACAGGAGACGAAAGGTCTTTCTTAGAGCTATGTAATCGGTTACGAACAGGAGGCAGATGATTATGGGATACACAGTGCGTCGTGCGGCAGAGCGCGATATACCGGTGATAATGGAATTGCTCAGGCAGGTTGATAAGGTGCATCATGACGGAAGACCGGATCTTTTTAAACTGGCAACCAAATATACAGAGGATGAGCTTAAAGATATTTTCAAAAATGATGATAAACCCGTGTTTGTGTGCGAGGATGATGAGGGGAAGGTTTTGGGTCACGGTTTTTGTATTATGCAGCGCCCTGAAAACACGGTCCTTTTGTGCGATAACCTGACGCTCTACATTGATGATATATGCGTGGATGAAGGTGCAAGAGGCAGAAATGTGGGCAGGGCGATCTATGAACATATCGTGGCCTATGCGAGAGAGCGCGGATGCTACAATATCACGCTGAATGTCTGGACCTGCAATCCGGGCGCCATGAAGTTCTACGAAAAACTGGGACTTACGCCATACAAGACCGGCATGGAGCTGATATTATGATTTGAGGGTCAATAAGCCTTGAATCATATTATAGGGCTTGATCAAAAATATTACGAAAGGTGGTTTTTATGTCCAAGATCACATGGAAACCGGGAAACATGCTGTATCCGGTGCCTGCAGTCATGGTGAGCTGCATGCGTGAAGGAGAGAAGCCGAACATCATCACCTTGGCGTGGGCGGGGACGGTGTGCTCGGATCCTGCAATGGTATCCATATCGGTCAGACCGGACCGGTATTCCTATGATATCATTAAGTCAAGCGGCGAGTTTGTGGTCAATCTCGTAAACGGGGAACTGACTTATGCCTGTGATTGGTGCGGTGTCCGCTCCGGTCGGGATTTTGACAAGTTTCATGAGATGGAACTCACTGAATACAGATCTGATATCATGGAGACGCCTGCCATCGCGGAAAGCCCGGTGAATATATATTGTAAGGTGACCGAATGTATTCCCCTGGGATCACACCATATGTTTTTGGGAAGGGTCGAGGGAGTTACGGTAGACGACAGTTACATGGATGAAAATAACCGCTTCAGGCTTGACAATGCGGGTCTGATAGCTTATTCACACGGCGAGTATTTTTCTCTTGGTAAGAAACAGGGGAAATTCGGTTATTCGGTGAA
>JAILBP010000004.1:0-17199 GCA_024680835.1 Lachnospiraceae bacterium | reverse complement strand
GTTCTGGATGTGAACCTTACACCGGAACTTATCGACGAGGGCTTTGTGAGAGAGCTTATCTCCAAGATCCAGACCATGAGAAAAGAAGCGGGCTTCGAGGTTATGGATCGCATCAAAGTCACATATACGGCAGGAGATAAGTTAAAAGGCATCCTCGAGAAATACGGTGCTGACATTTCGGGAGATGTTCTGGCAGACTCTGTTACAGAGGGAAATCTGTCAGGCTATGAGAAGGAATGGAAGATAAACGGCGAAGATGTGACACTTGCAGTTGAAAAGATCTGATTGTCGCTGTTTTCAGTGACAAAATAAAATAAAAGGAGAAACGCAATGAAAAACAGTGCTTTCAAGAAAGAGACATTCATAAAGAATGTTGAGGCAAACGTCAGGACCATGTTCCGAAAGACTATTGACGAGGCTACCCAGCAGGAAATCTATCAGGCTGTTTCCCATGTTGTGGAGGATGAGATCATCGATGCCTGGATCGCCACTCAGAAGACTATCGATGCCAACGATCCAAAGATGGTCTACTACATGTCAATGGAGTTTCTGGTAGGGCGTGCTCTGGGCAACAACCTTATCAACCTCACAGCATACAAAGAGGTTAAGGCTGCGCTTGACGAGCTGGGCTTCGACATCAATGTCATCGAAGATCAGGAGAGGGATCCTGCTCTCGGAAACGGCGGTCTCGGTCGTCTTGCGGCATGTTTTCTTGAATCTCTTTCAACATTGGGCTATCCGGCATACGGATGCGGTATAAGATACCGTTACGGTATGTTCAAACAGAAGATAAAGGATGGTTTCCAGGTAGAGAAGCCGGACAACTGGCTCAAGAACGGATATCCCTTTGAGCTTCGCCGCCCCGAGTATTCTTACGAGGTAAGATTTGGCGGATATGTGGCATCGGAGACAGATCCGGTGGGACGCCAGCAGTTTGTCCAGAAAGATTACTATGCAGTAAATGCGGTTCCTTACGATATGCCTATCGTGGGATACAATAATAACGTAGTGAACACCCTGATCATATGGGATGCGGAGCCGGTCAATGTTTTCGAGCTTGAGAGCTTTGACAAGGGCGATTATAAGAAGGCAGTGGAGCAGGAAAACCTGGCAAGAAACCTTGTGGAAGTGCTGTATCCCTGTGATGATCATGTACAGGGCAAGGAACTTCGCTTGAAACAGCAGTATTTCTTTGTTTCCGCATCTATACAGCGTGCTATCGCAAGATTTATGCGCAATCACACAGACATACATGATCTGCCCAATAAAGTTACATTCCAGATGAATGATACCCATCCGACAGTTGCAGTCGGAGAGCTCATGAGAATACTCCTCGACGAGTATCATCTTGAGTGGAGGGATGCATGGAATATCACCACAAAAGCCTGCGCATACACAAATCACACCATCATGGCTGAGGCCCTTGAAAAATGGCCCATCGAGATCTTCTCGAGACTTCTGCCCAGAGTTTACCAGATCATCGAGGAGATCAACAGAAGATTTGTGCTGCAGATCCAGGAGTCTTTCCCGAATAATCAGGAAAAGATCAGGAAGATGGCTATCGTATACGACGGACAGGTTCGCATGGCAAACCTTGCCATCGCTGCAGGTTATTCCGTAAACGGTGTTGCGAGACTTCATACTGAAATCCTGAAAAACCGCGAGCTTCGTGATTTCTATGAGATGTTCCCGGAGAAGTTCAACAACAAGACCAACGGTATCACACAGAGAAGGTTCTTGCTCCATGCAAATCCGCTGCTGTCTGACTGGATCAACAGCAAGATCGGTGACGACTGGATCACAAACCTTTCACATCTCGAGAAGCTGGCTATATATGCGGATGATAAGAAGGCACAGCAGGAATTTTTGAATATCAAATACCAGAACAAAGTCCGTCTTGCAAAATATATAGAGGAGCATAACGGCATCACCGTGGATCCCAGATCTATATTTGACTGCCAGACCAAGAGACTTCATGAGTACAAGAGACAGCTCATGAACATTCTCCATGTAATGTATCTCTACAATAAGCTCAAGGAAGATCCGAACCTTGACATGATACCGCAGACTTATATTTTCGGTGCAAAGGCGGCAGCAGGTTACCGCAACGCCAAGCTCACCATCAAGTTGATCAATAACGTTGCTGATGTTATCAATAACGATGAGTCCATAAAGGGCAAGCTCAAGGTCGTATTCATAGAGGACTACTGTGTATCCAACGCAGAGATCATCACTGCCGGAGCAGATGTTTCCGAGCAGATTTCCACAGCTTCCAAGGAAGCCAGCGGTACCGGCAACATGAAGTACATGCTGAACGGCGCTATTACCATCGGTACACTGGACGGCGCCAATGTTGAGATGGCAGAAGAAGTCGGCGATGAGAACATCGTGATCTTCGGTATGACCAGCGACGAAGTAATGGCTCATGAGGCAGCCAGGGATTACAATCCCATGGACATCTTTAACAGCGATCCTGAGATTCGCCAGGTCCTCATGCAGCTCATAAACGGATTCTACTCACAGAACGATCCGGAGCTCTTCAGAAACCTTTACAACTCACTGCTGAACACAGAGTGCACACAGTATGCGGATACATACTTTACGCTGGCTGATTTCAGAAGCTACGCAAAGGCTCACGAGAAGATCCTGGAAATGTATGCTGACGAAGAGGGCTGGGCAAAGAAGGCTATCTTAAATATCGCTCATGTAGGTAAGTTCTCTTCAGACCGTACAATACAGGAGTATGTTGACGACATCTGGCACCTTGATAAGATAACGGTGAAAATGTAAAAGATAGTTACTGTTCACAGTCAACCTGACTGAATACCGGATATTGACTGTGAATAGTACCAAAGGAGGTTAAAATGGTACAGAATCCCATAGTTACCATAGAAATGGAAAAAGGCGGTGTGATCAAAGCAGAGCTCTATCCCGACATCGCACCAAATACGGTAAACAGCTTTGTAAGCCTGGTATCACAGGGCTTTTATGACGGCATCATCTTTCACAGGGTGATCCCGGGATTTATGATACAGGGCGGAGATCCCACGGGCACAGGCATGGGTGGCCCGGATTACTCCATAAAGGGAGAGTTCACACAGAATGGTTTTGAGAACAACCTTCTCCATGAGAGAGGGGTTTTATCAATGGCCAGATCAATGATGCCGGATTCCGCCGGATCACAGTTCTTTATCATGCATGCCACATCACCGCATCTGGACGGAGCTTACGCTGCTTTCGGTAAAGTCATCGAGGGTATGGAGGTTGTGGATGAGATAGCGGACACGGCGACAGATTATTCAGACCGACCTTACGAAAATCAGGTCATGAAAAAAGTAACGGTAGAGACCTTCGGGGTACAGTATCCCGAACCGGAAAAACTGCCGAGGTAAAAAGCGGACGCTCGGGAAACCGGGCGTCGTTTCGTATTTGACAACGAGCAGGGGTGGCCATATCGGGCTTACTTGACATTTGGACACTTTGGTGACAGCAGGACACCGGCAGGCTTGGTTGTGAGGTGACCGGCAAGGAGCAGGGCTGTGGATGATTTTCTGAAAGGTTTTTTGACTATCGAAAAGATCATAATATCGGATGAGCTGGCGGGGGAGTATATGCTGGAACTTCTGTGTCTTACCAACATAGCCTGTGAGCTTGGAATCACCAGCGCCGTGGCGGAAAGAGAACGGTGGATGAACGGAGATTTCGGGCTCGAGGGTGATGATGGCAGTGATGAGCCGGGAAGTGACGACGAAGGTATTGAGAAGCTGCCGGGACACAACATGGTGATGGTTTCATCCGATGGATTTATGCTGAAAACGGCATCGGAAAAGGGGTTTGCCACAGTGGGCGTATATGAGCCCGGCACCGAACCCGATATGGATATGAAGTGCGATATCCTGGTGGAAGGCATGGATGATGTGGATATATACTTTCTTGACCGCATCAGCAAGCGCAAAGAAAAACTACCCTGGGTCACCGCTGTGACTGAGCGTACCTATCTCAGGGAGATGACATTATCGGATCTGGACAGGCTGTATGAGATATATGCAGAACAGGGCATGACGGATTACGTCGAGGATCTTTTTGCCAGAGATGAGGAAGAGGAGTACATCAGGCATTATATCGACAATATGTATTTTTTCTACGGTTACGGAATGTGGTTGGTGTGCCTTAAAGACAGCGGTGAGATAATAGGCCGGGCCGGCATCGAGCAGAGAAACACGAGTGGAGACACGCTGCTTGAGATAGGTTACCTCATCAGCGCAAAATATCAGCATCAGGGTTATGCCTCTGAGGTGATCGACGAGCTGATCAGATTTGCGAAAGAGAATCTTTATGATTTTGACAGCATAAATGTTTTCATCCGCCCGGGTAATGAAGCCTCCATAAAGCTGATACAGACTAAAGGCTTTGAAGAAAACGGCACCGGAACCGGCGATGCGGCGGGGCTTCTTAAGTTTACGTTGTCGCTGAAGTAAAAAATCAGAAAAATATAGTATTTGTTTTTGGGTAGTGTTATACTGTTTTCGAGTTAACAAATGTATCGGGGAGGATTGCATTATGAGATTTTTCACTACTGACAAGCTCAGGACCGGAATGCGGCTGGCAAGGCCGATATACGATAAGCGTGGCGTACTGCTGTATGATCGCAATTCCGTGCTGACGGGGCAGGTTTTGGAAAATATAAAGAACTTCAACCTGATAGGGGTTTTCATCCTGGAAGAAGCAGAGCCTGTGCCTCCCATCACCGATGAGGAGCGCGAGTTTGAGCAGCTTCAGACTTCTTATATGTTCAGACTCAGGGATTGCCTTGTGGCTATTTCCAAAGGCCGGATGCTGCCGGATTTCAAGACCCTCGTATCCGACATCACTGCAAAATACAGCCACAAAACCGGTTCCTTCCACTTTTCACAGCTCATACGAAGCGCAGATGACTACACCTACAAGCATTCGGTATGTACAGCCATACTCTGCGCTCTCATAGGAAAACAGCTGTCCATGAGCGAAAAGACCATCTCGGATCTTGTGACTGCGGCGCTTTTGGCTGATTTTGGATATCTCTATGTCCCCAAGAATATCATGCTGAAGGATGAGTCCCAGTGGACTGCCGTGGATATTCTGACAGTGGAACAATACCGCAGGAAAGCCTACGAGCTCTTAAAACCGGCGGACAACCCTTACGGCTTTTCATTCAATGCGCTGGAGCTCACAGAGAAGGCGCTTGAGATATCACGCCAGGAGCCCCCTCAGATAAACACTTCCGACTGGTCTACCGAGGCAAAGATCCTGCTGGTGGCAGACAAATACGACCGCATGACCGCCATGAGCCTCTCAAAGCAGCCGCAGAGTGCCCTGAGCGCATACAAATACCTCAAGAAAAAGTATGTTATATACGAGCCGATGGTGGTTTCCGGACTGGCAAAGGCCATATCCATCATGCCGCCGGGACAGAGTGTAAAATTAAACACACACAATACGGCTCTGGTTCTGGAAGAGGGCGGCGCGGACGCCGACAGACCGGTGCTTCTGGATCTTAAATCCAACAGTCTGATCGACCTGGGTGACAGTCTTACCAAGGGGATACTGGAGATCGATGATATTTTGGAATCTCTGGATACCAGATATAAATGTGACGAAGAGACATTAAAGCAGTTTGTGCCTGACGAGCAGTTAAAGGAAGTCACCAGGCGCATCCGCATAAGACTTGCAAATGCAAAAAAGAGAGCGGAAAACAGGCAGCGCAGATGACGGCGCTGCCTCAGTCAGACGATTCTATGACCAATAGTTTTCCTGATACAAAGGAAATATCTGCGGTTTCAGCGGTTATCTCATTGCTGATCCCCAGGGTGTTTCCTTTTTTTATGTCAAAATCCGTTACCTCGTATTTAAATCCACGCAGGGTAAGCTTTTCCACAACAGGAGAGTAGGGGATGAGAGATATGAAGCTGCCCCATTGACCTGCTTTTGTGACGGTCAACGGCTGAGTCGCAAGGCGGATCCGGTTGTGACTGTCCAATATGACAAGCTCGCACCCTCTGTCTGCGGCATATGCCAGAAGCTCAATATTTCCCAGCATGTGATCCACCCGGCTTCCGGTGGCGCCGAAGAGATATATCTTCTCTGCACCTCTTTCGATGCAAAGAGCGATGGCAGCCTCAGTGTCAGTATCGTCCTTTTCGGGGTTGAGTCTGATCACCTCGCAGGATGGCATATATGTTTCCGCCCGGTTGTCTGTTTCAGAACCTGAGCTTCTGAGCCCGGACGGTATCCGACTGTCTTCCGACAGTATGTTTTCCCGGATCCTATCCGAGACCGAGTCGAAATCTCCTATGACGATGTCAGGGGTCACACCGATTGCCGCAAGTGCCTCATACCCCCTGTCGCATGCCACTACAGTGTCTATGCCGTATTCTGTTTTTTTGGAAAAAAAATCTGCCGGCAGGTCAGGGTCTATACTGCCGCCGGCAGTCATCAATACTATCTTCATACTATAATGCCTTGCGGATAGCTTCATACAGTTCGTCGTACTCCTCAAAGGCCGGTACATTGGGATACTCAGCCTTTATGGCATCCGTCGATTTGAACAGGAACCCCGCCTTGCTGTTCAGGATCATACCGAGGTCATTGTGCGAATCTCCGGCGGCAATGGTCTCAAACCCTGCACTCTGGAGAGCCTTTACCGTGGTGAGCTTGCTCTGCTCGCATCTCATGCGGTAACCTGTGATCTCGCCGTTATCCGCAACCTCCAGCGTGTTACAGAAGATGGTGGGCCATCCCAGCTTTTTCATCAGCGGAGTAGCAAACTGGGTAAAGGTGTCACTTAAGATTATGACCTGGGTTATCTCCCTGAGTTTGTCCAGAAACTCCTTAGCTCCCGGCATCGGATCGATGGTAGCTATGGTGTCCTGGATCTCCTTCAGACCCAGTCCGTGTTCCTTTAATATGCCGATCCTGAATTTCATAAGCTTATCGTAATCCGGCTCGTCCCTTGTGGTCCGTCTGAGCTCCGGGATTCCCGTGGCCTCGGAGAATGCGATCCATATCTCGGGTACAACAACGCCTTCCATATCAAGACATACTACATTTAAGTCGCTCATTTTTTCCTCCTAGCACCTCTTTGGTAAACACAATTTCGTTTACTGTAAACAACAGGCGTATTGTACCAAAGAATACCGCCTTTTACAAGCCTGCATTTTTTGATGACATTTTTTCTGTTTTGGTGTAAAATACAAAAGACTATATTTGTCAGAGTGGATTAACAACACTAGGCTTAGCATTTTCAGTTTATGAGGTTTTTGTTATGAAAAAAAAGAGTGCGCTTTCCATAGCACTGTTTATATTCATTTGCATATTGATAAACTATTTCGGCAAGAGCATGGCCATAACCCTTAAGCTGCCGTTATGGATGGATTCCATAGGTACCATTATCGTGGCCTATGTTCTGGGACCGGTCTGCGGTGCCATAGTGGGCGCTGCTGTGAATATATCCTACAGCTTCTTTGACAGTATCTCCATGGCCTATGCCATAGTGAACGTGCTGACGGGTATCATAGCGGGGCTTATGGCAAAGCGTAATTATTTCACCACAGTATTCAGAGCAATGTCGGTGGGGGCTGTGTTGGCCATAGTGTCGACCGCGGTATCGGTTCCCATGAATATCGTATCTGCCGGCGGATACACGGGGAATATCTGGGGAGACGGCGTTATAAACCTCATACTGGAGAACGGTTTCCCGAAGGTTGTCGCATATGTTATAGGTGAGTTCTACATTGATTTTATAGATAAACTGATACTGGCGGTCTGCCTTTGGTTTGTCCTTTGGGTGAAAAGAAAGATACAGCACGCGGTACAGGTGCGCAAAGCTGCACGTATGATGGCCTTTGCGGCTGTATTTTTGACGGGCAGCATTCTGTCTGTAGTGGTGGACGCATCGAGAGGTGCGGATGTCTACGCTTCGGATATGTATGCCAATTACGTGCGCAGGGTTTTTGATACCGATGAGGGTATCATGGGTGGAACTGCCACATCCGTGGCTTCCACCGGCGACGGAGTTATCTGGATCGGCACATATGAGGGTCTGTACCGTTTTACCGGCAGCGAGTTCAGGCTTATGGACGATATAAAGTCAATACATAACGTGAATACGCTGTATGTTGATGTTAAAGGCAGGATGTGGGTCGGCACCAATGACTCGGGGCTTACGATCCTGGTTGGCGGAGAGCCTATGAACGTGGTGGATGAAGAGGACGGCCTGCCTGCAAATTCCGTTCGCTCCATTACGGAGGCCTCAAACGGAGATTTCTATATCGGTACCAGCGGAGCTATGGCTGTGATCTCGCTGTCCGGAGGACTCAGAGTTACATCCGTTATAGATGTCAATTACGTGAGATCCATGGATGGAGATGACAATGAGAATATCGTGGCGGTCAATAACGAGGGCAGTCTTTTCCTTATCAGGGGAGATCAGGTCATGGACGAGATCGCACCTGATGAGGAAATGGGGATATTCACCAGCTGCGCATTCGATCCGGAAGGACTTGTGTATGCGGGAACATCCGGCAGCAGTGTATATGTCTATAAGACGGAGAATGATAAGCTTATTCCGGTCACCAAGACAGAGTGTTACGGACTCAATAATATCAATTCCATCAATTCCGCCGAAGACGGCGGGATGTATGTGTGCACCGATGACGGAGTGGGGTTTATTTCGTCCCTGAACATATTCAGAAAGGTTGATACAGGTGATTTCAACGACTCTGTGGATAACATGACCGTGGATTATCAGGGCAACATGTGGTTTTCGTCATCGAGACTCGGTGTAATGTATATGAGTGCCTCATGTTTTACCGATGTTTTCGAGAGGACCGGGCATGAAGCACAGGTGGTGAATACCGTTGCAATGTGGCAGGACAGGCTCTACGCCGGCACAGACAACGGTCTTGTGATAATAGATGACAACAAAGCTTATACACACAACAGCCTGATGGAGGCTCTGGACGGGGTGAGGATAAGATGCATCAGGGTGTCCGGTGATGACCATCTTTGGATCTGCACATCGGGAGTGGGGCTGTGGAGAGTTTCTGCCAACGGAGATACAGAGATCTTCAATACCGAGAACGGATGCCCGGGCAATAAATTCAGAACCTGCATTGAGCTGGAGGACGGCTCGATAATGGCAGGAGGGGAGAGCGGTATCACGGTCATCAGAGACGGCAGGGTGGTATCGAATATCGGATATGACGAGGGCTTGATAAACTTAAGAGTGCTGACCCTAATGCAGACAAAGGACGGCAGCGTTATAGCGGGAACGGACGGTGGCGGAATCGCCGTCATACGCGAAGGGAAGATAGAGAAGACCCTGAGGCGCGCTGACGGTCTTTCTTCGGATATTGTACTGCGTACCGTGGAGGATGAGAACGGATACTACATTCTGATGAGTAATGGCATAGCCTACATGGATTACAGACTGGGTATCAGAAACCTGTCCAACTTTCCGTACTACAACAATCTGGATCTTATGGTGGGTCCGGATGACAATATTTTCGTGCTGACAGGCGGCGGCATATATGTTGTGAACCGAGATGCTCTTTTGGCCGGAGGAGAACTGGATTACATCCTTTTGGATTACCGTATGGGACTTCCGGGCACCATTACCGCAAACTCATGGAACTACATGGATTCTCACGGAATGCTGTATTTCAGCCTGGACAGTGGTGTGTGCATGCTGGACACACGTAATTACATGATGGAAAACAGATCCTATCGTATGATGATGGGTGCGGTCAAGCTGGACGGAGTTGACCTTAAGATAGAGGACGGAGAGGATATTTTTATTCCCAGAGGTACGGAGAGAATAGATTTCTCACCTGAGATCATCAATTTCACCATCAGCGATCCTTATGTCAGTGTTTACCTTGAAGGATACGATAATGCCCCCACCGTCATGTCGGCCAGGGATCTGGGGACCATATCCTACACTAATATTGAACCCGGAGAATACAAGTTTCATCTGGCTGTTCTGGATGTCAAAAAACAGAGGGTCATAGAAGAGAGAGTATATACGGTCAGCAAGGAGATGAACATCCAGGATTACTGGTGGTTCAGGATATATTTTGTATCCGGTATGGCCATATTTTTGATGTGGCTTTCATGGTTTGTTACCCGTATGTTCATCCAGAGAACACTGGATTACCAGAGAGCCGAGATCGACAGGGTAAAAGATCAGGTGCGTATGGGCAATGAGACCATCATGGCCATAGCCCGGACTGTGGATGCCAAGGATGAGAATACAAGCCAGCATTCCACCAGGGTTTCCGAGTATTCCGTCCTGATCGCCCAAAAACTCGGTTACAGCTATCAGGAGTGCGAGAACTTACGCAAGATGGCGCTTTTACATGATATCGGAAAGATCGGCATACCGGATTCGGTGCTCAAAAAACCCGGAAAGCTCACCGAAGAGGAATATACGATCATGAAATCCCATGTCACCAGGGGCGTTGAGATATTAAAGGATTTTACGCTGGTGGACAATGTTGCAGACGGCGTGCTGTATCACCATGAGAGATATGACGGAACAGGCTATGTATCAGGGTTGAAGGGTGAGGCGATCCCCTTAAACGGACGCATAATATGTATAGCAGATGCCTTTGATGCCATGACGGCAAACCGTATTTACAGAAAAAAACTGGATCTGGATGTTGTGCTCGCCGAGCTTAAACGCTGCAGGGGAACACAGTTTGATCCAAAGCTGGTGGATGTTATGTTGGAATTGATAGATGACGGAACCATCGATGTCAAGAAGATCTATGAAAGTTCGAAGGCAGTTAAGGCTGAGGATTAAAATGCCGGATAATATCCGGCTGAGAGGACGCTCATATGAAAAAAGCATATATCGTGACATTCCTCACTGCTGTTCTGGCGGTCGTCATGTTCTACTTTATCGCGGCAGAGGTGAGGGATACGGATACCGGCAGGACCGTTAAGATAGGTGTGGTATATGTCGGCGATGTAAGCGATGCCTATACACATAATTTTGTGAAGGCTGTCAATTCAATAGAGAATACTTACGGCGACAAGGTGGAGATACTGCCCAAATACAATATTGCCGAGGGCAAAGAGGAAGCAGTCATATCCGAACTGGTGGACAGCGGATGTGATATCATATTCGGTACCAGCTTTGGCTATGCATCCTCCATGAAGAAGATAGCCATGGCTCATCCCGATATCGAATTTTGCATGGCTACAGCTACCAATGCGGGTGAGGAACCTTTCCTGGACAATTATCACACCTTTATGGGAGAGATCTATGAGGGAAGATACGCTGCGGGAGTAGTGGCAGGCATGAAAATAAAAGAGCTGATAAATAAAGGCGTCATATCCGGGAAGGATGTAAAGGTCGGATATGTGGCTGCATTCCCCTACGCAGAGGTTATCAGCGGATACACCGCTTTTTTCATGGGAGTTCGCTCAGAGGTTGAAGATGCGGTGATGTATGTAAAATATACCAGCTCATGGAGCGATTATGTCCTTGAGAAAAAATACGCGGATGAGCTCATAGACGAGGGCTGCATCCTGATATCCCAGCATTCCGACACCGCAGGACCTGCGGTTGCCTGCGAGGAGAGGGATGTGAGCACACTGGTATATCATGTGGGCTACAATATATCCATGCTGGACGTGGCTCCCACCACATCCCTGGTGAGCTCCCGTATCAACTGGGAGCCCTACATGGTGTCTGCTGTTGGCGCTGTCATTGAGGGCAGGAGTATTGAGGAATGCGTAAAGGGGAACAGATACGGGAATGATGTAGGAGCGGGATTTGAGCGGGACTGGGTTCAGCTTACATCCATCAATGAGAATATAGCGGCACCGGGCACGTCAGCCCGTGTGGCAGAGATCATAGACGGGTTCAAGGACGGCAGTATAAATGTTTTCAAAGGAGATTATACGGGTACCGATCCTTTTGATCCCACGGATACCATTGATCTCAAGGGAGGCTATACGGAAAACAGTAACTCATCCGCACCGACATTTCACTATGTTCTGGACGACTGTATCATAGTGGAGGAGTGACAGCCGGAATACACATTGAGATAACTGTGAATAGTAACCGGAAATACGCAAGAGGAGAATGACATGGAGTTTCGACCGTGTATAGATATTCATAACGGTTCTGTAAAACAGATAGTAGGCGCAAGTCTTTCGGACGAGGGCGATACAGCAGGTGAGAATTTTGTGTCGGACCGTGACAGCGTTTATTACGCAAAGCTGTATGAAGGTCTGGGGTTAAAGGGTGGACATATCATCATATTGAATAACAGCAAGAGCCCGTATTACGAGGCATCCAGATCACAGGCTTTCGCAGCGTTATCTGCCTGCCCGGGGTTTTTCCAGGTTGGGGGCGGAGTGAATGCGGAGAATGCCGCAGAGTATCTGGAGGCAGGCGCAAGTCACGTCATTGTAACCTCCTATGTTTTCGTGGACGGTATGATACATATGGACAGGCTTGAAAAGCTGGTGTCTGAGGTGGGCAGGGAACATCTGGTGCTGGATCTGAGCTGCAAATTCAGGAAAGCAGGAGAGACGCGCCCGGAGGGCTATTACATAGTGACGGACCGCTGGCAGAATTTCACCGATGTTTTGCTCAATACAGACACACTGCAGGAGCTTGCAGGGTATGCTGATGAATTTCTGGTGCATGCCGCCGATGTAGAGGGAAAATCCCGTGGCATAGAGAAAGATGTGGCATCCCTTTTGGGAAAATTCTCCGGTATCCCGGTGACTTACGCGGGAGGAGTTGGTTCCTACGATGATATCACTGAGCTGAAGACTCTGGGCATGGATCGCGTAAATGTCACAGTGGGAAGTTCACTGGATATTTTCGGAGGAAGCCTTGCATTAGATCGGATATTGAGTATGATGTAACAGTAATGCATATGTTTGTTGAGAGACAGAAGGGAGACCCGATATGAGATTCACTAAGATGCATGGTGCAGGTAACGACTATATTTACGTAAATCTTTTCGAGGAGAAGATAAGTCTTTTTGACGCTCCTGATCTGGCTGTCAGGTTAAGCGACAGGCATTTTGGAATAGGATCCGACGGATTGATCCTCATAGGACCTTCGGATAAGGCGGATTTTGAGATGATAATGTACAATGCCGACGGATCCAGAGGTGAGATGTGCGGTAATGGCATAAGATGTGTCGGAAGGTATGTATATGAGCACGGTTTGACAGATAAAACGGAGGTGTCGGTCGAAACGCTGGCAGGCATAAAGCATTTAAAACTTTTTACGGACCCCGCGGATGGCAGGGTGCTGTCGGTCAGGGTCGACATGGGAGAGCCTGTGATAAATGCTGTTGATATCCCGGTATCTCCGGATATGGCTTCTTTTGACAAGCTTGTGGATGGAGACGAGGTTTGCAAAATGTTAAAACAGGCTGATATTTATCCTGTTATAGGCGGAGATATAACCGTTTTGGGGCAGGCCTATAAGGTGACTTGCGTTTCTATGGGTAATCCGCATTGCATAGTGTTCTGTGAAAAGGATGTTATGGAGCTTGATCTTGAAAAGATCGGACCTGCATGGGAAAATCACGAAAAATTTCCGCAGAGGATAAACACCGAATTTGTAAATGTGCTGGATAGAAAACATGTGATGATGCGAGTTTGGGAGAGAGGAAGCGGTGAAACCCTTGCCTGCGGCACCGGAGCATGTGCGGTGGTAGTGGCTTCCGTATTGAACGGATTAACGGATTCCACAGTGAACGTAAGACTCCTGGGAGGAGATCTGGAGATCAATTGGGAAAACTACGGAAAGCCTGTCTACATGACAGGAACCGCCACAGAGGTTTTCACCGGAGAAGTAAATCTTTGAAATACCTTTATTTTTCCGGACGACACCGGAATATTAAAGATAAATTTAATTAAACAGAGGAGTTTAAGATGTTCAAAATCAATGAAAATTATGGGAAGCTGCCGGGGAGTTATCTTTTCTCCACGATAGCAAAAAAGGTAGCAGCTTATCAGGAGGCAAATCCTGACAGGAAGATCATCCGTCTCGGAATCGGTGATGTGACTCAACCCATCGCTCCTTCCATCATCAAAGCGATGCATGCTGCGGTGGATGAGATGGGTAATGCAGATACTTTCAGGGGATATGCCCCGGATCTGGGATATGATTTCCTGCGCAATGCAATCTGTGAGAATGATTACAAAGCAAGAGGATGTGATATTTCGCCGGACGAGATCTTTGTGTCTGACGGTGCAAAGAGCGATTCCGGTAATATACAGGAGCTTTTCGATGAGGGATGTAAGATCGCCGTGTGCGATCCTGTATATCCCGTTTATGTGGATTCAAATGTCATGGCGGGCAGGACAGGCATATATGATGCTGCTACGGGAATGTGGAGCAATGTGATATACATGCCCACTACTGCGGAGAATAATTTTGTTCCGGATTTTCCGAAGGAGACGCCGGACCTCATATACATATGCTGTCCCAACAACCCAACGGGTACCACTCTCACAGTAAGCGAACTTCAGGGATGGGTTGACTACGCCAACAGAGTGGGGGCTGTCATCATATATGATGCGGCTTACGAGGCATATATTTCGGAGGATGACGTGCCTCACAGCATATATCAGTGTGAGGGAGCGAGGACCTGTGCCATAGAGATCAGGAGTTTCTCCAAAAACGCGGGATTTACAGGCGTTCGTCTCGGATTTACCGTAGTGCCAAAGGACCTTAAATGCGGTGAGGTTTCCCTGCATGCTATGTGGGCGAGACGCCATGGCACTAAATTCAACGGAGCTCCCTACATTGTGCAGCGCGCAGGCGAGGCTGTTTATTCCGAGCAGGGTAAGGCGGAGCTCAAGGAGCAGGTCGCTTACTACATGAACAATGCTTCCGTTATAAAGTCGGGACTTGAAAAAGCGGGTTATACCGTGTTCGGCGGTGTCAATGCGCCTTATATCTGGCTTAAGACACCTGATAATATGAATTCATGGGAGTTTTTCGATCATCTGTTGGAAAAGGCTAACGTTGTGGGCACACCCGGTTCGGGCTTCGGACCCAGCGGTGAGGGCTACTTCAGACTGACAGCCTTCGGCAGATACGAAAATACCCTTGAAGCAATAGAACGCATTTCAAAGCTTTAATTTAAGGAGGAAGATTATGTTTTGCCCGGAATGTGGAACTAAAATTGATGACAGAGCAGCGTTTTGCCCTAACTGCGGAACGAAGATCAAAGCGGTGGCGGAAACGCCCGCAGCAGGAGCACCGGCAGCAGGAAATCCGGCAGCGGGAGCACCGGTAACAGGAACACCTGTACAGGGACCTATGGGGATACCTCAGGACGGTCCGGCAAAGCCTGCCGTAAACGTTGATCCGAAGATCGTGATAGCAGCCTGCGCGGGAGCACTTCTTTTCCTGATCATCATAATAGCTGTTATCAACAGAAAGACAGTTGTGGATCTCAATAAATATGTGAAGGATCCGGTATTTGAGGGCTATGACGGATACGGCGCTGCCGACACGGGATTTCTCTTTGACGAGGAAGCTTTTATCGCAGATTACGCAGGCAAGATAAAATACACCGGCGGCAACAGGAGCATAGCTAATGAATATGACACTCCCGAGCAGATGCTGGCGGATTATGCCAACGGATTCATGGATACGGGTACGGGACTGTCCAACGGAGATACCGTAGAATTTAAGTGGACCATAGATGAGGAGCTTCTGAAAAAGCTCTTTAAGAAATGCAAGCTTAAATATTCGGACATCACATACAGCGTCAGCGGACTTACGCCGTTAAGGGAAGTCAATCCTTTTGATGATATAGTAGTCACATTTGATGGTATTGCTCCGAATGGTAGTTGCAGTGTTGAAGTGGATTCGGAGGAGGATTCCGTGAAATCCCTCTATGTGAGCACCGACAAGAACACCGGGTTGTCCAATGGGGATACAGTCAAGGTTAAGCTGGCATGCTATTATTCTGATGACATCGGTGCAGTGATGGCTGAGAGCTACGGAGTCATCCTTACTGAGACCGAGAAAACGTACACGGTTGACGGACTTGAGTCTTATGTGACCGACTATGCGGACATCAGTGAGGATTTCCTGACAGATTCAAAGGTCGAATGTGAGGATATCATTTCGGCATATGCAGCTAAAAATTACGATGATTCCAAACTGGGCGATCTTGAGTATTCGGGTTATATTTTTGAGACGGTGAAGGATACTGATGACTATTATTACGAATATAATGATCTGTATCTGATCTACACAGGTTTTGTTTCCAGCACAAAGGGAAGCTTTGAAAAGACTAAGGTATACTATCCGGTACAGTTTAAGAATCTGTTAAAAGCTACAGATGGCAGCGTGACAGGTGAGAAGACAGATGACATAGTAGGATGGGGAAGCCTGGGCGGAACATGGAACAGTACCGACGGTTACACAAATCCTTTGAAGTGTTATGAAGAGCTGGTAGAGTCGAAGAGAGACTCATATGTTGCCACCGTGGGAGACGGATTTGAGCAGTACACGGAGCAGTCCCCCATAGAAGGTCTGGACGATATATACGATTCCTGCAGGACTGTACTGAGTGACAAGGCCAAAGAGAAGATCGAGAATTACATTGAGAGCTCTTACAATGAGGACGTGTCTGTAAAGAACCTTGCAGTGGACAAAGAGTATCTACTGCTCGCCAAAGAGCCGGGAACGGATTACGCCATAAATAACAAATACTACATTATTTTTTCAGCTACTGTTTCTCACAAGGAAAAGAGTTTTGAAAAGACGACGGTTTACTATCCGGTGGAATATGATGGCATCGTCAATTTCCCCAATGGTGAGTATCTTGTGTCCGGTTATGGTGACATAGTGGGATCAAATTATTTTGAGGGATCATGGTATTACACAAAGGGTTACATGGACGCTGATGAGATGTTTAAGGACATTGTGACGGCCAACCGCACACAATACACATCGGATGTAGATAAAAATGTCAAAGCAAATAAGGACAAGACCGAAGCTGCCGAAGCCGAAGAGGATAAGGCCGATGCTGACGACGCAGAAGATACAGAAGTAATAGAAGAAACAGAGGAAGCAGAAGATACTGAAGATGCAGGGGAGTCTGAGGAAGCAGCTGACACGGATGAAACGGTAGAAGCAGAAGACACCGAAGACACCGAAGA
>JAILBP010000284.1:0-17146 GCA_024680835.1 Lachnospiraceae bacterium | reverse complement strand
CTTGGTGGCTTCTTCGTAGCCTTTCTTGAATGCGTCCAGAAGTTCGTCTGCCTTGGCCTTGTCGCCACCTGAGAGAGCCTTTGCGAAATCCAGGATCCTGTCGCTGGTCTTCTCTGCGCCCCAGTATCCGTCCTCGGCTATGTCTGCCTGAGCCTGTTTTTTGGTGGCTTCGTCTACGGTGAAATCACCGTTTGCCAGGAATTTCCACATGTCGTCCGCTTTTGCGAGAGTGTTGCCCTGTCCTGAGATGATCTTCTCTACGAGAGATTTAAGCTGTGCAACACGGGAATCCGTATCGGCTTTCATCTTTTCGATGAGAGCGTTTCTGTCTATTGAGTCTTTGGTGTATGTCTGTTTTGTCTTGTCGGTCTTTTCCTCAGAAGACTTCTCATATACAACGCCTTCCGGGATCTGCTCTTTGGGTTTTTCTTCTTTTGTTTTTGCTGTGCCGGTATATCCGTTATAACCGGTTGTAGCAGCAACATTCGATGTGATGTTTGAAATGCTCATGGTCTACCTCCTTGTAGTCTTGAGTGGGGCGGTAAAGCTGCCCTGTTTACACTGAATCCTTTCTACGGAAAGATATCGGCTGTTTAGAGTGAATACTTTATATCTTCTTGATAATTTGTGCAAAGTGTCATATAATCAAAAAAGTTGTGCTGAGTCTGTATCAGGTGACTTGATATTGTAATGGCTGATTGACATGGCTGACCGGATCATTTATATCGACGGTAACGGAAGGTGTTTAACATGGCAAAAGCGCTGAAGACCAAGAGAAGAGATAAGAGTATCAGAAAACTGAAGAGTGGGCATCTTTGGGTCCCCTTTGTGACATTTACCATATTGTTTGTTGCCATAGCAGTGATGTTGCTTGCTATAGTGACAGCGTTTATGGAATATGCTGTAGCATCGAAGTTCGCTTCCGAAAACCGGCTTGTAGGGTATATGGCGCAGCTATATGACGAGACACAGGATACTAAAGTTCTGGAGATGTCCGGGAGACCTTTTTTGCTCACGAATGGGAATGGAGAAATCCGGTATGTTTACGGCGAGAATACCTGTTCGCTGGAGGGAGGAGAGATAAAGCTGACCTTTGAGACCGGCAGGGTATTATGCTACATGGATAAGGAAAACGGTCTGTTTTATGTTGATGGCGATGAGCTGGGGATTAACGGTAGATATCTTTGGACCACCGTCAACGATAGCATAAATGATTTTACGAGCAACCTGAATGTGCCCGAGATCAATGTTGATGTGGAACATAAAAGTACAGGTGAAGGTATAAGCGGTGAAGTATATATCTCTGATGAAATGGTGGAAGAGATGGAAAGGCTCGGCAATGAGACCATGATCTATTTTCCGATGTGGATGTCAGTGCCTGTGCAAGATGGTAATCTTATAGCTAAGGTGTATTTTTCCCTGAATTTAAACGATGCTTTTCTTGCGGCAGGTATTTTCGGAATATTCATCGGCGTCGGAGTGATCGCGGTCATCATAATGCTGATAAATCTGATCAGGAGCGTTTCTCAGCAGAGAAGAGGCTTAAGAGTTCTGACCACGGATTTTGTCACAGGCGGACACAATTGGATGTGGTTTTTGTTAAAGGGAGAGAAGACTCTTCGCAGCCGACTTTCCGCAAAGAAAAGATTCGCAATTGTCAACGTGACATTTGTGGAATACAGGACATTTTGCGTGTGCCATTCCGTTGAGGCCGGAGATGAAATACTGGTACAGATACACAGATTGCTCAGCCGGGATATGCGCAAGGACGAAATTTGTGTGCACACAACATCTTCTAATTTTGCGATGCTGCTGAGGATTACCGATGAAGAACAGTTGAAGGCCAGACTTGAAGCATACCTGAATACGCTTCATGGCATTGGAAAGGACAGCAATCTCCATTTTCAGATCGGAGCAACATGTATTCCTATATGGGTTAACTCAAAAGGACGCATTGTGCGCAGAAAAGACCTTGACATTGAGGCTGAGTACAATAACGCATGTGCGGCCAGAAATACCATGGCAAGCAGGTCTGAATCCGGCATCGTGTTCTTTGATGAAAAGCTGGTGGAGGAAAAACGATGGATCACCACAGTTACCGAGCATCAAAGACAGGCTCTGGAAAATGAAGAGTTTGCGGTCTACTACCAGCCTAAATACGATCCGGTGACAGAACAGTTGAAGGGAGCAGAGGCACTGGTGCGCTGGATATCTCCGGAATTCGGATTTGTTCCGCCGGGGAAATTCATACCAATATTTGAAGATAACGGATTTATAACCGAGATAGATCACTACATGCTCCAGCACGTGGCAAAGGATCAGCGTGCATGGCTTGATGCAGGATTGAAATGCGTTCCTGTATCGGTGAATGTGTCAAGAGCGCATTTTATCGAGAGTGACCTTGCAGAGCAGATCAGGGATATAGTCGATTCGCAGGGTACACCTCATGAGTATATTGAGATAGAGCTTACGGAGAGCGCATTCTTTGACGATAAGAATGCACTGATCAGCACCATTACCAGACTCCAGTCCTACGGGTTCTCGGTTTCCATGGATGACTTCGGTTCGGGATATTCATCTCTGAATTCGCTAAAGGATATGCCGCTGGATGTCTTAAAGCTTGATGCTGAGTTCTTCAGGGGCGAAAATGCGGGCGAGAGAGGCAAGATAGTGGTCTCAGAGGCCATAAGACTGGCAAAAGACCTGAATATGCGGGTAGTGGCAGAAGGTGTTGAGGAAAAGGGACAGGTTGAATTCCTGGCATCCCAGGGCTGCGATATGATACAGGGATTTGTCTTTGCAAAGCCCATGGGAGGTGCTGACTACGTCGACCGCATGAAGAAGAACATGGACAGGCTTAACGGAATTACGGGAAATACTGATAATTCCGGAGACTCCGGAAACACAGGAGGTACCGGGGGCATTGGAAATACTGAAAACACAGGAAGTATAGAAAATGTCGGAATAACAGCTGATTCCGGCGAATCAGATGTTCCGGACAATATGGATGAACCGGGTGATTCAGAAAATCCGGGTAATATAGATATAAAAGGAGGCAATATCGATGGGCAGGATATTTAAGTTTGATAAAGATGTGGATACGGATCAGATCATTGCATCGCAGTATCTTTTGTTCCCGACAGTAGATGAGATGAAGGAACATACCTTTGAGTCACTGGATTCGGATTTCGCAGGAAGTGTTAAACCCGGTGATTTTGTGGTGGCAGACGAAAACTTCGGCTGCGGTTCATCCAGGGAGCAGGCACCGGCGGTTCTGAAAGCACTGGGAGTAAAGGCTGTCATAGCTAAATCATTTGCACGGATTTTTTACAGAAACTCCATTAATATCGGAATGCCTGTCATAGTCTGCAGAGAGCTTCATGATGAGGTTGCTGCCGGAGATGAGATGGAGCTTGACCTTAAAAACGGAATTATCACTGTAAACGGTAAAACTTATGAGTGCACTAAGCTGCCTGACAAGATGCAGGAAATTTTGGATCAGGGTGGGCTTATTGCGTCGTTGAATATTTAAGGCAACACCCGAACTACAACGTTACTATTCACAGTCATTTCACATACATTCATAGGTCTGTCTTTGCATCGGCATTCTGCTCGGCGAGCCGGCAGAACTGCCTTGCAAAGCCATACTGTCGCTATCGCGACTGCCTATTTCATTTATGTGAAGTGACTGCTTCCAGCCAATATCCAATATTCAGCCGGGTTTGCCTGCAAGCAGTCACCCCGACTGAATACCGGATATAGGCTGTGAATAGTAACATTATAACAACAAATCAGGAGAATAAAAATGGGAATGACATTAGCAGAAAAGATAATAGCAAGGGCAGCAGGCGTAGAAGCCACCAAAGCCGGCAACATAGAGACCGTTACTCTGGATAAACTCATGAGTAACGACGGTACTACTCATCTTACCATAGATATGTATAATAAGCTCAAAAACCCGCATATAGCTGATGTGAGCAAACTGGTATGGATAGTGGATCACAACATACCTGCGGATTCGCCGAAGACAGCGGCATCTCATATGAAGATGAGAGATTTTGCCAGAGAGAACGGCATCACTTACTATGAGGGCGAGGGCGTGTGCCATCAGGTCATGATGGAAAAACATGTTAATCCCGGAGAGCTCATATTCGGAGCGGACTCACATACATGCGCATACGGCGCATTGGGTGCATTCGGAACAGGTGTGGGATGCACGGATTACCTCTATGCCATGGTGACGGGCACAAGCTGGCTTTTGGTGCCGGAGACATTGAGGTTCAACCTTCACGGAAGATTAAATAAGGGTGTTTATGCAAGAGATCTGATACTCACCATAATAGGCAGGATCGGAGCTAACGGCGCAAATTATAAGGCTATGGAGTTCGCCGGAGACGGACTTAAGACCCTTTCGATAGCTGACCGTATATCGATATGCAATCTCTGCGTTGAGGCAGGAGCGAAGACCGCTCTTATGGAGGTTGACGAGATAGCCGAAGAGTACCTTGAGGCTCACGGCCGAAAAGGACAGGGAACCCGGTTCAGATCTGATGAGGACTCTGTATTTGCCGAAACCTACGAGATAGATCTTTCGGAGATCCGTCCCATCGTGGCAAAGCCTCATTTTGTGGACAATGTTGTGCCGGTTGAAGAAGTTAAAGGTACAAAGATCGACGAAGCATTTTTAGGCTCATGTAATAACGGACGCATCGAGGATCTGAGAGTGGGTGCGGAGATCATAAAGGGCAAGAAGGTTGCTGATAAGGTTAGATTTTTGGTCGTTCCAGCGAGTCGTGATGTCTACAGACAGGCGATGGATGAGGGGCTTTTGGACATCTTCATGGAGGCCGGAGCCATGGTCATGAACCCGAACTGTTCCGTGTGCTGGGGCTCGTGCCAGGGCGTTATCGGCGAGGGTGAGACTCTGATCTCTACAGGAACCCGCAATTTCAAGGGTCGCGCAGGGCACAAAGATTCTTTTGTATACCTTGCCAGCGCTGCAACGGTTACGGCTTCCGCCATTGCAGGAGAGATAATTGCTGCGCAGATGTAAAAGTAAAGTGACTTGGAATGGTAAGAATCGCGAAGCGACATATAATTCCTTTACGAATCATACCATTGAATATTACACAAGGTGAGGAGAGAATATGAGCGAAACATTTGAAGCAAAAGCCTGGGTTTTAGGTGATGATATAGATACTGACATAATACTGCCTACGGAGTATCTGGCGTTAAAGAGCGTGGAGGACATGAAGCCCTATGCGTTCTCACCGTTACGTCCCGAGCTGGCAGGACTTATAAAGCCCGGAGACATGATAGTGGCAGGCAAGAATTTCGGCTGCGGTTCATCCAGAGAGCAGGCGCCTGAGGTGGTGAAGGCCCTTGGGATCTCTTGCGTGGTGGCAAAATCCTATGCCCGTATTTTTTTCAGAAATGCTATCAATAACGGGCTGTTACTGATCGAAAATCCGGATCTTCATGACGATATCACTGAGGGGGATACGGTAATGGTGACGCCGGGCGAAAAGATAGAATATAACGGCAAACAGTATGAGATAGCAGAATTGCCGGATAATCTGATGGAGATACTGAACGCAGGCGGTCTGGTCAAAGCCATGCGTAAAAAGAACGGACTGGAGTAGGATATTGTCCATTGAATGCCGGATTGTGGCAGGACACGGCACATTGTATAACAGATTCAAATAATAAGCTCTATATTATATAACAGATTGGAGTATGGAGATGACTCTTGTAGAAAAGATAATAGCAAAAAATACGGGAAGCGCAGTAAAGCCCGGTGATATAGTGACAGTTAAAGCAGATTGGTGTATGGTGGACGACATCATGGTGCCGTTCTGTGTGAAAAAGTTCGAAGAGATGGGCTTTGACAAGGTTTACGATCCGGAGAAGATCGTGCTGATCTACGATCATTTTTTGCCGGCTACACAGACTGATGATACAAGACATTTCAGAGAAGGTGATGCTTTCGCCGAAAAATACGGCCTTAAACATATTCACAGGACTGACGGTATCTGTCATCAGCTCATGACAGAGGCAGGCTACGTAAAGCCCGGTGATATAGCATTCGGAACAGACAGCCATACCGTGACCTACGGCTGTGTGGGCGCGTTCTCCACAGGTATCGGATACACGGAGATGGCAGGTATCATGGGTACAGGCGAGCTCTGGATTCGTGTTCCCGAGACCATAAAGGTTGTGGTGGACGGAAAGATGCCGGAAAACGTGACATCGAAGGATCTGATACTTAAGATAATAGGTGATCTGACAGCTTCCGGCGCTACATACATGGCAATGGAGTTTTCGGGCAGCACCATAGAAGAGATGAGTGTTGCGGCCCGGATGACCATATCAAATATGGTGGTGGAGGCAGGTGCAAAGTGCGGAGTGTTCATTCCGGATGAAAAGACCTGTGAATACTGTGGCATAGATTATACAGATGAGATAAGAGCATTAAGACCTGATGAGGATGCGGTTTACTCGAGAGAGATACATATAAATGCAGAAGAGCTGGTGCCGGTGATGGCATGCCCGTCTCTGGTGGATAACATAAAGCCGGTGAGCGAGATCGCAGGAACAAAAGTGGATCAGGTGTTCTTAGGCTCATGCACCAACGGAAGGCTGGAAGATCTCCACGCGGCTGCCGACATCCTGAAGGGAAAACATATAGCGCCTTATGTGAGATTTATAGTGACACCTGCCAGCCGTAAGATATACAGGCAGGCACTCTCCGACGGAACGTTGGGAATCCTCTCTGATTCAGGAGCAGTCATCACAACACCGGGCTGCGGACTCTGCTGCGGAAGAGGCGGCGGAATACTGGCGGACGACGAGGTTGTGGTAGCCACCAACAACAGAAATTTCCTCGGCAGGATGGGAAGCGGGAAGGTTAAGATCTACCTTGCATCACCGAAAACTGCTGCCGCTACCGCATTGAGCGGTGTCATATCCGTGCCGTGAAAGGATACAAAGCTTTTGTGACGGATTAAAGCCGCCCCGGTCTGTCACGGACCGCAGCCTTCAATGTGTTAAGTCTCCGCGCAGATAGCGCTGCAGTTTTGAGGGAATTCTGATGGAGCGGTACAGCTTTCTGTAATCCTCTGCATGGAAATCCGGAATGTAATTCAAAGGGAAATTTTTTTCCAGGCCGAAGGCATTTGCCATGTCTGCGGCCTTATTGTATGCAACGGCGGCGGTTATGGGATCCGAGAAGATACCGATTTGCCAATAGCCGTTCACATGGATCTTTGCGAGATATGAGACGCGCCCTTCGGTGTTCTGGGTAAAAACACCGTGCCATGGGTTGATATTTTCGATATTGGAGTATCTGTAGTCTGTGTTGTCACCGTTTACAAAGCGGTAGTCCACACCTGGGGTGGCATGGCTTCGTATGCCGTAGCGTGACAGGATTCCGGTCTGCATACCGTATTCATTGACATACAGATGCCCGCCGCGGCGCAGGATACGGTGGCTTGAATAGTAAAAGAGATCGTCGGTGTCAAACTTCAATTCCGTGATAGCGTCAAGGTAGTACAGAAAATAGTCTTTCAGCAGATATATGGGGGTTCCGATGTAGATCCCGTTGTCGTGGAAATTGATGATGGATGCAATCTTATCGTAACTCAGGGGCCTGAATTTGGAAAAAGCGTAAAAAAGGCGCAGCGACGCAGATTCGTATGGGCTGCGGTCCTTTTCGCACCATGCGAGTAGTTTTTTTGCGCACTCGTAAAGGGCAGCTGCAGAGGATTCATCCTCTGCGCTGCCCAGGGATATATGTTTGTTGCGGAAAGTGATGCCGGCTCTGTAATAGACGGAACCGTCTTTTTTTTGTGTTTTGTATACTCCCTGGGTCATGGCGTCTCTCTGTATTTCTTTTCCTTTCCCGATTCCGTTGCTGTGATTATAGTAACGGTGATAACGTAATTCTATCAGAGCCCGGATAAAAAATCACTAAAAACAGTTGAAAAAATACCGAAAATATGAGATATTTTATAGAAGTATGTTAATCATGGGGGGATTATGGGGTTTCCCTATGTGAAAGGAGATCGTATTATATGGGATTATATTTTGCATTAGGACTTGTGGGGATAGCTGTTGACTTTTACGTTGCGGTCAAATTCAAGAAGATCGCGGAGGATAAAGGTTACGACAGCATGGAATACTTTTTTGTGTGCTTTTTCCTGACAATTATTGGATATATCATGGTTGCGGCTCTGCCGGACCGTCAGAAATTTGAGATACCCGTTTACAATCAGGATGATGGTGCAGGATATGTCAGGGGGGCACAGCCGGTAAGGGCAACAAACACTGCAAATGCTGCGGCACCCGTTCAGAGTAAGGTCGAGGAGCAGCAGAAGGTTGCGGCTAAGCCCGAGGCACCGGTTCAGCAGGCGGCAGTTGTACAGCAGGCGGCAGTTGTACAGCAGGCAGCAGCTGTACAGCAGACAGTTGATACCGCAGCAGAGATGAATGCAGTTCCTGAGACACAGGCAGAGGTGAAAACCGATCCGCAGCCGCAGACTGCACCGAATGTACCTGTATCACCGCAGATATCCATAGCTCCGGATTTTGAGCTTCCGGTACCGGAGTTTGTGAAACGTCAGGAGGAGGCAAAGGCCGCTGAGGCTGCAAAGACTCCGGAGGAGATAGCCGCTGAGGAAGCTGCCAGAAAAGCAGCTGAGGAGGAAGCGGCAAGGCTGGCTGCCGAGGAGGCTGCGAGAAAAGCGGCAGAGGAAGAAGCTGCAAGGCTGGCAGAGGAAGAACGTCAGAGAGGCGTGGGCAGAGCTCCCTTTAAGCCTGAGGTACATCCGGAGGTGTCCATAGAGTCTCCGCAGGCTCAATTGGATAAATTCGGAGAGCTTCCGGATCTTTGATGACGAATACTGAAAAAATTACTTGATATAGATTACAAAAACAATAAAAGCTTTTCAGGAGGTTGGCATGAGCGACAGATTTACTAAGATTTTCTCGCTTAATCCATATATTTACGCAAAGGAATCACCGGTTCTTTTTGTGGCAGGTGCATTGTTGCAGGATATAGAGACAGGCGGTATTCTGGGACAGTTAAAGTTCAGGAATGTGGACAGCACCAGAAAACATATTACGGAAATGGTGGTGGAACTCACCTGTTTTGATGCTGAGGGTAATGAGATGGAGGATGTTGTGGAGTTCTCATATCTCGGAATGTCCCTGCCAAAAAACGCTGAGTATGGTTCAAAAATACCGATCGAGATACCTTATCCGCAGACAGCATCTGTATCTTTGAGTGTGAAGATTGTATCGTTTGAGGACGGCAGCTGCTGGTTCGGTACTGGACTGGAGTGGGAGCCGCTGCCGGAGAAACGTTATATCTCCACCATGATAGAGGATCCCGAACTTGTAAAGCAGTTCCGTATCGAGTTCGGCAATAACAGCAATTACTCGTATGAGAGATACGGTAACCTCTGGTGCTGCGTTTGCGGTGCCATCAATTCGGATCCCGACGTTATCTGTATCAAGTGCGGTAAAAATGAACGTCTTCTTAAATACATGGATATCAGGGATCTCAAGAAAAATTGCGAGAAGCGCCTTGAGGAAGAGGCTATACAGAGGGAGATAGACGAGGAAGCTGCCCGCAAATCCAGGGCTGCCGCCGAGAAACGCGCAGCGGATGAGAGAGAGGCTGCGGCCAGAAAAGCCGAAATGGAAAAATTCTACCTCAACAAGAGGATCGAGGCTGAGGCTGCAAGGCAGAAACGTCTGATGATAATTGGTGTATCGGCAGGCGCGGTAGTAATCGCACTGTTCCTTTTGATCACACAGTATCTTATTCCTTTGTCAAAATATAATAAGGCTATGGAATATAAACGTGATGCAAAGTATGAGGAGGCGATAGTAGCTTTCACAGGTCTCGGAAGGTTCAAGGATTCCTCTGAGCAGGCGCTGGCATGCAGACAGATGAAAGACGATAAGCTTTATAACACTGCATACATAGAAGCTGCCACTCTGAAGGCAAACGGCGAATACGATAAAGCGATAGAAGCGTTTGAGGCATTGAACGGTTATAAGGACTCTGCGGAGATGATAGAAGAGTGCAACCAGCTTAAGCTGAAAGACGCATACGATTCTGCGACAAAACTCATGGAAGACGGAGATTATGTTGGCGCGGTAAAAGTATTTGAAAGCCTTGATTATGAGGACTCCGCAGAGAAAGCCGTTATCTGCAGAAACTATATTTCCTACGAAAAAGCGCTTTTGTATCTGAAAAATGGCAAGTATGATGATGCTATAGAGATATTTGAAAAGCTTGGAGATTTTGAGAATTCAAAAGAAAAGATCTCGGAATCCATGATAGGGAAGGCAAGGGCTCTCATTGATGAAGGGGAGTATCTTGACGCTATCGCCATATTGGAGGGGCTTTTGGATGAGCATCCGGAGGTGGTGACATTGATCATGGATGCCAAGTTCGGATATGTTGAGTATACCGTGGAAAATAAATGTCAGGATGAGAAAACGGTTGAGTTTTTCGATGAGCTGTCCGGTAAAGGATACGCACTGGTCAATAAATATGAAGATGATGTAAAAAAAGGATCAAAAAAGAAAAAATGATCTTAATAAAGGATAAGGAGAAAAGTAATGTCTGAACTCAATGAATTGAGTGAGCTTGTAGGAGGTCTCAAGGCAGAGATCGAAGAGGAACTGGCGAAGCTCTCAAACTCAAAAAGTCTGTATGAATACAGAAAGGTGCTGCTGGACGGAAAGACCGGAAAAGTCGGATCACTGATGCGTCAGATGGGAAAGATCCCGGCTGAACAGAAGGCTGAATACGGTAAAAAGGTCAACGAGTTAAAGCAGTGGGTGACCGATAATTTTGAAAAACTGGATGAGAAGCTTAAGGCAGAGGAGCTTAAAAGGCGTTATGCGGCAGAAAAGATAGATGTCACAATGCCCGCAAAGCGCATCTCAAGAGGAAATCTGCATCCGGTTACCATGGTGAAAAACCAGCTTTCCGATATTTTCACATCCATGGGCTTTAATGTTTATGAAGGTACCGAGATAGAGACAGATTATTACAATTTCACCGCTTTGAATACACCGGCTGACCATCCGGCGAGAGATATGCAGGATACCTTCTATCTCTCACCGGAGTTTCTGTTGAGAACCCAGACCTCCGCAGGTCAGATTCATGTCATGGAGGAGTCGAAGCCGCCTATCAAGGTGGTGAGCCCCGGAAAAGTTTTCAGATCTGACGATGATGCAACGCATTCACCCATGTTCACACAGATGGAAGGACTTGTGGTGGACAAGGGCATTACTCTCTGCGATCTCAAGGGCATGCTGGATGAGTTTGTTAAAAAGATATTCGGAGATGACACAAAGACCAGGCTGAGGCCTTCTTATTTCCCGTTTACGGAGCCCTCTGTAGAGGTGGATGTGAGCTGCTTCCAGTGTAAGGGCTGTGGCTGCAAACTCTGCAAAGGCACAGGCTGGATAGAGGTTTTGGGCGCCGGTGTGGTAAACAAAAAGGTCCTTGAGGGATGTGGCATCGATACGGATGTTTATTCCGGATTCGCTTTCGGAATCGGTCTGGAGCGTATCGCGATGCTCAAATATGGCATCAATAATATCAAGCTTTTGTTTGAATCGGATATGCGCGTACTTTCACAGATTGATGATTAGGGGGTTAGGATAAATGTTAGCACCACTTAGCTGGTTAAAGGATTATGTAGATATAAACGTCACACCGGAGGAGCTGGAGGAAAAGCTTTTCTCCTGCGGTTTTGAGGTTGAGGAGTTAAAAGAGGTAGGAAAAGATATTTCCGGTGTAGTAGTAGGTCTGGTAAAGGAGTGCGAGCCTATACCGGACACTCATCTGAGTGTATGCAAGGTCGATGCGGGCACAGGGGAGATATTACAGATCTGCTGCGGCGCCGATAACGTGTGCGCAGGGGGTAAATTCCCCGTGGCATTACCCGGAGCTAAGGTATACGCCACTGCCAAGGATCATGTCACCATCGAGGGAGTTATGACCATCAAAAAGGGAAAACTCAGAGGTTATGACTCCAACGGAATGCTGTGTTCCGGCACAGAGCTTGGTCTCAATGAGGATATGTTCCCCGGAGCAGGATATAACGGACTTTTGAAGCTCCCGGATGAGTTTGAGGTTGGATCGGATGTTAAACCGCTCTTAGGTTTGGATGATTATATTTTTGATATTGCCATCACAGCCAACAGACCTGACTGTCAGAGCATCGTAGGTATAGCCAGGGAGGTTGCTGCGGTACTTGGCACACAGTTCAAGGCTCCGGCTCTTGACTATACAGCAACTGATGTTGTAAAGGACGGATTCAATGTGACTGTTGATGCAGGAGATCTCTGCCCCAGATATATAGGTCATTATGTTTATGATGTTAAGATAGGTGAGTCCCCCGCATGGATGAAGAGGCGTCTTGCGCTGGTGGGGTGTTCTGCAATATCCAATATGGTGGACATTACCAATTACATCCTGTTTGAACTAGGTCAGCCCATGCATGCCTTCGATTACAATTATCTCGAGGGTGGCGTTATCAACGTGAGGAGAGCGACAGAAGGCGAAAAGATCGTGACTCTGGACGAGAAGGAGTTCACGCTCAACACTTCGAACCTTGTGATCTGCGACGGCAAAAAGCCCGTAGCTTTGGCAGGTATCATGGGAGGTCTCAATTCCGAGATACTGGATACCACCACAGAGGTAGTATTCGAGGCGGCCAAGTTCATGAGAGACAACATCCGCAAGAGCTCTCGTGCCCTCGGTCAGGCATCGGACTCATCTGCGGCATTCTCTAAGGGCGTTTATGAGTATACTACAGTGATGGCTATGGAGAGAGCGCTTCATCTGGTGGAAGAACTGGGTTGCGGCAAGGTGTCAAAGACACGTTGCGAGGTTAACACAGGAAATTCCATAGAGCCAAAGGACATGAAGGTTTCCGTGTCAAAGGTTAACGGTGTTCTGGGAATCAAGGTTCCGGACGAGGAGATCGTAAGGATCCTCAAAAACCTTGATATGGAGCCATCCATAAGCGGTGACGATCTCACATTAAAGATCCCTGCATACAGAGAGGATATGGAAGATTATCCGGATGTAGCCGAGGAAGTCATCAGAATGTACGGCTATGACAATGTGAAGAGCACATTCATGCCCACAGCGGCAGTGACTCTGGGTGGTCTTAACCTTCGCCAGAAGAGCGAGCTTCGCATAAAAGAGGCGCTGTGCGGTGCAGGCGCGTATGAGGGAATACATTATTCTTTCTTCTCACCGGCTGATCTTGATCTTATGAGACTGCCGGAAGATGCACCGGAAAGACATGCCATAAAGCTGATCAATCCCATCAATATCGATCTTTCGCTCATGCGTACTACATTGGTGCCACAGATGTTGAATGCCATTGCGAGAAACCAGAAGAGAGGAAACCTCTCAGGTCGTATATTTGAGCTTGGAAACATATTCATACCTGGTGAGCTTCCCTTGAAGGAGTACCCGGACGAGAGAGAGACTCTCTGTATCGGTGTATTCGGAGAGGGCGAGGATTTCTTCTCGCTCAAAGGACTTGTGGATATTGTGGCCAAGGCTTTGAATGTCACATTTGATTATGCGGCAGGCAATAAGCCATTTCTTCATCCCTATCAGACAGCTGACATCAGCTGTGACGGAGAAGTTTGCGGATTCATGGGTAAGGTTACATACGAGATCTCGGATGACCTTGATCTGAGACTTCCGGCTTATGTTGCCCAGCTTGATATGAGGCTTCTCTCAAAATACTACGGAAAACCGAGAACATTTGAGCCGCTGCCGAAGTTCGATATCGAGAAGAGAGACTTTGCTTTCGTGGTAGATAAGGAGATAACCTGCGGACAGATCACAGAGCAGATCAAAAATGCCTGCAAATATGTGACAGAGGTGACACTTTTCGATGTATATGAGGGAGCACAGCTTATCACAGGCAAGAAGAGCATGGCATTCAACGTGGTATTCACTCCCCGTGAGGAGGCATTTACCACGGAGATGATAGAGGGTTATGTTAATAAGATCTTAAAGAGCCTCGAGAATGCATATGGAGTTTCCCTGCGCGCGTAATGCATGCAGAATATATGTAAAGTGGCTGTGAATAGTAACTTTATGCTGGATCCACAGCCGGACACAAGAGATGGATGATGTTTGTCCGGCTGTGGTTTTATAGTGAATGAATTAGAATCGTTCACTATATATCTGAGGGATAATATGGATACAAAAGATTTTTACTATGATCTTCCTGAGGAACTCATAGCACAGACCCCGGTGGCTGACAGGAGTTCGAGCCGTCTGCTGCATTTGGACAGAGCAAGCGGGGCTGTCAGTCATCACATTTTCAAAGATGTAAAACAATTCCTAAGACCGGGTGATTGCCTGGTCTTAAATAATACAAGGGTTATTCCTGCCAGACTGTACGGTACGAAGGCTGACACGGGGGCGGCGGTGGAGGTGCTGCTGTTAAAGAGAGTTAAAGAGGATGAAGTAACAATGGCATCGCAGGAATCTGACAGACGTAGCAGTCTTGTCTGGGAATGCCTTGTAAAACCCGGAAAAAAAATGCGCGTCGGAGCGAAGGTAACCTTTGGCGATGGACTTATGACAGGTGAAGTTATCGGCATGGGAGAAGAGGGAAACCGCCTTATACGTTTTGAGTTTGACGGTATCTTCGAGGAGATGCTTGACAGACTCGGAGAGATGCCCTTGCCGCCTTACATAAAAGAAAAGCTTCAGGACCGTGACAGATATCAGACAGTATATGCAAAGTTCGACGGATCTGCAGCGGCTCCTACCGCCGGACTTCATTTCACTCCGGAACTTTTGAACGAAATAAGGGATATGGGGGTGGATATAGCGGAGGTCACATTACATGTCGGCCTGGGCACATTCAGACCCGTGAAGGTAGCAGATATAAGCGAGCACCATATGCATTCCGAATACTTTGAGATATCCCGGGATGCCTGTGACCGTATAAACCATGCCAGATCAGAGGGAGGCCGTATCATATGTGTAGGAACAACTTCCGTGCGCACATTGGAGAGCGCGGCTAAACTGCTCAATATTATGCCATCCACAAATATGGGAGCTGTGACCGACAGGGAAGACGCAAAAGCAGATATTTCCGTAAACAACGAGCTTTCCCCGGTGAGTGGCTGGACAGATATTTTTATCTATCCGGGCTACAGGTTTAAGCTGGTGGATGGTCTTATCACCAATTTCCATCTGCCTGAATCTACGCTCATAATGCTGGTTTCAGCTTTCGCCGGAAGAGAAAACGTACTGAATGCTTATAAAACAGCGGTTGAAGAGAGATACAGATTCTTTTCTTTCGGCGATGCCATGATATTGATATGATACAGGAGATTGTTATGAAATTTGAAAAGATAGGTTTTTACGGGCTGGGGCTCATAGGAGGCTCCATTGCAAAGACTATAAAGAGAGTTGATCCGGATATCCGGTTATACGCTGCCAGCGGGCGGAGGAGCACGGTGGAGGAAGCGTATAAACTGGGTCTCATAGAAAACAGTGAACCGCTTGAGGCAGAAGAGTTTTCAGAGATGGATCTCGTGATACTGTGTGCACCGGTTACGGAGAACCTTAAGTTTATGAGAAAACTGAAAGAGGTTCTGAAAGGCAACACCCTGGTGAGTGACGTTGGCAGCGTGAAGGGTGATATTCACGCTGCGGCTTGTGAGCTGGGGATGGAGGATGTTTTCGTAGGAGGACATCCCATGGCCGGTTCTGAAAAGACAGGTTTAGCCAATGCCACCGACAGAATGCTGGAAAATGCATATTACATCATAACCCCCACAGGGAAAAACACGGATGAGCAGGTGGCAAAAATGCAGGATTTTGCAAAGACGCTGGGGGCGATACCGTTAGTGCTGGATTACAGGATCCATGACAGGTCAACAGCAGCCATAAGTCATCTTCCGCATATGATCGCCTACTCACTCATCAACATGGTAAAAGCAGAAGATGATGAGAGCGAGACCATGAGAACCATAGCTGCCGGGGGATTCAGGGATGTCACCAGGATTGCGGCATCCTCACCCTATATGTGGGAAGCCATTTGTCTGTCCAACAGGGATAAGATCCTGGAAGCGATGGATACCTTTTCGGAGTATTTCGGCAGGATAAGAAAGAGTGTTGAATCATCGGATTCACATCAGCTCCTGGAGTATTTTTCAGATGCTGCCGAATACAGAAACAGCCTGTTTGTCAACAAACCGGGAGCCATCAGGAAGACATACGAGTTTTATGTTGATCTGCTGGATGAGCTTGGAGGTATCGCGACTGTGTCATGTATCCTGGCATTTGCCGGAATATCTATCAAGAATATCGGGATCGTACACAACAGGGAATACGAGGAGGGTGTATTAAGACTGGAGCTCTATGATGGTGAGTCCATGGACAAAGCAGTGGAGATCCTGGGTAAGCGGGGATATACGGTTCACAGAAGGTGATAATAAAACTAAGGTGATCTTTTTGTTTTTACAGACAGGTCGAAAAATATCAGTAAAATAGCAGGCTGACTCTTAAAGCCTGCGGGAAAAGAGGAGTGTTAGTGGAAAGAGAGTTTACAGGTAAAAAGATCCTTAGGGGAGAGGTTACGGTTCCGGGAGACAAATCGATATCTCACAGGGCGGTGATGTTTGGCAGTCTCTCCGAGGGACTTACGGAGATAAACGGTTTTCTGGAGGGGGCAGACTGTTTGTCTACCATTGACTGTTTCAGGAAGATGGGAATCGAAATAGTCAGGAACGGAGATACCGTAAAGGTGCAGGGTAAGGGATTAAGAGGTCTTACAAGGCCGTATGTCACTCTGGATGCAGGCAATTCCGGTACAACCACAAGACTTATATCCGGTATACTGGCAGGACAGGGGTTCGATACGGTTTTGGACGGTGACGACTCGCTGCGGAGCCGTCCCATGAAGCGTATCATAACACCGCTGTCTCTGATGGGAGCAAACATAAAAGGAAAAAACGGAAATGACTGTGTTCCGCTGGAGATTAAGGGCAGTCCGCTTAAAGGGATAGATTATGTTTCACCGGTGGCATCCGCCCAGGTAAAATCCTGCGTTCTGTTGGCAGGTTTGTA
>JAILBP010000275.1:0-2795 GCA_024680835.1 Lachnospiraceae bacterium | reverse complement strand
AAATGTACCAGAGATAATTTGATTTAGGTGAACACGTTTTATCGGGCTGCTATATGGCAGTCAGTTTGTGTACGCATAAATCGGATTATCATGCATTTATCAGCCTGTATTTATATGGGTTTATTTGTATGAGTCTGTTTTGCGTATGCAAATCAGACTTTTTTGCTTTATAGGATAGTTATTTGAACTTACCTATAAAGCAAACGCTCCGCTATGGATGCGACTCGCGCGGATATGAAAATTGTCGCCATTGGCGACACCGCGCTCGCGCATGCATATCGCAGAGCGATATGCATTATATTTTGTGAGGTGATGTTTTTTGCTACAGATAAAGAATTTAAATATACAGCATAAAAAAGATTTGAGAACGATCATAGAAGGTTTTAATCTCGTCTTAAATGATGGAGATAAGGCTGTAATGATAGGAGAAGAAGGAAACGGAAAGAGTACGATCATGAAATGGATCGCAGACCCGGATATGATCGAGGAATATGCCGAAGCAGGGGGCGAAAGGCTTCTCGGAAGTGAAAGGATCGGGTATCTTCCCCAGGAACTCCCTGCAGTGGACAAGAAAAAGACAATATATGAATATTTTTGTGAAGAACCTCTTTTCTTTGACAGGAATCCTAAGGAATTGTCCGATCTTGCCAGCCGTGTTTCGCTTAGCAGTGATTTCTGTTACGGTGACCAAAAAATGGAAAGTCTTTCCGGCGGTGAGAAAATCAAGGCTCAACTGTTCAGACTTCTCATTTCGGAACCAACGGTTCTTTTGCTTGACGAGCCCTCGAATGATATCGATATAGAGACACTTGAACTTCTGGAAAATCTGATCAACGGATGGAAGGCTGCGGTTCTGTATATTTCTCACGATGAAACGCTTATCGAAAATACCGCTAACATGATCATTCATATAGAGCAGATCATGAAAAAGCGTAAATCCAGATACTGCGTTGTTCATGACTCGTACAGGAGTTACATCAAAAATCGTACTGACAGCTTTGAAAAGCAGGAACAGGAAGCGCTTAATGACAGGCGTGAAAAGAAGATACGGGATGAAAAATACCGAAAGCTCATGCAGAAGGTGGAGCACGCTCAGGCCTCGGTTTCGCGCCAGGAGCCGGGTGTCGGAAGGCTACTGAAGAAAAAGATGCATTCCGTCAAGTCCATGGGTAAAAGATTTGAACGTGAAGACGAGAATATGACAGAAATGCCCGAAAAGGAAGATGCTATATTCTTTACCTTCGCGGAGGGTGAAAACGGGATACCTGCGGGAAAGACGGTAATTGAGTATTCATTGGATAAACTTGTTACGCCGGACGGAGGCAGAGTACTTTCCGAAGATATTTTCTTGAGAGTGAGAGGACCCGAAAAGATCTGTATTGTAGGAACAAACGGATGTGGGAAGACAACTCTTTTAAAGCAGATAGCAGTGCAGCTGCTTGAAAGAAATGACATTAAGGCTCAGTATATGCCTCAGAATTACGAGGATGTGCTGGATCTATCCATGACCCCTGTGGATTTTTTGGATTCTACCGGAGATAAGGAGATCCGCACAAGGATCAGAACTCATCTGGGATCACTGAAGTACACCACTGCGGAGATGGACCATCCCATAAGTGAGTTGTCCGGCGGCCAGAAAGCAAAGATCTTTTTGCTCAAGATGAGCCTTTCGGGTGCAAATGTACTTATTCTCGATGAGCCGACCAGAAACTTTTCGCCATTATCCGGTCCCGTGATAAGAGAGATGCTTTCATCATTTCCGGGAGCCATTATCAGCATATCTCATGACCGTAAATTTATTTCAGAGGTTTGCACAGGTGTATACAGACTGACGGAAAATGGTATACTAAAGGTATGAATATTATTGAGATAAGAGATATAAACGTACCGGAGCTGGATGTATTCGCAAGGCTTTCGGAGGTACAGCTATACAGATATTATGAGCCGGAACCGGGACTTTTCTTGGCAGAGAGTGCATATGTGATCCTTCGGGCGCTGGAGGCAGGTTATGAACCCTTGGAGATGCTGGTGGAGACTGACCGCCTTGAAGTGGAAGCCGGGCCCGTCTTTGATATGATAGAAAAAAAGTGGGGCAGCGAGAAAAAGGAATCCATCCCGGTGTATACAGCAGCGGGAGAGATTCTGCGTGATCTCACGGGGTATGAGCTGGTTCGCGGGTTATGGATGGTGCTCCGCAGGAGAAGGGAAACTCCTCTTGATGAATTTTGCAAGGACAAGCATCGCATAACTTTGCTTTATGATGTGGTGAATCCCACCAATGTAGGCGCCATTACAAGATGCGCGGCGGCTCTCGGAATGGATGGAGTGCTACTGACATATGCATCTGTAGATCCACTTACCAGACGTTCCGCAAGGGTTAGCATGGGCACTGTGTTTAAGATTCCGTGGACAAAAGCAAAGAAAGAGGAATCAAGAGGGATAGCGCTCATTGAGACTCTTCAAACCATGGGATACAAAACAGTGGCCATGGCCTTGACGGAGGATTCCACATCCGTAGACAATGATGAGATCAGGAAAAATGAAAAACTGGCTGTACTTATGGGAAACGAAGGAAACGGACTTCCAGCAGAAGTGATTGATGCCTGCGATTATCGTGTTATGATCCCCATGTTTCACGGTGTGGACTCCTTGAATGTTGCAGCGGCAAGTGCCATCAGCTTTTGGGAATTGCTGAAACGGTAATGACCCGCGCAAACGATATTCTCTATGAGTGGGAAACGATGAAGTCTGCAATAACCTGCATGCAGTGATCGATGTCCTTTAGGTCGCTGAGG
>JAILBP010000259.1:0-3332 GCA_024680835.1 Lachnospiraceae bacterium | reverse complement strand
GTGTCGGGCGAAACCGTTAATTACGGTGCGGAGTACACTGATGCATATTTTTCCCAAAATGGCAAAAAAGAGCAAAAACAGCTTGCGGTTCTGTCAATGCTGGCATCTGCGACATGCTATGACGGAGCACAGGCAGAAGATTTGATGGAACAGTGCGGTTTCTCCGGGAAATACACGGAAAATGCTGTGACTAAGGATGATAATGACTATGTTTCGTACATTATTGGGCACAAAAAGCTGGACGGGTACACGGTGGTAGCAGTATGGATCCGGGGTACCGGTGGCAATTACGAATGGGTCAGCAATTTCAATCTGGGTACAAAAGCTACGCATGCGGGCTTTTCCAAGGCAGAACAGAGGCTTTTCAAAGCAGTCACCAAGTATATAAAGAAAAACAAGATAGGCTCGAAGGCGAAGTTCTGGATAACTGGACACAGCAGGGGAGCTGCGGTGGGAAATCTTCTGGCCAAAAGGATGACTGACAGGTACGGAGCAAAGAATGTTTTTGCATACACTTTTGCAACTCCGAGAGTATCTGTAAATGCTTCTGAAAAGTGTGAGAAAAAATACAAAAACATCAGAAATTATATCAATCCGGCCGATTTTGTGACAGATGTACCTCCCTATGAGTGGGGATATAACAGATACGGAGAGGATATCGTGATGACCGGGGCCGAAGAGGAAGCAATGAAAAAGGGCTTTCTGGCAATGACCGGCACAGAGTACCTTGGTTTCAGCGTAGAAGAGAAGGCGGAGCTTACAAAAGCGTTTCTGGATTTCTGCGGCGAAGGTACAGAGGATTATTATACTGCAAAAGAAAACGGCCTGACGCCGGCTGATTTCTGCATGAAGGGACTTGCATACAATCTTGCAGGCGATAAAAGTGCATATCTGTATCTTTTGACAGCGGCAGCAACGGATGAAAGTGCTTCAAAAATACTGGAGCTGATGGGTGGAGGTGATTCTGCTGACAAGTTTGGTCACGCGCACTGTCTTCCCACATATCTCTCGTGGCTTGCATCCGGCTCCTTGTAAATATTGATCGGATAGTAATAATATGATGATTTGAGGGTCAAAAGGTAATTCACGGACAGATCCTTTCGCTATGGGTGCGAATGATCTTCCGGTTGGTGCAGATAATACAAACAAACAGGGGACCATGTTTATGGGAGATAAAATTTTTTTACCGCAAAACAAAAACGCACAGGAATGCGTAAAAAATGTCATGAAGTATCTTTCAGACATCACTTATAAAAAGGTTATTACAGGTCAGCATACCCAGACCATGGAGCAGGAGGAACTGCATTACATAGAGGATGTCACCGGAAAAAGACCTGCGCTTCTGGGTTTTGAGCTGCTGTCCTACTCGCCGAACATCAACTACTTTGATACGGATGATGAATGTATGAAGGAAGTTGAGGGAAATTACGGAACATTGAAAAAAGCCTGGGAGTGGGCTGAATTGAAAGGTTTGATAACTTTTACATGGCACTGGTTTTCTCCCACGGGCGGAAGGTCGAAATCATTTTTCACGGAAAACACGGAGTTTGATGCCGAGAAGGCAGTTATCGAGGGCACACCGGAAAACCTTGCCATGATATCGGATATGGATGTGATGGCAGGGATCTTGAGGCCGTTCTGTGAAAAACAGATACCGATCCTGTGGCGCCCCTTCCATGAGGGGGAGGGAACCTGGTTTTGGTGGGGAGCTAAAGGATCAAAACCGCTGATAAAGCTGTGGAGGATACTCTACGACCGCTTCACCAATGTGCACGGGCTTAACAATCTGATCTGGGTTTGGAATTCACCGCTTCCGGAGACATATCCGGGTGACGATGTAGTTGACGTGATCTCGCGGGATATTTATTCCGAAGCGCATATTCACAACAGTCAGGTTGATCTGTATCATGAACTTACAAAGATCACCACTGAGCCTAAGATCACCCTCATCGGAGAGACGGGCACGATCCCCTCTGCAGAAGCCATAGTAGAAGAGAAAGCCGGCTGGGCGAGCTTCATGACCTGGTCCAAAGAGTTTTGTCTGACTGAGAAATACAATACGAAAGAAGCCTTGAAAAGCTTATATGAAAGTGCTTTCTCTGTAAAGCTTGAAGATCTGCCTAAATTGTATTAACATAGACATGCTTTGATGTAAATTATTCGCTTACTATGCCTGTAGTCAATTACAATCCATCAGAGGCAGCGGATCATTATGCAACAGCCAATGAATCGTCCCGGTGATGAGTTGGCAGGACAAAAGTATAACGGAATGATAAACCTGCAGTTGGGAGGAAAAAATGTATAGATCAGGACAGTCATTGAAAAAAACAGGGAGAAATCGTAATTGGCTACTGAAAAAGATCTGGCAGAGATCTGTAAGCGTACTTTTGACAGTGGCCATGATGGTTCCGGGCGGAGCCCTTTCGGTTTATGCTTCGGAAGCCGGCATCAAAGAAGTTGACCCGGCAATTGAGATTTATCCGGAGGATTATTACGAGGAGCATATCCTGAATTATCAGGATGTGGATCTCGGATATGAGATCGGTAGCATTTCCGATTACGGAGATGATTACATCCCGGCACTCCGAAGCGTGAGCTTGCCTTCGTCATACGGATATGACGATTTTAAGGATTATATGCCGCCGCTTAGGAATCAGAATCCTTTTGGTTCGTGCTGGGCACATTCGTCTATGGCGCTTGCGGAGATAAGTTTGAGAAAAAAGGGAATCATAACGGATGCAGATTTAAATCTGTCAGAGCTTCATCTTGCCTATTTCTCATATAACTGGGTGACAGATCCCCTTGACGGCACTACCGGTGACAGTAACGTTGGTGGTAATGACGGAGAGACATATATGTCACGCGGTGGCAATCTGGCATATTCACAAAATATTTTGGCTTCATGGACAGGGGCTGCCAATGATGCGGATGCTTTGTCATATCCTACCAGTCAGGCGAACATGCCCCAGTCTATAGATCCTTCTTACGCTTATTTAGACCGAGCACATTTAAAAAACTATTACAACATAAGTTTTGATGTATCAAGTGATGAAGATATGCAGGCTGCAAAACAGCTTATTATGGATTTTGGCGCGATAGGTGTGAGCTTCTTTGCGCAGAGCAGTACGTCTGCTTCTGTAAGCGGTGGAGTCTATAATACAGAACATAATGCATATTATGATCCGGACAGTCATAACAATTCTACAAATCATGCGATTACAATAGTTGGATGGGATGATACTTTTCCAAAGGAGTATTTTACAAATACACCTATCGGTGATGGTGCATGGCTTGTGAGAAACAGTTGGACAACGGGCTCGTATACTGATCAT
>JAILBP010000224.1:0-5860 GCA_024680835.1 Lachnospiraceae bacterium | reverse complement strand
TATCCTGCATCTTGCCATGAATACAGACAGCTCTTTGTCTATGAGCTCCATCATGACGCCGTGCTTGATCTCTCTGGATCCCGGCAGATTTTTGACAGACTCGTAGAGCTTTATGGAGCCTGTGGTAAGGTGTTCCGTTGTCAAAAGCTTTCCGTTGTCAAACAGGGTTATCTGAAGATCCGCGCCTCCGACATGCACGATGGCAGTATTTTTGGCTATCATCTTAGCAAAAGCATCATCTGCGGTAACACAGCGGTAGGTTAACATTCTGTGTTCGGTGTTGGACAAAAGCTCCACATCGATACCTGTTGTCTTTTTGATCTTATCCAGTACGAAGATACAGTTTTTGGCCCTGTACAGGGTGGTGCCTCCGTAAGCCACAAAATCATTACATTTGTAGCTTTTGATGATCTTCTTATATTCATTGAGCCTTACGCAGATGCCGTCTATGGTGTCATTATCTATGATACCGTCGTCTAAGGCGTCCTCACCTAACTCCACGTGACTTTTGATATAATCTATGACTTTGATGCCCTTACCCCTGGTCATCTCTACGATCTTCAGAGATATCTCGTAAGTTCCGATATAGATACCGCCAAATGTGATCATGCATTTCCCTCCGGTATATTGTTAAAGCAATTAAGAATCCTCATCCGAATCATCCGAAGATTCCGGTTCAAGCTCGTAAAACTCACCTGTGACATTTTCTGTCACTGTATTGTTGTAATACATATAGTCTTTGGGTGGATCCGCATTTGTAACACGATTTCTCGGTCTGAGAAGATCATACAGGATCCTGTAAAAAAATTTTTTTAATTTGTTCATGATCTGTCTCTGCCTGGAAAGCCTTCAACATGTATCCTGCATGATATCGGCTTTGTAAATCATCATAAAATCACATAAAATCAAACAACGAATATTGATTTGTCTGAGGCAATCCCTCCAGAATACCCATCTCCACCATGGAGTCGATGACCTTCTGGGGAACCTTGCCTCTGTTTTTGATATCCTCAAGGGACATGAATTTCCCCTGTTTTGCGGCGATGGCAAGGTTTTCGGCAGCCTGGTCGCCCATACCTTCTATGGAGTTAAAGCTTGCCATGAGCTTTCCGTCTATGATCTGGAAATACCTTGCATCAGCTTTATAGATATCTATGGGTACAAACTCAAAACCTCTTGCGTACATCTCATCCACAAGACGCATATCTTTGTACGAATCCTGCTCTGCAGCCGACAGGGCATTCTTTTTGTCCTTATCATCCATGCGGGCTTTATATTCCTGCATGTATCCTCTCAGAACCGATCTTCCGCGGCACATCATCTGGTAGTTGAAGCCCTTGGATCTTATGGAGAAAAATGCAGCATAGTAAGCTAAGGGATGATAGATCTTGCAATAGCCTATACGCCATGCCATCATGACATAAGCCACGGCATGAGCCTTCGGGAACATGTATTTGATCTTCTTGCAGGAGTCACAGTACCACTGTGGCACATCATGGGCTAACATCTCCTGCTCCCACTCCGGCCACTGTTCGCATTTGCCCTTGGCCACAACGCCCTTTCTGACCTTTTCCATGATGTTGAATGACAGAGCCGGATCAAGACCTTTATTGATGAGGAAGGTCATGATATCATCTCTGGTGGATATACAGGTCGAAATAGTGGCTGTGCCTGCGCGGATGAGATCCTGGGCATTTCCAAGCCATACATCCGTACCGTGTGAAAGACCTGATATACATACAAGGTCTGTAAATTCCTTAGGAGCCGCCTCCACCACCATGTTCATGGCAAAGTCTGTACCGAACTCGGGGATACCGAGGGTTCCCAGGGGTGTACCGTCAATGTCCTCAGGCTTTATACCCAAAACTTCCGTTCCCTGGAAAAGACTCATGACCTTGGGATCATCCAAAGGTATCTTTGTGGCATCGATGCCGGTCAGATCCTCAAGCTTTCTGATCATGGTAGGATCATCATGACCTAAGATATCGAGCTTCAAAAGGTTGTGATCTATGGCATGATAGTCAAAATGTGTGGTGATGGTATCGGTGGTCATATCATTGGCCGGCTTCTGAACCGGGGTGAAGGTGTTGATCTCCTCACCCACCGGCAAGACTACGATACCGCCGGGGTGCTGTCCTGTGGTGGTCTTAACTCCGGAGCAATATGGTACGAGCCTGTCTACCTCACAGCTTCTCTTCTGTATGCCTCTCTCTTCAAAGTATTTTTTTACGTAGCCGTAGGCAGTCTTCTCCGCAACACCCGATATGGTACCTGCGCGCAGGGTCTGTCCCGCTCCAAAGATAACTTCCGTGTATTTATGAGCCTTCGACTGATAATCTCCTGAGAAGTTCAGATCGATATCAGGCTCCTTATCACCCTTGAAACCGAGGAAGGTCTCAAAGGGTATGTCAAAGCCTTCTTTTACCAGCTTTTCACCGCAGTTGGGGCACATCTTGTCAGGCATATCACAGCCCGATCTTCCCGCATATTTTCTGACTTCAGGTGAATCAAAATCATAATAATGGCATTTTTTGCAGTAATAGTGAGCGCTTAAGGGGTTAACCTCCGTTATACCGCTCATGGTGGCTACAAAGCTGGAGCCTACCGAGCCGCGGCTTCCTACCAGGTAGCCGTCCTCAACGGATTTCCACACCAGCTTCTGGGCTATGATATACATAACCGCATAACCGTTTCCGATGATGGATGTGAGCTCTTTCTCAAGACGCTTTTCCACTATCTCCGGAAGTTCCGGTCCGTAGATTGCATGTGCTTTATCATAACATATCTTTCTCAGTGTCTCGTCAGAATTCTCGATGACAGGCGGAGCTTTATCCGGTCTCACAGGGGAGATATATTCACACATATCTGCTATCCTGCATGAATTTGTGATAACAACCTCCCTGGCTCTCTCAAGACCGAGATACTCGAATTCCTTTAACATCTCTTCAGTGGTGTGCAGATACAGCGGAGCCTGGTTGTCTGCATCATCAAAGCCTTTTCCTGCCTGAATTATACTCCTGTATATAGCATCCTCCGGATTCAGGAAATGAACGTCACAGGTGGCAACGCACAGTTTTCCCTGTTCATCAGCGAGACTTAAGATCTTCCTGTTAATGTCATTTAAGTCCTCTTCGGACTCAATACCATATTTGTCCGACCTCAGCATAAATGCATTGTTGCCGTTGGGCTGTATCTCAAGGTAATCATAGAATGACGCGATATCATATATATCACGGTCGCTCTTACCATCCAGAATAGCCTGATACAGCTCACCTGCTTCGCAGGCACTTCCTAACAGCAATCCTTCCCTGTGCTTTAACAGTTCGCTCTTCGGGATGCGGGGATGCTTTGAAAAATATTTGGTATGTGAAATGGACACAAGTCTGTAAAGATTGATCCTGCCCAGATCGTTTTTGGCCAGTATTATGGCATGATAGGGATGGAGCTTTTTCACGGTCTCCTCATCGATCTTACCCTTTTCGTTGAGTTCGGCAAGAGTGTTCACTCCTTTGCCTTTAGCCCTGTCCGAAAGCTTCAGGAAGATATCTGCCGTACATTCCGCGTCATTAACAGCCCTGTGGTGTCCCTCAAGGATATATCCCAACTCCTTTGCCACGGTGTCCAGCTTGTATCTTTTGAGCTGCGGCAGCAAAAACTGCGCCATGATAACTGTATCTACAGTGATATAACGGTACTCCAGACCGAGCTTTTCACAGTAATATCTGATGAATCCGGCATCAAATCGCACATTGTGTCCCACCAGGATACAGCCCATGCAAAACTCCATAAACTGCGGAAGAACCGTCTCTATCTTCGGTGCATCCTTTACCATGTCATCCCTGATGGATGTGAGCTTTGTGATTTCGAAAGGTATAGGTCTCTCAGGATTGATAAAGGTAGAAAAACGATCTGTAATCTTTCCCTCTTTGACCTTTACGGCACCTATCTCTATGATGGCGTTCTTTTTGGGAGAAAAACCGGTAGTCTCGATATCAAAGACCACATATTCACTGTCTGAAAGCCCCACATCCAGACTCCTGTCCGGATCATCATCCGAGTTTATGATGGTGGTAAGATCATCCACAAGATAGGCTTCCACACCGTAGATCAATTTAAAATCACTGCCTTTGGGCAATGCATGATTGGCTTTCGGGAAAGCGTGCACAACGCCGTGGTCGGTGACTGCTAAAGCCTTATGACCGAAAGCGATGGCCTGTGATACAATGTCTTCCACATCGGAAAGTCCGTCCATCTCGCTCATCTTGGTATGGCAATGAAGCTCCACGCGTTTTAACGGATAATCGTCGATGCGTTTTTTCTTCTCCAATGTGGCTTTTTTGACTGTGATGACAGAACCTATGGATACTTCCTTATCGTAGGCATCTACCTGCGCTATACCTTTTACCAGTACAACCTCTTTGGGTTTGATGTTCGATAAAACTTCGTCCTTGAATTCCTCCTTGACGAACATCTTGATCTTAATGGAATCGGTAAAATCGGTGATAACGAACATCACAAGTTCCAGATCACCTCTCTTGGTGGGTCTGTTCTCCACAGTCAGGATCCGACCTTTTATCACGATATCCCTACCGTCTCCGATAACAGAGTCAATGGGGACAGGTTCATCCTCGGTATCCCTGCCGTAATATACATCGGGATTTTTTTCCTTAACAGGACGCTTCTTAAAACCTTCCTTACCAAATTTGGAGCGGCCTTCCCATGCGCTTTGTTTTTTGCCGGTCTTGGCAGGTCTTGATGATGCCTTTACGTCGGTCTTCTCTTTTTCCATCACAAGAGTTTCGGTGGCTGATCTCTCCACGGTCTGACCGTCCGGGGCTGCCTGTGCCAGCACAAGCTCTTCACCTTTGTGTGGATTGAGAGATGAGCTGGTCACAATCTCGGCAACTCTCTGTTTTACCTGCATATCACGCAGACTTTTGACAGTATTTTCCCGTATCTTCTCCTGCAGCACGATATCCACTACCAGCCTGAAGCCAAATCGCTCATTGAAGATCTTATCCAGGATCCTCTCCAGCTCACTGCTCCACTCCTCAGCCATCACAGTGGCAGCCAGCGTCACTGTAAGATGTCCCGGATCGGAAAAATCGAACTCGGCATCCGACAATATGTTTTTGTACAAATGTCTGTAATCACAGAGTTCAAGCTCTATGCTGTCCTTGTACTCCTCGTAGAGATTCTCGGGGGAATAAAGATCCGACAGCGTATAGTGCTCATAAATCTTAATCTCTATATCTTTATCCGGAAAACATGTTGTTTTAATGCTGTTTTCCGCGTCCATGATAAGCTTTTTGGCTATCACATGATCGCTCTCTATAAAAACTCTCAGCAGATCGCCTGCGGGGGTAGCGGAAAGACGCTCCACGGAAACACCCTCAAAAAAAGGCAGTTCCCCGGATTTTAAATTCAGACTGTTAAATACATCTAAAAAATCTCTGCTCATAAAAAATACCCGATAAGACTGTATTGTACTGACGCCGGCCTCCCGGCCGGCTGTGATATTGTAACCTGTAAATTTTTAATGCCAGTTGTCGAGCTCAGACTTTAACACCGATAAAAGATCGCTTTCCGGAACTTTGCGGATTATCTCGCCCTTTTTTATGAGCAGACCAACACCATCACCGCCGGCGATACCGATGTCCGCCTCTTTGGCTTCGCCCGGACCGTTCACGACACAGCCCATTACCGCAACTTTTATGTCGAGATCGTAATCTTTGACCAGTTCATCAACCTGTGAAGCCAGAGATATCAGGTCTATCCTGGTGCGTCCGCAGGTTGGACAGCTCACAACTTCTATTCCGCCTTTTCTCAAACCCAAGGTGTTCAGGATAAGCTTTGCTGC
>JAILBP010000199.1:0-7626 GCA_024680835.1 Lachnospiraceae bacterium | reverse complement strand
GGGATAACGAAAAGGCATGACCACAGCATGATAAAGATCTCAGTCATAAGACCTACCATAAGGTTACGTCCGAAATCACCAAAACCAACGCTGAACATCTCGCCAATTTCCATGTCTGTCTTTTTACGGCTGATAGTAAGGAATGCAGATGTCAAACCAATCACCAGCGGTCCGTAGAGAATGAACGCACCGATTACGGTTCCGCTCGCTGCACTGTAGATAATTGAAAAAAATAAAGTTGCCAGCAAAGCCATAAGCCATCCTTTGCCGAAGATCTTGTTGCCCAGGTCGTTCCTGGCCATCTGTCTGATTGTTGGTCTGTCCATTTGTCCTCTCCTCCTATTGAACAATACGTATTATAGTGTAATGACTGGCAGCTGCGAACACATAATCTGAATCACAACCGCACATCCTTTAACAGTTTCGTATTTTCGCACATTGTATACAAATTGTCAATAAATATATTGCAGAAGTTTTTGTTCATTTCAAAAAAATCATCTGCAGGAAAGAATTTCTTCTTTCATTTCATCAAAAACCCCCGGCAGTTCCTCCGGCAGGATATGGGAGTAGCTGAAGATCAAAAGCCTTTCATACTGCGAAAAACTTCGCTTGCTGTAGTCGGATACCCGCTTTATATGTATACCTCTGTCGTACAGACTGTGAATATATTTTTCCATATCCACATTCTCATCCTTTACCTCCATCAGAAAATGAAGTCCCGTACCCTCTCCCCTGATGTCCACACAGTTTCCGAAACCGGAGTTTTTTATCTCCTCCAGTATTCTGTCTCTGTTTATATGATAAAACTTTTTCATCCGTGAAATATGGCGGGTGTAGTAACCGCCATCTATGAATTTAGCCAGTGTCATCTGATCGGCCACGGACACGGGACAGGTCATGAATCCCAGCTTTTCCCTGCAGAGTTTTGCCAGCGCATCAGGCAGCGCCATATAAGCGATCCTCACCGATGGTGACAGAGTTCTGGAAAAAGTATTCATATAGATCACATGATCCCTGTCTAAACCTGCCATGGCAGGCACCGGTCTCCCCTGATACCTGAATTCACTGTCGTAATCATCCTCTATTATATAGCAGTTATGCACCTTCGCCCATTCTATGATGTCATGGCGCCTCTTAGCAGGCATCACCACACCCGTAGGGAACTGATGTGACGGAGATATATGTATGGCAAGAGGGTTTGTGACATTCAGATCCCTTATGGAGAAACCCTCTGAATCTACCGGTATATAGAGAACTTTTACTCCGTTTGCCTCAAAGATTCGACTTACAGTCAGGTGTCCCGGATCTTCCACGGCGTACATCCCGTTTCTCCCTAAAAGCCAGACCACCATAGTATAAAGATACTCTGTCCCCGCACCGATCACAATATTTTCCGGATCGTACATAAGTCCTTTTTCAGTGCGCAGATAATCCGATATTGCAACCCTCAGCTCATAAAGCCCCGTGCTCTCCGGTTTCTGCAGGAAGCTGCTCTCCTCGTCCGCAAGGGTTTTACGCATGAGCCGCGACCAGGTACCATAAGGGAAATTACCGCATCTGATACGTCCTGTTGCAAGGTCGATGTGTGCATCAGACCTGAATTCGCAACCCATACTGTCCTTTAAGGCCGGTTTACGCCTGTCGCCCGAAGTCGTATTTTTGCCTGCACCTGACCTGTTGCCGGATCCATCCACCATACGATCATCTCCCCGGATCACAGACACCGGCACGATATCCGCAATGTAATACCCCTTTCTCGTAACAGAGTCCAGATATCCCTCCATCACGAGCTGCTCATATGCATTCTGTACCGTGATCAGGCTGACTCCGTACTCATGCGCCAGCGTACGCTTTGAAGGCATTTTCTCCCCTGCACGCAAAATTCCGTTCTTTATATCATCTCTTATACTCTTGTACAGGAACTCATAGATCGGTGTATCCCCGCGATCTTCAAGGTTATATTTATTCATAGGCCCATCCTGGTATTATAAAAAAATCACAAATTGGTTATATCAATATAACCAATTATGTATTATTTTGCAATATATGATTTGAGAATCACAAGGAGGAGGTTACTATTCACAGCCAATATCATACAGGCAGGCATATGCCAGCTTGGCTTCGCAGATTGCCGATGTCAGGGCGAACCTGTAGAATGTATGTAAAGCGGCTGTGAATAGTAACCAAACGGTGATTCTCGGATTGTTTCGTGCTTTTAATCCTTGAATCATATTATTATGTTATAAGAGACAAAAGATCATACACGAACCCAGTCATGTCAGGCATCAGAAATCTCGCTGCTGTCACGGAGGCAGCAGCGGCTATTATGACAAAATAGGAGACCCTGTCTGCCTTTGTATATTCGAGCGGATACATCTTAGTCCTGCCCTCGCCCCCGTTGTAACACCTGGCCTCCATTGCGAGAGCCAGATCTCCCGCCCGCTTAAAAGCGGCAACGAACAGCGGCACCAAAACAGGCACGAGAGCTTTTGCCCTGTCTATGAACTTTCCCTCGTCAAAACACGCTCCCCTGGCGGCCTGAGCCTTCATAATGCGGTCTGCCTCCTCCGTGAGTATCGGTATGAACCGCAGCGCTATAGACATCATCATGGCAAGTTCATGTACGGGGACTCTTATCTTTTTCAAAAAACCAAGTCCTTTTTCCAGACCGTCCGTCAGCCGGTTCGGAGTTGTGGTCAGCGTGAGCACGGATGTTCCCATCACTATATATGTGAGCCTCACTATGATCTTCAGTGCCAGCATCACTCCCTGTATGGTGATATGAATCACACCAACTGAGAAGATGACATCACCCTCTGTCATGAATATATTAAAGCCTGCCGACAGAACCATAAGCAACGCGATGCTCTTTAAGCCCCTGAACATGAATGAGACCGGAACTTTCGACAGCTTTATAGCCATAAAAATATACAGTGTCAAAAGAGCGAAGGTCAGACCGTTATTCATCATGAAAACACATATCATACAGATGACGGTTCCGAAGAGCTTCACCCTTGGATCGAGCCTGTGAATGACCGATTCAGTCTGATAGTATTGTCCAAGTGTTATATCACGCAACATAAACTCACCTGTCCCCCGGATCAGTCTTTGATCCCAATGCTCTCAGGATCTCATCAACCGCGTCATCCACAGTCAGTATATCCTGTGAAACATCGAATCCCGCTTCCTTAAGATCCCTCATGACATAAGATACCTCCGGTGCAGCAAGTCCTATGGATTCCAGCTTTTCCACATTTTTGAATACATTCACAGGAGTATCGTCGAATGCGATCCTGCCATTATCCATCACTATCAGACGATCAACGTACTCTGCCACGTCCTCCATGGAGTGGCTCACCAGGATCACAGTAATCCTGCTGTTTTTCTTGAGAGTCCGGACGCTCTCAAAAATCTCGGTCTTACCCGCAGGATCAAGACCGGCAGCCGGCTCATCCAATATCAATACGTCAGGCTGCATTGCCAAAACACCTGCTATTGCGACACGTCGTTTCTGTCCACCAGACAGATCAAAGGGCGAAGCGTCATAGTATTCCTCACCTACTCCTGTCATCTTCAGAGCTTCCGTCGCACGTATCTTTACCTCTTCGGGATCAAGCTTCTGATTCTTTGGTCCGAAGCAGACATCATCGAAAACCGTCATCTCAAAAAGCTGATGCTCCGGGTATTGGAACACCAGTCCCACATGATCTCTCAGTTTCCTGAGAGAAAAATCCTTGTCATAGATATTGCGACCGTCAAAGGTGATCTTACCGGAAGATGCTTTCAGAAGTCCGTTCATGTGCTGTACCAGAGTTGATTTTCCCGAACCGGTGGCACCGATCACACCGATGAACTCATCATCCCGCACTTTTAAGTTTATATCAGAAAGAGCCCTAACGCCTGCGGCAGCTCCGTCATCATAGACATGATCTACATTCTCAAACTCGATTATCATATACTTCCTTTTTGTTTCTATTCACAGCCAATATCATGTAGTCAGACATATGACAGCTTGCTGGCAAATATGTCTGACTGCATGATATTGACTGGAATCAGTCACTTTGCCCTTATGACACGGGCAGTCGCGATAGCGACAGTAGAGTCTCGTGCATAAGCTTTCTGCCAGCTTGCTGTGCAGAAGCTATGCACGTAGGCGTGCCCGTGGAATAGTGGCAAAGTGGCTGTGAATAGAAACCTTTTTTTATAAAGACGATTTGTCAAAAGATGATTCACGGCTTTCTTTTTTCTGCAAGTGCTTCTGTCAGCTCCTGTCTCGTGAGTATGGTATCCGGTATGTCAAGTCCTGCCTGTTTAAGCCTGTGCGCCAGCATTGTGACAGGAGGAACGCAGAGCCTGTATGACACAAGCTCATCAACCTTTGAGAAGACTTCCCCGGGAGTTCCATGCATTACAACCCTGCCTTTGTCCATCACAAAGATCCTGTCGGCATCCACTGCCTCCTCCATGTTGTGGGTTATCAGAATCACCGTAATATCCTTTTCTCTGTTGAGTTTATGAGCTGCCGCCATGACCTCACCCCGTCCTTTGGGATCCAGCATTGCAGTGGGCTCATCCATGATAATGCATTCCGGCTCCATTGCCAGAACACCTGCAATGGCTACTTTTTGCTTTTGTCCGCCGGAAAGTCTGTCCGGGGATTTTCTGCTGTATGCACTCATCCCCACACTGTCGAGACTCTCATGAACCCGCCTCTTTATCTCCTCTGTCGGCACCCCCAGATTTTCAGGGCCGAAGGCCACATCCTCCTCCACCACGGATGCTATTATCTGATTGTCAGGATTCTGGAATATCATCCCTGCGCTCTTACGAATCTCCAGGATCTTCGAAGCATCCCTGACATCCTTGCCGTCTACATACAGGGTTCCTCCGGAAAGCCTTAAGAGGGCATTTATGTTTTTTGCCAGAGTGGATTTTCCGGAGCCGTTATGTCCCAGGATAGCTATGAACTCTCCCGGACTCACATCCAGGTCAGCATGATCAAGGGCAGTGCAGAAACCTTCCGCATTGCCCTCTTCGTCTGTTTTTATGTAATTATATATCAGATCCTTTGCATGTATCATAAAACACCGTTTATATACAGTAAACCAATTTTTCAGTCCTTTATCGGACGTCCTCTTCAAAGATCCCAGCTCAGTCTGTGAAGCTCTCCCTCCGACTGAAGTCCCGGAAAACCGTTCTGTCTCAAAGCTTCATACAGCACGATGGCCACGGAATTTGAGAGATTCAGCGATCTTATCTCGTCAGCCATGGGGATCCTGATACATCTGTCCCTGTTGCTGACCAAAATCTCCTCAGGTATTCCCGCAGATTCCTTTCCGAACATGATGTAATCCCCGTCGTTAAACTGCACACTGCAGTGATCGCGACGAGCCTTCGTGGTGGCAAAAAACATACGCTCCGCCGCATCCGGATTTTTATCCAGAAAATCTTCATAGCATATATAGGTATGAACGTCCAGTTTGTCCCAGTAATCCATGCCAGCCCGCTTTAAGCTCTTCTCATCAAGCCTGAAACCCAAGGGCTCTATCAGATGAAGCCTTGTATTTGTCGCCAGGCAGGTGCGCCCTATATTACCGGTGTTGGCCGGTATCTCGGGCTCCAGCAGCACGATATTGAACATCACATTTCCTTCCCGAGATCTTCTACGAACTCACGCAGACGCCCTATAGCCACCTTGAGATCTGAGAGCGAATAAGCGTAAGATATCCTGATAAAGCCCTCGCCCGAATCGCCGAAAGCATTTCCGGGCACCACCGCCACCTTTTTCTCTCTCAGGAAACGAGTGGCGAACTCATCGCTGGTCATGTTGAATTTCTGTATGGACGGGAAGATGTAGAAAGCTCCGAAGGGTTCAAAGCAGTCCAGTCCCATGTCCTTAAAGCAGTCCATCAAGAACTTCCTGCGGACATTGTACTCTTCCCTCATGGACTCCACATCCTCATCACCGTTTTTCAAAGCCTCAATGGCGGCATACTGTGAGTTGGTGGGCGCACACATGATACAGAACTGGTGGATCTTCAGCATCTGTTTTAATATATGCTCCGGAGCGCATGCATAACCAAGTCTCCATCCTGTCATGGCAAATGCCTTTGAAAAACCGTTTATGAGCACCGTGCGTTCCCTCATACCGGGCAATCCCGCAATACTGGTGTGTTTGCCAAGGTATGTCAGCTCTGCGTATATCTCATCACTGACAACGAAGAGATCATTGTCGATGATAATGTCTTTTATGGCTTCGAGATCACTCTTTTCCATTACCGCACCCGTTGGGTTATTGGGGAACGGCAGGATCAGGATCTTCGTCTTCGGTGTTATGGCATCCTTAAGCTCCTGCGGAGTGAGTCTGAATTCGTTTTCCGCCTTTAAGGGGATCGGAACAGGCACTCCACCTGCCAATACAGTACAGGGTGTGTAGGAAACATAACTTGGCTCCGGGATCAAAACCTCGTCCCCCGGATCCAGCATCGCCCTCAGCGCTATATCTATGGCCTCGGAGCCACCTACCGTCACCATGATCTCATCCGAAAAATCATATGTCAGGTCAAATCTGCGGCTTAAATACTCCGCGATTTCTTTTTTCAATTCCTTTAAGCCCGCGTTTGATGTATAGAAGGTCTTGCCCTGCTCTAAAGCGCGGATGCCCTCGTCCCTTATATGCCACGGCGTATCAAAATCCGGCTCACCGACGCCCAGAGAAATAGCGTCCGGCATCTCGCTCACGACATCGAAAAACTTTCTGATACCCGAGGGTTTTATTGTGCTGATTGTCTTTGATAAAGGTTCTCTCATTATGCCATCATAACCCTTTCATCTTTTGAAGGTCCGACCATGATCATTCCGTGATCCTTGTATTTTTTGAGGATAAAGTTGGTCTTGGTGCTGAGCACTGTGTCTATGGTGGAAAGCTTCTCGGATACAAACTGTGAAACCTCACGTAAAGTTCTGCCCTCGATAGTCACCATGAAGTCAAAACCACCGGATATCAGATATACCGCATCGACCTCCGGATATCTGTATATGCGCTCCGCCACCTTATCGAAGCCCATGGCTCGCTGCGGTGTTACCCTCACCTCTATCAGTGCGGTTACTTTCTCGATACCGGCCTTATCCCAGTCTATCATGGTAGGATATCCGCATATGATATGCTCGTCTTCCATGGCCTCCAGTTCATTCATGACGGTAACCCTGTCAACTCCGAGGCTCCTGCCTATCTCATCAAGATCTATCCTGCTGTTTTTTTCGATAAAAGCTAAAATCTTCTCTCTCATATCCTGCCTCCCATGTTTAATATGTTCCCTTCCCGGGGCGGATCCCATGCACTCTTCAGCCATTTACGGAACCTGTATTACCCCTCCCCTGAAAGGTTCAAGATATCTGTATTCCTCATCCATGAGTATCCTGCGGTCATTTGAATCTGTGAAACTTCCGATGACGCCTGCTTCCACGCCATGTTCATAAAGGTATTCGCACAGCGCTTCGCCGTCTTCTGTTGCCGTTAAAAGACATCCCTGCGAATCCATGCGATAAGGATCGAGATCATAGAACTCACAAACTTCCACTATCTCCTGCTCCATGGGGATATCCCGTCCGTTTGCGGTAAGTCCC
>JAILBP010000175.1:0-4631 GCA_024680835.1 Lachnospiraceae bacterium | reverse complement strand
TATGAACCAAAGAGAGCGATCTTTTTGCCTGAGAGCGATCCTTCCACAGAAGTGAACATCGGGTCGAACTCAGACTCCTCCAGCACCTCGGCACCCATTGCCGGGCATCCGAATGCGATCGCATCAAACTCAGCAACCTTGCCGGCTGTGAATCCATTGGTTTCAAATACGGTTACTTCAGCACCCGAATCCTTTGCTCCGGATTCCACTGCACTTGCCATTGCTGCCGTATTTCCTGTTCCGCTCCAATAAACTACTGCTACTTTACTCATTATGAGTTTCCTCCTTGTATAATATGTATCGGCACGATTGATTTGCAATCGTGCCATATCGGTCGGAACGATTACAAATCATGACTTTGTCATGATCGTTCCTCCCATGTTTTTACAACAGCTCTTATTTTTTTACCCGACACGCTTTCTGTCAGTTATAACGGCAAGCTGTGTCAGGGATTTACCTTTTTTGTGCATCTCACGGTATTCTTCCGTGCATCTCTTAAATCTTCTGAATGTATTCTCTGCCTTTTCCGAATCCGAATAAGCTTTCCAGCATCCGGAGCACTTCACTCCGCTACAGGGGTTTTTCATAAAACAATCTACGTCTGAAGGCGGATAGCCTAAAAAGAGCCCTATCTCGTGAGGGAAAGCATCATCACTCTTCAGATGATTCATCAACTGTACAATACAGCATTCAGGACTTCCCAGATTATATCCCCTCTTGCTCAGAATGTGTAACGCCTGCGGATCTTTTAGATCCTTTTCAAGATGATCAGGACGGTAGATATATACAAGAGCGTATTCGTCTGTATTCTTCAACACTATCACACGAAGGCCTTTTCCCTTGAGGATCTTATTGAGTTCTCTCACTTCTTTCTTAATATCTGTCTTATCTTTGATCCTGACGGAAAACATGTTTCCTGTCTTTATACCCGCAAGCGTAGGCGAGCAATGCTCTATAATAAATTCTTCGGACATCAGCGCACCTCTTTGTTTTTGGTTAGCATTTGCTAACCTGTGTTTTTTATATTACTCCACCGGTTTGGGGTGGAGTAATATAAAGGTAACAATCAGACAACGATTAGCATTCGCTAACCATGATAAAAAAGATAACACTGATCAAATAAAATGTCAACTGTTTTTTATGCGATCTTCCACGATACTGCTTCTTTTCTTTCCATTACAAAATTCCTGTATATTCCGGGCTGCTCGAGCAATTCCTCATGTGTGCCTTTCTGTGTGATCCTTCCATCGGATACAACCAATATCTGATCCGCATGTCTTACGGTCTTTAGTCTGTGGGCTATCATGATAATGGTCTTGTTTCTCGTGAGTTCCTCAATCGCCTTTGTAAGTTCTGCCTCATTCTCCGGATCCACATTGGCCGTTGCCTCATCCAGGATGATAATGGGTGCATCCTTCATGATAGCGCGGGCAATGGAAATACGCTGCTTTTCACCTCCCGAAAGAGATGCGCCACCCTCGCCTATGACCGTATCGTATCCGTCGGGAAGGCTCATTATGAAATCATGACAGCGAGCTTTTTTAGCTGCTTCGATCACTTTCTCCATAGGAGCTTCGGGACTTCCGAACCGGATATTTTCCGCAATGGTGTTTTCAAAAAGATAAACTCTCTGAAAGACAAAGCTGAAGTTACTCATAAGTGAATCAAAACTGTAATCCTTGACATTCTTTCCTCCCAGGAGTACCTCCCCGGACTTAACATCCCAAAACCTCGCCATGAGATTTGTAAGAGTTGTTTTTCCTCCACCGGACGGTCCCACGATAGCAGTAGTAGTACCTGCAGGAATCTTAAGCGACACGTTATCGATGATCGTCCTGTCTTCATATGCAAAAGATATGTTCTTAAGTTCTATATCCATATTTACGGGAGTCATATCCTCTCCGTCTATATCCATCGGCGGGATTGACAAAACTTCATTTGCCTTGTCCACTATGATATTTACATTCCTCATCAGAGCAGAAAAACCGCCCATCATGTCAAGACTTTCATAGATCATAAACGATGAGATCGTCATTATGATCGCATACAAAAGAGACATAGACCCTGTGAGGTAAAAATTCACAGACATAATGCACATGATCACGCCTGTAAGTTTTGTAGCGAGTCCCTGCAAACACATATATGGTATAACCGTAAATTCCATCTTGGTATCCGCCGCCTGTTTCTCTACGATTGCACTTTCAAGTTTTTTTGCGGTTTTCTCTGTCAGATTGTAATTCTTTACCTCGGCAATACCCTGTATGTACTCGATAACTGCGCTTACAAGGCTCTCTCCTGCTTTAGCAACCCTCGGTGCCGCGGGAATGGTTGCTTTCTGCATCATAGTATTGAAAAATGAAAAAACAAATATTCCTACTAACAGGATAAGTGCGATGCGAATATCAAAAAAAGCAAGGAACCCAAAAATAACCGCTGTTGTTATGATACCCTGAGTTGTTATCATCACCACAAGTGTCGCAACATCGGCCAGCTGTTCCATGGTATTGGTGGTGATATTGGTGATCCTTCCGAGACTGTTGGCATTAAAAAATCCCATGGGAAGATATCTCAAATGTTCAGCGATCTCTATACGTTTTCCGGAGCAGGTATTATATCCGGCTTCAGTTTGGAGCATTGTAGTCTTAAGTCCTATAAGCACCTGACCTGCAACAGACAGACACATTATACCGAATGATGTCCATATTGTTGTGGTGCTCATATTCTTCTCCAATATGCCCTGTATGATCACAGCAATCGCCGGGATCTTGATCATGGCAAACATTGCCTTCAAAACTCCCAGCAACATCGCCGTTAACAGTTTCTTTTTATTTTCTTCGTTTGCGAAATCAAAATACATTTTCAATGTACGAAACATTATGCCACCTCCGAATCTTTTGAAGAAATATGAGCTTCCCACATCTCTCTGTATAAAGCCGATCTTTCCAGCAGTTCTTCCTGTGTGCCGGCCGCTGCCACATTTCCGTCATTTATCACAAAAATACGGTCTGCAGAAGCAATGGTGGAAAGCCTGTGTGCTATCACTATAAGCGTTCTGCCTGCGATGAGTTTTGCCACGCTTCGCTGAACCAGTGCCTCATTCTCCGGGTCGGTATATGCCGTAGCTTCATCGAGTATCACAACCGGTGCATTTTTGAGCATCGCCCTCGCAATGCTGATCCTCTGTCTTTCTCCGCCGGAAAGATGTCCGCCGGCGCCTCCGGCCACAGTGTTGTAACCCTTCTCGAGATTCATTATAAAATCATGGCATCCGCAGGCTTTTGCAGCATTCATCACTTCTTCGTCGGTAGCATCAGGGTTACCCATCCTGATGTTTTCCATGACTGTCTCATCAAAAAGATAATTATCCTGTGATACATAAGCTATATGTTTGTTATATTCGGAAAGAGGAATGTTCTTTATGTCCACTCCTCCGTATGTGACCGAACCGCTGTCCGCATCCCAGAATGAAGCTATGAGTTTAGCGATCGTGGACTTACCGGATCCGGAAGGTCCGACGAGAGCATTGACCGTTCCCTCTTTTATCGTCAGGTTTACTCCGTGAAGCACTTCTTTTTCGCTGTATCCGAAGTGTACATCCTTAAACTCTATCGTGTTATCCCTCGGTACATCATTTACAGTCTCGGGACGGATCAGTTCTCTTTTTCCCAAAACAGAAGTAGCTTCATCAATGATCGCACCCGTTTTCTTAAGGTTATCCATATGTCCCGCAACAACCATAAAGGGAGACACAAGACCCAAGGTCAGGATGATGAGCAGCATGGCATCCGTCCCATCTACCTTTCCCTGCATATAGAAAAGTCCCGTAAAAGGAAGAAGCGTCAAAAGCTGCGCCGGCAAAAGAGTGAGCGCCAGGTTCTGCCAGATGTTACACCTTCTCATCCATTCTATAAAACAGTCCGCGCCTTCTTTTGCGGCAACAATAAATTTTTCGTAAGAAGTCTTTGTTTTGCCAAACGCTTTTATTACCTCTATGCCGTTTATGTACTCTACAGCTGTATCATTCAGCGCCTTGGTCTTTACCATGGTGTTCTTAAAACTCTCTTCCGAGCCAACCATCATAAGGCTGTAAAAGACCATTCCCACAGGCACGCTGATCAATGACAGCAGAGTGAGTTTCCAGTTCACTGTAAACATGATCACCAAAATTCCTACAGGTACAACTGCATTCGAGATCAGCTCCGGAACAATGTGTGCCAGTGTAGTCTCTATAGAGTCCACCCTCTCAACGATTATGTTTTTGTAGGATCCGGAAGAATCCTCCAAAACATCTCCGAGAGGCATTAGACTCAGTTTCTTTGTAAGCCTCCTCCTGATCTCCGCAAGGACACCGAATGTTGCCCTGTGTGACAATGTGGTGGATATGCTATGAAATAATTTGTTAACGAGCCAGCAACATGAAATGATCCCGCACTGCACAAGATAAAACTTCATGTCTTTTTCGCCGTCGATAAGAGCCCTGACGATCTTCGCCACATAAAAATACGGTACAAAGCCTGCTATGACGCTTACTATCGCAAATAGCACGCTCATAACATACGAGCTTTTATTCAAGCCCGCAAACTCAAGTACCCAACTTAGCGTTGACCTCTTTTTTGTACTGTCCATCTTTC
>JAILBP010000151.1:0-7393 GCA_024680835.1 Lachnospiraceae bacterium | reverse complement strand
GGAAAAGATTGCCGATGAAGTGGTTTTTATTGACGGCGGCAAAATCGTGCTTTCAGGAAACAAGGATGAGATCCTCGAAAAACATGGGATACTAAAGTGTAAAAAGGAAGAAGCCTCCAAAGTGAGTGAGGCTCTGATCGTAGGAGTGGAAGAAGAAGCCTACAGTACAAGCATTCTGGTAAATGACAGACACACTGCGGCAAAACTCTATCCTGATATGGTGATGGAAGAGGCAGCTTTGGAAGATATCATGATCTACTACGTGAATGCGGAAAAGGGGTGAGTATATGAAGGGACTCATTTTCAAAGACATTAAGTGTCTGAAAAAGCAATTCATGGTCTTTTGCTATGTACTTATTGGTACGCTTGCGGTTTCCGTTATGTATGTATTAAGCGTTCGGTTTGGGAATCTTGCGGATATAAATGCTGAGATGCTTGCAGAAAATCAGATGGAACCGGAAAGTATAAAAAATATGTCAAGCTTTGCCCTTATTATGTTTATGCTTTTACCCCTTTCCTGCGTGGGAGATTCGCTAAATGCCTATGAGCAGGATGGGAAAGCGGGATTTTACAAGCTTGCTTCTACATTTCCCATCCCTTTGCATAAGAGAATACTTTCCAGATTTCTTTCTGTTTTTGCGATACTTGGGATCGGTATTATATTTGATACGGCTATAGCGGCTTTGCTATCGTGCCTTACGGATATCATGACTTTTTCCGAGTTTATGGGAGTGATCGTTTCGGCTGCATCCCTTTTGGCAATTGACTCATCCCTTGCTATTTTTTATTCTAACCTGCTTGGATATGGGAAAAGCACCTATGTACAGCTTCTCTCCCTGATCACCATGATCATGGGATATGTGCTGATCCGTTTTGAGAAGGTGAAAGAGGTTATAACGAACATAGTAACCACGGTTGTTGAGGATAAAGATATCAGTATAGGCAGGTTTTGGGGCTTTATGGATATCATCATGCATAAGGCTGTGATATTGCTGGCTCTGGCATTAGCTGTCATGGTCGTTTCCTACATCATCACCTGCATTATGGCACAGAGAAAGCGGGGTGTGTTCTGATGGGAGGATTATTATACAAGGATTTTATTTCCGTAAGGGGCAAGAGATTTGTTTGTTTCCTATGCATTTTCACATTGGTATTTATTCTGATCCGCGTTGTTTTCCCGGGTGATCGTTATTATGATGATCTTATCGCATATGCGGCAGATGGCAGCCGAATAAATATGATAGATATATTTCTTGATATGTTTGCGTGGATGTTTATATTCATGAATATGCTCTTTATCAACAGATGGACCATGGAAATATGCAGTAATGATGAAAAGAATAAAAACCATAGTTTCTTCGCGGCCATGCCTTATGAAAGGCATGCCTATATTGCGTCAAAGTATGTATTTATCCTGATCGCTGCGTATGTCTTCTTTTCTGTTTCTCAGATCTGGATCATTGCCTGCGGCGCTTTTATGTCAGAGGGAAAGACTGTGGATACTTTGATGGCTGTAAATGCAATGACGCTGCCTGTTTATTCCTTTATGATCTTCATTTCGGCGATTGAATTGTTTTTGTTCATTGTATTGGGTAAGGGTAAAGCAATGATGATCAAAGTGGGATTTCTATTGTCAATTGCTTTATGTGTGATTTACATACTTCTTTTTAAAGATTATTCGGCTCTGATTGATAAAATTGGTATATACAGTATTGTGCAGTGGGTGGAGAAAAACAGCTTTTCCATGACTTTATTACAGATTCTTTCTCCTATTATCACACTTTTGTTTTATTGGGCGTCATATAAGCTTTGCTGCCTGTGTTGTGCCGGAAAGGAGAGGGATTATGACTGAGGATAAGAAATCTGAATTAAAAAGACTGATCATCTATCTGGCATTTTCCTTCGGACTAGCCTGGCTCATGTTTTTGTTATTCGTACCGGGAGGAAAAACCTGGGACGAATTAGGGCAGCTTAAGCAATCCTTTATCGCCCTGGGAATGCTGGCTCCGGTAATCGCTCATGTGATCACAAGGCTTATCACCAAAGAAGGCTTTGCCATGACAGGAGAGGGATCCATGATGCTCGGCATTTCATTTAAGAACAGGAAATGGGTTTTCTATCTTCTTGCCATCCTTCTCCCCTGGATTTATACGGAGCTTGGAAATGCCGTGACAATTTTACTTTGTCCGGAAATCTATGATCCTAAGTATTACATCAGCCTTGATATAGAAAAAAGATTGTTATTGCTCCTGCCGATCGCCGGGATGGTAAGCGGTGTGATCGTCTCCTTTGCGGCCTTAGGAGAAGAGGGTGGCTGGCGCGGCTATATGATGCCCAAACTCATAAAACTGTTTGAGGGTAAGCCGGCAGGGAAAGCATGGGCGCTTATCATCGGCGGTATCATCTGGGGGATTTGGCATGCCCCCCTTACCTGTATCGGTCACAATTTTGGAACAGATTATTCCGGATTTCCCTATCTCGGGATTTTAATAATGTGTATAACTTGTACCTTGATGGGGATCATCCTTACCTTCGTGACGGAAAAGACCGGATCTGTCTGGCCTGCCGCGATCATGCATGCGGTTAATAATACGAGTCCGAGTATGTTAACCGGATATGTAAATTATGAAAATGTAAGCGGACTTAAGGGAATGATCCTTCCTTTTGCGGGAAGGATGATAGTCATGGTGTTGATCATAGGAATACTTGTGATTGCAAGCGGAAGAAAACATAATACAGGGGTTAATGAAAAAAATAAATGTTCTTCTTAATAAAGGAGGTTATCTTGTCTTTTCCATATCACATCCGATTTCGACAGCATGGGATGGCGTATATGACAGATATTTTTTTTTGCAACCTTTTATTTCAATCTGATATGTAATATAATAGAACCCAAGTGTTACTATTCACGCAAAAGCGACCACCATTTTCAGGAGGAGCAACTATGAAAAAGTATTCCGGTCGAAAAGAAGGCTCACAAGAAACTTGAAGAAGTCAAAGTGAAACCACTGTCAAGAGAAGTATAACGTTTTTTATTTTGATTAAGTGTAAAATGCTTTATAAGAAAATAACCGCTGTTATTTCTTTGTATTCAATCTCGGTGTTGAAGGAGTAGTAATGAATATCGGTCGGGCTAATGTCCGGCCGTTTCTTATATAAGAAGAGTGTTACAGAGGGAAAGGTCAGGAAAGAGGAGTTAAAAATTGAGGGAAAAAGAGAAAAAAGAAAAACTGTCCTTCTCGGCGACGATGAAAAACTCATGGTTTGCAATGAAGCTTGCGGCGGGGATATGTCCGGGTTTTATAGTGCACACCTTTATAATGTGGCTCATAGGACAAAGCGAGTGGGTGTTTTTTGACGGTGTGTTTATGAAGGTTATCGTGAACGCATTGTCGGAAGGCAGGGAATTTGGCAGTATTCTGAGGTTTATTTTAATATGCGGCGCGGTATTCTGCGTCCTGTCGGTCTATACGGGATATGTGGACAATGTGGTTTATCCCCTAAAGACCAACAGGCTCTACGGCGGCATCTACAAAAAGCTTTACGCCAAAGCCAAAAATGTGGAGCTTTCATGCTATGAGGATCCGGATTTTTACAACCGCTATACAATGGCAATGGATGGCGCAGAGGTGAAGATCGCTGCCGTTATCAGGGGGATGATAGGAGCGGTCATCGGTGCGGTGGCCTCGGTGTCGGTGTTTTATATGATGTATGAGATCGATCATTTCGCGATGCTCTTCATCATTTCTCCGCTGATCGGTAATTTCCTTTTCGGAAACCTGAAAAATAAATATGACTATATGCGTTATACGGAGCAGGCGCCCAATGAAAAGGTCCTGAATTATGTTAGCCGTATGATGTATCTTCCCGACGGAGCCAAGGAGATAAGACTTTCGAATGTATTCGCCCTCTTGAGAAAACAGTACGGAGAGGCTACGGTAAACAATGTAAAGGTTGCGGATAAATATGCGTTTCGTAATGCACACATGAATTTCTGGCGCATAACCTTTACTTTTACCGTTATCTTTGAGGGAGTGCTCCTGTATGCGATCTACAGAAACCGTGTGTCGGGCAGCATTTCCCTTGCGGAGCTGACCATTATGACAAGCCTGATGGTCGCCATGACGTGGATCCTCATAAGAGTGTTCGAAAATGTTATGGAAGTTCTCAAAAACGGTATGTTTATAAACAACCTTAAGGGATTTCTGGAGTATGAGGAGAAGATCCCTGAGGATTTTGACGGCGAGATCCCGGATGCGGACTTTGAGAGTCTGGAGTTTAGGAATGTTTCTTTCTCATATAAGGACAAGGAGATCATTCACGACCTTTCGTTTAAGGTGGATAAGGGTGAGATAGCGGCTTTGGTAGGCCATAACGGTGCCGGCAAGACTACCATCATCAAGCTGATGTTAAGGCTCTATGATCCGGATTCGGGAATGATCCTTTACAATGGAAAGGACATAAAAACCTATAATCTTAAGGCATACAGGGATATTTTTGCCACTACCTTCCAGGACTTCAGGCTCTTTGGCATGACAGTGAGGGAAAATGTCCTCATGGGAAGGCATTATGAAAACGAGGACGAACTTGTAAAAGAAGCGCTGAAAAAAGCGGATGTCCTGGAGCGTATCGAGGAGCTGGATAAAGGTATAGATTCCGTGATGACAAAGGAATTTGACGAGGACGGCTGTGTCCTGTCCGGGGGCGAGAGCCAGAAAGTGGCTGTTGCCAGGACCTTTATAAAGGATGCACCCATGAAGATCTTCGACGAGCCATCCAGCGCGCTGGATCCCATAGCCGAGTACGAGCTGTTCAACAGCATTATCGGCGAGGGGCAGGATCACACCATGCTCTTTATTTCTCACAGGCTTTCCTCCGTTAAAAACTGTGATAAGGTCTTTATGCTCGAGAACGGAACCCTCATCGAGGAGGGAACACATAGGGAACTCATGGATAAAAACGGCAGTTATGCCGCAATGTACAAAAAGCAGGCGATGAACTACCTCGCAATAGAGAACGAAGAGGAGGTGGTTGCATAATGAAATACGTACCCAAAGAGGAGAGAGAAAAGACAAAACAGTCCGTAAAGACTGTGTTTTCCAACAATTTCTATATGCTGAAGCTGATCTTTAAGGCTTCGCCTTCCTTTGTATTGTTTCAGGCGGCGGATGCGGTGAGAGGTCAGCTGTCCATCTTCTTTGAGCATACGGTTTTGATAGGCTATGTTCTGGAAGCGGCGGAATTCGGATATCCCTTTAAGCGTGTAGCGGGGATCATCCTCCTGTTGGCAGCGCTGATCACTGTAGGAATGCTCTTTACGGTTTATCAAAGCGACTACGTGGCTCCCAGGGAAAGGCCTAAGGTTCGCGAGAAGATCAAGATGAAGCTCTACGAAAAAGCAAGGGATATGGATCTCGAGTGCTATGATGATCCTGAGTTCTATAACAGTCAGGTCCTTGCCATTTCCCAGATCGATGATCAGATCGAGAGGGTTATAAAGTTTTTGATCGATACACTGAGTGGACTGGCAGCCTTCATAACGACTGCAATCTACTTTATCTACAAGGATAAGACGGCTATTTTATTCGCGATTGGAGCCTTTGTGCTGTCGATGATCTTTGAGCAGCTTTACAACAAGCAAAACTATTTGGTGAGAGTTGAGAGTATTCCCGCATCCCGAAAGAGGGATTACATAAAGAGGATCTATTATCTTAACGATTACGCAAAAGAGATAAGGTTAAATCCCGGAGTTTCGGAGGTTCTGCTTGACCGCTTTGAGAAAGCCAATGACGAGGTTTATGCCATTGAGAAAAAATATGCCATAAAGAAATGGTTCTTTGGATTCATGAGACGGTATGTCTGCAACAGCTTTTTCGCAGATGTTCTGTTCATAGGCTATCTTGTATATCAGGCGGCAGTGCTCCACAGCGTTTCCTACAGTACGGTGGCGATACTTTACGGCTCCTTCGGCCGTCTTAAGAACAGTATGAGGGTATTCTCGGAGACCTATCCTTTTGCCTGCGAGACAAGCCTGTATGTGAATAAGATCAGAGAGTTCTTAAACTACGAGCCGAAGATAGTTTCACAGGAAAACCTTCTGCCTTCGGACAAGGCCAAAGAGATCGAGCTTGACAAGGTGTCCTTTGCATACGGAAAAAACAGTGATATGCTCATAAAGGATATGGATCTTCATATAAAACCGGGAGAAAAGATAGCCCTGGTTGGTTATAACGGCGCAGGAAAGACGACGCTGGTAAAGCTTCTTATGAGGCTGTATGATACCAAGGACGGAGTTATAAAGGCTGACGGCAGGGATATAAAGGCGTATGATACCAAGAAATATCGTTATACCATCGGCACGGTATTTCAGGATTTTCAGATCTTCGCGGGAACCGTCAGGGAGAATGTGGTGCTGGACGTAGCTGACGGCATTGATGACGGCGGCATCAGAAAGGCACTTTCGGAAAGTGGTCTTATGGAGCGCGTTGACAGATTTGAAAAGGGTATGGATACGGAGCTTACCACGGAATTTTCCGAGGAGGGAGTGAATCTTTCCGGCGGAGAAAGCCAGAAGCTTGCGATTTCCAGGGTTTTCTACAAGGATGCGGGACTGATGATACTGGATGAGCCTTCAAGCGCCCTGGATCCCATAGCGGAATATCAGCTTAATCATGCGATGCTGGAGGCAACGGGGGACAAAACGGTCATATTCATATCACACAGGCTTTCGACCACAAGGATCGCTGACAGGATCATAATGCTTGAAAAAGGTAGGATCGTTGAGCAGGGAACTCATGAGGAACTGCTCTCCATGCATGGAAAATATGCGCAGATGTGGAAGGTTCAGGCGGGAGCGTATATTGCGGTTTAAGTTTTGAGGAGTTTTGGTGGGACAGGATATGAAAGAGAGAAAACACAGAAGGATCAGTATAGTCAGCACACTGCATTACATTCGCCTGTTTTACAGATCGGTGCTGTTTATCCTGCTGGTGATCGGTTATGTGAGGTTCAGGCTTTTCAATGAGGAGTCGGTCATCGACAGTGTTGAGAAAATGCCGACTATCATCATAGTGACCTGGGCGGTTTTTGTCATCGAGATGATAATGCGTTTTTTCCCTCATAAATATGAGAGCCCGGGCTGTCAGAAGCAGTTCGCCCGCAACTATATAAAGTCAGGCAGCACCGATATTGCCATCAATGACAATAATGCCACGGTCATCGTGCTGCTCATATGGGTGGTGTTCAATGCTCTTTTCGGAGCGCTTCACATGGCAGGGATCTTAGATGACGGGATCATGATACTGCTCTGCAGTGCGTATTCCATCTGCGATATCATCTGCATACTGTTTTTCTGTCCCTTCCAGACCTGGTTCATGAAAAACAAATGCTGCAG
>JAILBP010000147.1:0-3051 GCA_024680835.1 Lachnospiraceae bacterium | reverse complement strand
CAGCCATTTTATTTCTCCTTTGTTTGTTGTATTTTTATCGGCGGGATAGGCTTGTAAATCCTGCCGCTTCTCATCTGTGACAATGCCCGTTATGTCTTATTCACACTGTCTTGATCACACCCGGGTTTTTCATCACCCTGTTGTGTTGTTCCAAAAACCTGGTATCCTTGATCTTCCAGGCCTCTTTTATGACCTCGTTGTTATTGCGGATGATCTCGTCAGCGGGAACCCAAAGACATTCGAAGCCCGCCTCTTTCTCGCTCTCCGTCAACATCAGATCGTATCTCTCATCTGTGACCTCGCACCTGTAATATACAGTTTCGACACAGTATTTTTTTTCCGGTTCGAATATATCCGCCCTGTATTCCAGAATGTACCCGAGAAACTTAACTGTCTCCGGTATCAGCACCATGCCGCACTCCTCGCGCACCTCTCTCGCCAGCGTTTCAACATCTGTCTCATCGCCTTCTACGCCGCCGCCCGGGATCTTGTATTCACCCGCCCGGTTTCTCTGCGTGGCATACAGCCCATTTTCCAATATTATAGCACGCACGGTACGTTTCCTGATGACCGGCATGTCCGGGGTGTAATCGTGTCTGTCCAGAACCATCAGCGCTTTGCCGCGCTTTACAAATTCCAGTATCTTCTCCCGGGATTTTCCCGTCCCGTCCTCATTTTCCACGCCGGTGGATGTATCTACACCGTCAATACCCTGTACAAAAAAGGCTTTATCCACATTACCGGGGTTCAGCCCACCTGCCAGGATCACGAATTTGTCTGTCCTCGGAAGATCCTTCAAAATATCCCAGTCAAAAGTCCTGCCGCTGCCGGGTTCCGATGCATCCATCACAAAACCGGCAATCTTCTCTGAGTCCTTGTATTTCTCGAAATCGGACATATCATGTACATTGAATGCTTTGATAACCTTTATCTTACAGGCATTCAAAACCTCCTCCGGCAAGTCACCGTGTACCTGTACATAATCAAAGCCTGCATGCCCGATCTCCTCTATCTGCGCCACAGTCGGCGATACCACCACAGCTACCGATCTGATGCTCTCATCCAACAGCGCTTTCACTTTAACCGCATGCTCAACGGACACATTTCTCCTGCTCTTCGGATAAAACATAACGAATCCCGCAAGATCAGGTTTTGCCTCATTAAGATATTCGACTTCCGTTTCGGATGTGATACCGCAAATTTTTGTGATCATAGACGAGCCTCCCGGTAAGAAACATACTTCCGATTGCCTTGCAACCCCTGTTGACTACGAATAATACTAATTACTATACTCTTTCGGGCACAGAATTGCAATGTTAAAGAGCACAAAAACCGCATAAAAAAGTTACTATTCACAGCCACTTTGCATACATTCTACAGGCTCGCCCTGACATCGGCAATCTGCGAAGCCAAGCTGGCAGAATTGCCTTGTCGGGCTCTACTACCGCTATCGCGGCTGCCTGTATCATGTATGTAAAGTGACTGATTCCAGTCAATATCATACAGACAGGCATATGCCAGCTTGGCTTCGCAGATTGCCGATGTCAGGGCGAGTCTGTAGAATGTATGTAAAGTGGCTGTGAATAGTAACGTAATCCCCTTCTGCCGGATACCACGGCAATAAACACATACGATATCAGTCCTGTTTAGGCATATCCCGGAGATCAAACACCCACCAGGTGCAGCACATTCAAGAGCAGCACCCAGGCAAGCCCGTAATATGACACCACAGCCACAAGATCGTTTACCGTAGTGATGAGCGGACCGCTGGCAACCGCCGGATCCACATGTATCCTGTGGAAAAACATAGGTATCAGAGTTCCCACAAGACTTGATATCATCATAGCCAACATCAGTGCGATCCCTATACATCCGGAAACCGCAAAGCTGATGCCCGCCGACCTTTTCATACACAGGAAAATAAAAAGTCCTATAAAACTAAATGTTATGGAACCGAGCAGCAGTCCGTTACAGAAGCCGACTCTCAGCTCTTTTAGAGCAAGCTTAAGTTTCTGGGCTCCCGTGAGGTTTTCATCCGTCAGAACGCGGATAGTCACCGCAAGACTCTGGGTTCCCACATTTCCCGACATATCCAGCACCACCGACTGGAAACACACTATAAGACTAAGGGATTGGATGACTCCCTCGAACATGCTGATGACAGAGGAAACCACAAGTCCCAGCACCATCAGTATGCAAAGCCATGGAAGTCTCTTTTTCATACTCTGTATGAGCGGCTCCTCCAGCTCTTCCTCAGCCACAAGACCTGCCAGCTTTGCGTAGTCATCGCCCATCTCATCATCCACGATCTCGACGATATCCTGAGAGGTGATGACACCGATTATCTTTTTGGAATTATCCAATACAGGTATGGAGTCCTCAGAGTAATCCTTCAGTTCCTCGATGACCTCTGATATAGATTCCTTCGCATAGACATAAGGATAAGATGTTGTGACGATATCCTCAAGATTGCGGTTTGCCCTGGCTATGATAAGCTCATTTAAGCTGATGGCTCCGAAAAATGTACCGTCCTCCTGCTGAACATAAATGGTGGAAATATTGTCATTGTCCTCAGCCTGCCTGACCAGTGAGTTCATGGCCTGTTTGATCGTGCTGTTCCTGTCTATGACAACATAATTGGTCGTCATGCGGCTTCCGATCTCATCCTCGTCATAAGATGAGATAAGCTCGATATCCTTTTTGGTCTCCTCGTCTATGAAGCTGACGACCTCGGCTCTGTGCTCCTCATCCATCTCGTCCAGGAGCTCTCTGGCGTCGTCCGCATCCATCTCCTCGATGATGTCTGCCGCCTTCTCAGTACCGATGACATCAATGTAGTCATTCATGTCATCCAGGTATGAGAACACATCTGCGGCCTCTTCATTGCCTAAGACAGCCAACAACTTTTTACTGTCTGTCTCATCCAGCTGTTCAAGGGCAGCCGCTATATCATTTTCATGGTAATCATCCAGACGGTTTCTCAGTTCATCAGCCGACTTTGCCTCATGGATGATCTTTACAAGCTCTTTTTCGTAATCGCGGCGCTCCGGT
>JAILBP010000146.1:0-9867 GCA_024680835.1 Lachnospiraceae bacterium | reverse complement strand
ACATCTTGCGGTCATGGGGTGGGCTGCCTTGCCCTTTGGAACTCCGCCGCCAAAGTAAATATAGGATCTTCCGTCATCATCGGTCAGAACGGCAGGATCAAAGAGCCATTCCACATTGCCGCAGTTTTCCATGTCTCTGCGGATCAGACCGTGGCCCAGTTCATCGCGGAAGGGGCCGACGGGGGAGTCTGCACATACTACTCCGATACCGCCACCGTTGTCGGCAAAATACAGAAAGAACTTAGGCTTCCCGTCGACCATCTTCCAGGCTGCCGCCGGAGCCCATGAATTGGCTGCCCAGGAGGCTGCTCCGTCGGGACCTCCGATGGTGATCTCGCCGTGATCCGTGAAGTTGATCATGTCTTTGGTGGAGACTACGTAGATACTGCGGATCTTTCCGTAAGTGTTTTCCTTTATCTCTCCGGCATCGTCATACTCGTAAGCGTCTGCCGTCATATAAAAATACACCGTATCTTCATATACCAGGGCATAGGGATCGGCGCCGTAGTGCTGTTCGAAGATGGGATTGTTGTTTTGAATTCCCTTGTAGCTTTTGCTCAGTTCAAGATCCTTAAATAACTCTGCGTAATCCATAGCCTCTTCCTCCATAGTGTTGTTTGTTGTAATATCTGTTGTAATGTCTGTTGCAGTGTCCGGTGTGGTGTCTGTTGCAATGTCCGTTGCAGTGTCTGTTGTGACGATCTCAGCCGTTTTTTGAGATCCGGTTTCGCTGCATCCGGTGAAAACCAGCATTCCGGCTACTGTCAGGTACAAAAATGTTTTATTCATATTCAGGTTTCCTTTGGGTAAGTATACTATATTGTCATGTCCGGTGACAACAGTATTATTTTGCCATAGCATCACAGGCCAGTTTTATGCAGCCCATGATGCCCTGGTCGTCACCCAGGCTTGCAGGGACGATATATGTTTCGAGGGAATCCAAAAGAGGTGAGTTGATATAGCCGTTCAACATGGATCTTACCTCGTGGCGGATCTTATCAAACAGCTGGGTTTGATGCATCACACCTCCACCCAGGATAAAACGTTTCGGAGACAGTGTCAGTATGAGATTTGTGATAGCCTGACCGAGATAATAGGCTTCCAGATCCCAGACCTCATCCTCGTCTGCCAGGTCTTTTGCCTTTTTGCCAAAGCGTTCTTCTATGGCAGGTCCTGATGCGAGACCTTCAAGACACATGCCGTGAAACGGGCATTTTCCGGCATATGTATCTGCGGGGTGCGGACGCATCAGCATATGACCCAGCTCCGGATGCATCATGCCGTGCACAAGTTTTCCGCCGCTTAAGATACCGCCGCCGATTCCGGTGCCTACAGTGATGTAGACGACATCGCTCAGGCCTTTTGATGAACCGTAAGTTACTTCGCCCAACAGAGAGCCGTTGACATCAGTGTCGAAGCCTATGGGGACATTCAATGCTTTTTTCATACTGCCCACAATATCATAATTAGCCCAACCGGGTTTTGGGGTTGTGGTAATGTAACCGTAGGTTGAGGATGATTTTTCGAGATCTACCGGACCAAAGCTTGCGATACCAAGCGCTGCAATGCTTTTATCCTTGAAATACCCGATGATGGCCGGGATGGTCTCATCCGGCGTTTTCGTGGGGATGGAGATCTGATCTGTAATGGTGCCGTCGGATAGCCCTGTCGCACACACCATTTTGGTGCCGCCTGCCTCTAATGCTCCGTATATCATAAGTGCCTCCCTAAATGTTACTATTCATAGCTGTTTTAATTTGTAATCCGGCACGACCACATACATATACACTGCTGTTCGTGTGTGCAGTGCACATGTATGTGATCATGCCTCACCTACCTAACAGACCATATATTAATTTAATGGTCACGATATCCTTTAAAAAACCTGTGTTTTATTATATAATCTTATTATGGTTGTTTACAAGGGTATATTTTTCATGACGTGGCATGATGGCAGAGTGGCTGTGAATAGTAACGATATAAAAGGCGGAGGAATATATGCAGCAGTATTTGGGAAAGGGACTGGGAAAAGGCATAGTGACCGGACGTATCTTTTTTTACAATAAAAGGGGATATACGGTGGAGCATGCCGTTATCGACGATCCTGCGACGGAAATGGAAAGATACGGATTGGCAAAGGAAGAAGCCAAAAAGCAGCTTCAGAGAATATATGTGGACGCATCCAAAGAGGTTGGAGAGGATAATGCCAGGATCTTCGAAGCGCATAAGTTGATGTTGAATGATTTTGACGAGATCGTTTCCGACATGGTCTATAATGACAGGGTGTGTGCGGAATATGCCGTGCTGAAGGCGGCTGAGAGCTTTGCAAAGATGATATCCGGAGGGCAGGATGATTACATTGGCAATCGTTGTGCGGATGTGAAGGATATAACATATCGACTGCTGCAGATTTTGTCCGGCGGACAGAGGATGCCGGATCCGGGAGAGCCGGTGATACTGGCATCCAGAGATCTTGTCCCCTCTGAACTGATGCAGATCGAAAGGTCAAAACTGACAGGCATAGTGGTGAGCCATGATTCGGCGAATTCCCACACGGTGATACTGGCACGTATTATGAATATCCCGGTTGTATGCGGGATAGAGGTGGATCCGGAATGGGACGGAAGGACTGCTGTTATGGACGGAGGCCTTGGGACTCTGATAGTGGATCCTGACCCGGAGACGATAAAAAAATCCTTTGAGTCGGGGAATATTGATGAGGAACGCAAGAGGACACTCGGCAGACTGAAGACTGAACCTGTATATAGCAAAAGCGGACGTAAGATTAATATATATGCAAATATAGGTTCTCTGGATGATATAGTTGACGCGCTGGATAACGGGGCAGACGGGGTCGGACTTCTGAGAACGGAATACATGTACCTGCAGAGCGCAGATTACCCTTCTGAGGAGACGCAGTATGCCGCATACAGAGTTGCCGCTGAGAGAATGGGAGGGCGTCGCCTTGTCATAAGGACATTTGATCTCGGCGCAGACAAGCGCCTGCCATACGGTGACTGGGGATATGAAGAAAATCCTGCAATGGGATACCGCGGTATCCGTGTGTGCCTTGATAAACCTGAGATCCTGCGCACACAGCTCAGAGCGATTTTCAGGGCAGCTGTTCACGGTGATCTGGCGGTGATGTTTCCCATGATAGTGTCATTGGAAGAGGTGCTTAAGTGTAAAAAACATGTTGCGGAGATTAAGGATGAGCTTGAGCGAGAAGCTGTGCCATACGGTGATGACGTTAAGATCGGCATCATGATAGAGACTCCCGCAGCGGCACTGATCAGCGACGTGCTGGCAGAGCAGGTGGATTTTTTCAGCATCGGCACCAATGATCTGACACAGTTCACACTGGCGGCGGATCGCGGAAACCCGTGGCTTGATAAGATGAACGACACAGTCCATCCGGCGGTCATGAAGCTCATAGGTAACACTATAGAAAATGCCCATGCGAAGGGAATAGAGGTTACGATCTGCGGGGAGCTTGCCGCAGATACCGGTCTGACTCAGGAGCTTATCGATCTCGGTGTGGATATTCTGTCTGTTTCACCTCAGTATATCCTGCCTGTAAAAGAAGCGGTCGTAAACTCAAAGTAAAGTCGGAAATGATCTGAGGGTCAAATGGTGAACCACGGATTGTTTCGTGCTTTACACACAGACCGGTTGTGTGATACAATACGCCTGTTGCTGTTTTATGGCAATATGCTTACACGTTAAATAGCCGGATCCTTTGACGTTCCGGCATGGATATGGGGTGCCCTGCGTAATGCAGCATCATTTCGGCAGGGTTAAAAGGGAATCAGGTGTGATACCTGAGCGATCCCGTCACTGTGAGGGAGTAGTCTGTCATATTATCGGATCAGGATCCGAAGTCACTGGTAATACCGGGAAGGCTTGTGACGGATGATGATACCCGAGCCAGGAAACCTGCCTCGTATCCGGTACACGGGAAAACGCTGAACATGGATAATCTCGGCAGATCCCGAAGATCACGAGGATTTGGTCGTACCGTATAATGGCATCCCGGCACGGATGTGTGGGGTATGTCTTATTGTGGTGCCCATCCTTAAACACATGAGGAGGGCTTTTTTTATTGTGTCATCAGAGTAAAAAGCCCTAAAAGGAGGGAAAATGTTAAACAGAGTATTAAAAAAATCGGTTGCAGCTTTGGCTGCGGTCACTCTGGCATTTACAGCCGCTACACCTGCTGCGGTTGTAAGCGCAGCAAAGAAGGCAAAGACAGTAAAGGTAGTATACAGTGTAAGTGAAGGCCCGGATTGGATGCTGGCACCGAAAACACTCACCGTGTCTGCTGATCTTGATGACAGATATGCTGAACTCACAGGCTATACAGATGATTCAGATGTGCCTACAATGCTGGATGCGACTATAGCTGCGCATATTGAAGTCTATGATGACGAGATGCCGGGACTTAAGGTTACATCCGGTGATTACGGCGCATATATAACATGTGCATTCCGTCTGGATACAAGCGCTGTCGGATATTTCATCAACGATGCCCAGGATAACGGTGAAGGAGATTACTATAATCTTGACACAGAGCTTAAGAATGGTGATGAGATCCGTTTCTTCTTTTATCAGGATACGGAAAACTATTCGGACACCTATGTTTTCTTTGACAAGACAGACATAAAAGGAAAGAAAGGCTCAAAGGCAACTCTTACAGCATATTACTACGGTTATGATGAAGCCTACAATATGGTTAAAATGCCTGCAGAGGGATTGGATATCTCTTATAACGGCAAGGCGGTCGGCACCACGGATAAGAACGGCAAGGTTCGGTTCAAGATCAAAAAGAAGGGTCTTGTGGTAGCTGACGGCACACTTAACGGGGCAGAAATAGTAAAAGCGTACTGCAACGTTAAAAAAACAAAGTAATATATAACAGAACGTGTAAGCAGATAAGATGAATAATTCAACAGTAAATGGCCTGAAATATAAAATACTGCGGGCAACGGGAGGCGTTCTCCTGTGCCTTATGATACTGTTCACAGGGATAGATGCGGCGGTTTGCAGGGCAGAGAGTGAAAATCCGGGTGCAAACCTGACTGCACTCTGTGACAGTGTTTTTTCATATCTGACGGAAGATGATGAGCCGGATATTGAGGATTTCTGGACTGTGACTGCGGCAGTGCGCTGCGGTCTTGACAGAGACAGAACCTATTTTGATGAATACTACAGGAATACCATAGATTATCTGAATGAAAATGAGTGGCATATATCGGACAGCAGATACACTGAGTACTCAAAGCTTATCATAGGCATGACGGCCTTGGGTAAGGACGCCGCTGATATAGAGGGACATGATCTCCTGTTTTATCTTTCGGATTTTGACAAGGTGAAGGGGCAGGGTATAAACGGAGTGATATATGCTCTGATAGCCATAAACTGCAGTGATGGGTATGAGATACCGGAATCTGCGGAGGTGTCGGTTCAGAATTCCGAGGAGCTGATGCTGGAATACATTCTGAATAATGAAGCGGAAGACGGCGGATGGAGGATCTTCGGAGGATATGCTGATGTAGATGTGACAGCTATGGCCATACAGGCGCTGTCATTTTATTATGAGGATAATGAAGAAGTCCGTGCTGCTGTGGATCGGGCAGTGGAATGGCTGTCTGAGCACCAGCAGGAGTCAGGCGGTTTTATAGCTCTTTTGGGAAGTTCTGTCATGGAGACCTGTGAGAGTACTGCTCAGGTGGTGATGGCGTTGTCTTCGATAGGCATAGATGCCGGAACCGATGAAAGATTTATATCTGAATCGGGAAAGAGTGTGGAGGACAGGCTGTTGGAATACTATACGGCAGTTGATGAAAACCGGGGAGGATTTGTCCATGTGATCTCCGAAGACGGAGCACCTAAGATCAACGGGTTGTCTTCAGTGGAGGGAATGTGTGCCGTGACATCTCTCGTGAGGCTGAGGAATGGAGAAACCCCGTTTTATGATATGAAAGCCGGAGGGGAACATGCGGATCAGGAGACACTGTCACAGGACAGTTCTCAGGAAATCACTGAGAGAGCGGAGAAAACTTTCTTGGGTACAGTGACAGATGATGAGATCAGGGATGAAGGCAAGGCAGATACGGACAATAATGGCAGGCATTTGGTTTCGGCCATCATCCCGGCGATTCTTGCTTATGCGTCCATAGCGGTGATCCCGGTCTTACTGCTGTTGATTTTCGGGAAAAAAGGCAGGAAAAAGTGATCATATAATCATGAAATATTCAAAAGCGAAAACAATATTTTTTTATATACTGATATGCGGTATAATGATGATCCCGGTCATGATGCTGACCTCCTGCAGGGGGACCGGAGAGACAGAGAAAGCTTCGGAAGAAGCCGTTAGAACCTGCACAATATCCATTAGATGTGATGTGCTGCTGGATAAGATGGATGAGGTTACTCCGGAAAAGGCGGAATTTATACCGGAGGATGGTGTGATACTGCAGGAGACGGAGGTTAGTGTAAAAGACGGAGATACCGTATATGATATATTGAAAAACGTCTGCGCTGCAGACAAAATACATATGGAAATGAGAAATACCGCGGGAACGGTATATATTGAGGGCATAGGGCAGTTGTATGAGTTTGACTGCGGGGAGCTCTCCGGCTGGATGTACAGCGTGAACGGTATCTTTCCGGAATACGGCTGCAGTGAAGTAGAGGTTTCTGACGGAGATGTGATAGAGTGGCAATATACCTGCAATCTCGGAATGGATCTGGGTAAGTAAACAGATGTCTGATGCATTTTCAAATTTACATCCTGTATTAAATTTTATATTTTTTCTGGCGGTGATATCCGCCACAGTATTGACATTGCACCCTTTGGTGCTCGGGCTTTCTTTGTTGTGCGCATTTTTTTATGCCGTGATCCTGTACGGCTTGGGCGCAGCGATAAAGAGGCTCTTTTTCTTTGCTTTTCCGATCATGCTCCTCACGGCTTTGATCAATCCCCTTTTCAATCATTACGGAGTGACAACGTTTTTTTATCTTCCGAACGGTAACCCTGTGACAGCGGAAAGTACGGTCTATGGATTAATGTCCGGCCTTATGATCTCTGCGGTCATTATGTGGTTTTTCTGCCTTTCAAAAGTGATGACGTCGGATAAATATATCTGCATCCTGGGGGCTTTTGCGCCAAAGGGGGCGTTGGTGCTGTCGATGGCACTTAAGTTCATTCCAGATTTTGAGCTCCGCAGAAAAATGATACGTGATGCGGGTAGAATCGTGGGCAGGCGAAAAGGCGACGGGATAAGAGATCTTTCTATATTGACTACATGGGCGCTTGAAAGCAGTTTGGATATTACGGATTCCATGGAGGCGAGAGGTTACGGCAGCGGGAGGAGGACATCATATTCTGCCTACAGACTGAAAAAACGAGATGTGTCCGCGATCATATATATGCTGGTATTCGGGGCTGTTACGGCGTATTCGGCTTTTAATGGCGCTTTTTACGCATCCTACAACCCTGTTATAAAGATAGCTTTTAACCCGCCTGTATGGATGCAGGTACTTGGTTTCTGTGTCTTTGCGGCATTCTGCCTGCTACCGGTTTTTTCATACATAGGCGAGTACGCGGCGCTCAAAAGGGTTTCGGAAGAGAACGTTGACGGAAAGGAGAGTTTGAGGTTATGGGAGATCAGTTAGTCATAAAAGATCTTTCTTTTACATACAGAGGATGTGAAGCTCCGGCTCTTTCCGGCGTAAACTTAAGCATTGAAAGGGGAGAGTTTGTGGCAGTCTGCGGACATACGGGCTGCGGTAAGAGCACACTTTTAAGACAGATCAAGACACAGATAGCTCCCCGGGGTGAGGTGACAGGAAGAATCCGGCTTGACGGCAGGGATGTGACGGAATATGAGCCGGGGGAGCTGGCTGCAAAGATAGGTTTTGTGTTCCAAAGTCCGGACAGGCAGGTGGTGTGTGACAAGGTGTGGCATGAGCTGGCCTTCGGACTTGAAAATCTTGGTGTTCCGAAGGATGCAATGAGGCTTCGTATAGCGGAGACCGCCGGATATTTCGGGTTTGAGGAATTCTTTCAAAAGGACGTTAAGGAGCTTTCAGGGGGACAGATGCAGCTTTTGAGCCTGGCTTCTGTCATGGTGATGAAACCTGAGCTGATGATCCTGGATGAGCCTCTGGCACAGCTTGATCCGGTGACTGCAGGGGAGTTTTTGAACATACTGGTGAGGTTAAACAAAGAGCTTGGCATAACCGTGATAATATCCGAACACCGTCTGGATGAGGTACTGCCTGTGGCTGACAGGCTTGTGGTCATGAAAAAAGGAGAGATAATCTGTGACGATAAGCCTGAGGCTGCGGGAGCTTTTTTGAATGAGATCAGGGACAGTATGTTTTGCGCAATGCCGGTTCCAATGCAGGTTTTTGCGGATGCGGGCTACAGAGGAGAGCTTCCGCTTACGGTGGGGGAGGGACGAAGACTTCTCGAGAGGCTCTGCGCCGGAAAAGAATGGACGGGGGAGACCGCTTCCGCAAATGTTCGTTCAGGAAAGAAAGAGTATGTCCGTAACCGTGGTGGCAACGGCGGAAATACAGCCCTGTCCTGTAAGGATCTTTTCTTCAGATATGAGAGAAATTCAAGAGATGTGCTGAAGGGTGCGACTCTCGATGTGAGAGCCGGAGAGATATTCTGCCTCATGGGTGCCAACGGCTGCGGCAAGAGTACACTTTTGTCGGTTATGTGCAGGATAAAAAAACCTTACAGGGGAAAGGTTCTGATAGACGGAAAAGACATAAATAAATACACGGACAGGGAGCTTTATCGTGACAGGCTGGGGATGCTGCCGCAGGATCCGCGGACTCTGTTTGTGAAGGATACTGTATATGAGGAGGTTTATTCCGCTGCTTCCCTGTTGAGGCTTGACATGAAGCCGGAGGAGGTGACAGGAGGGTTACTGTCTCTGGTGGGGCTTGAGGACGTTCTAAACCGACACCCCTATGACCTCTCGGGCGGTCAGCAGCAGAAGCTTGCGCTTGCCATAGTATTGGCGGTGAGACCGGCGGTGATACTGATGGACGAGCCTACGAAGGGGATGGATGCCGGGTTTAAGAGAGAGTTTGCGAAAATATTGAAAGATCTGTGTGCACAGGATATCGCTGTTTTTATGGTGTCCCATGATACGGAGTTTTGCGCGGAATACGGGGATAAATGTGCACTGATGTTTAACGGTGAGATAATGGCGGTATCAGATTCACGCAATTTCTTCTCCGGAAACTTTTTTTATACGACGGCGGTCCGCAGAATGGCAGGAACCCTGATCCCGGACGCAGTCTTTCAGGATGACGTGACGGCTTATCTGAGAGAGTATTTTGATGGAACGAACTGTGAAAAATAATGATTTTATCGCAAAACTATATACTGCAAGTTTGGATCCTTCCGCTAAAGCGGGGGTGCATGATAAGTCAGGCCATGGGATCCTGCGTCTCATGAATGAGAAGGTGGTGGGTGATACGTTTGCCGGTGGCAGAAAAAAAGGATCCGGCGGGAAGACAGCAGTCAAAGTATTATCATGCCTTCTTATCGTATTTGTCATTCCTGTCTTTATCATCATGGGAACAGTCGTGTTCAGACATGCGGATCACACCTCAAAAGAAGGGTTTTTACGCACTCTGTTTTCGGGCAGGATCTATTACATGATCAGTGTCTTGATGGTGTTCGTGCTGCAGATCCTGTTTTTTGCCATGTATGAAAAAGATGGGCGTAAGAGGATGCCGGGGATCATCGCATCAATGGTGGCGATAAATGTGGTGGGAAGAGCGGCGTTTTTTATGTTCTCAGATTTCAAACCGGTTTTTGCATTCACTATCATAAGTGGT
>JAILBP010000115.1:0-3463 GCA_024680835.1 Lachnospiraceae bacterium | reverse complement strand
CGGCAGCTCTATTGATCTTGTAGCCAGATGCGAGCTTCTCTGTAGATTTCTTCTTTTGGGTTCCCGTTATATTAAATTGTCTCTGGGCATTCATAGCCAATAAGTTATGACTGATTACCATCAGACACCTCGATTAGTAACACAATTAACGAAACGCAACATATCGTATCATTTATATCGTCATTATGTTACATAATCTTAACATATTTGCTGTCAAAATGATACAGATCGTTGAACATCAAAATGTGCCGACATTTATACTAAAAAAGTATAAAGGGGGTGATTTTATGGCAAATTCATTATTACCTCAGAGGCTTAAAGAGCTACGCAAAGTTAACAATTATACTCAAGACTATGTAGCAGAAGCATTAGGGACGACACGGCAGACCTATTCGCATTCGGAATAAAGTCAATATAAAAAGAACCCTACTGCAAACTTTTCATGTTCACAGTAGGGTATCATTAATCATCATATTGCCTCTTCCCAAAGCATCAATTTTTGCTCATTTTTGCATCGATTGGCATACGATTGGCATATGGCATACATTTTGATACCTTGCAAAGCCCGTAAATACTGGACTTTCTTACTGAATGCTCTTAAGTGTCGGGAACAACAACACATCCCTTATCGCCGGACTGTCGGTCAACAGCATGCAGAGGCGGTCCAGACCATAACCTATGCCGCCTGTGGGGGGCATGCCGTGCTCGAGTGCGCAGAGGAAATCTTCATCTGTGTGCTCGGCTTCTTCATCGCCTGCTTCGGCGTTGGCATCCTGAGCAGCGAAGCGCTCGCGCTGGTCGATGGGATCGTTGAGCTCGGAGTATGCGTTACACATTTCCCAAGTATTTATGAAAAGCTCAAAACGCTCCACTTTAGTGGGGTCTGATGGTTTCTTTTTGGTGAGGGGCGATATCTCGATGGGATGATCTGTGATGAAAGTAGGCTGGATCAGCTCTTTTTCACAGAACTCCTCAAAGAAGAGATTCAGTATATTGCCCTTTTTGTGGAATTCCTCGAACTCGATGTGATGCTCTTTTGCGATTGCCTTTGCCTCTTCATCGCTGGCGATGGCATCAAAATCCACGCCGGAATATTTTTTGACTGCCTCAGTCATGGTCATGCGCTCAAACGGCTTTCCAAGGTCTATCTCTATACCCTGATATGTGATCTTGGTGGTACCGCAGACTTTCTCTGCAAGATAGCGGAACATGCTCTCGGTAAGTTCCATCATGCCCTCATAATCCGTGTATGCCTGATAGAGCTCCATGAGTGTAAACTCGGGATTATGTCTTGTGTCTACACCTTCGTTTCTGAACACACGTCCGATCTCAAATACTCTCTCAAGACCGCCTACGATAAGTCTCTTTAAATAAAGTTCCAGCGAAATACGAAGCTTAACATCCTCATCCAGTGAATTATAATGCGTTTCAAAAGGTCTTGCAGCGGCTCCGCCGGCATTGTGAACCAGCATCGGGGTCTCAACCTCCATGAATTCACGCTCTGCCAGGAAATTGCGGATCTCCCTGATCATGGTGGAACGCTTTACGAATGTTTCCCTGCTGTCTTCATTCATGATGAGATCCACGTAACGCTGTCTGTATCTGGCATCCGTATCCGTAAGACCGTGGAACTTCTCCGGCAATACCTGCAGACTCTTTGACAGCAATGTTACCTCTGAAGCATGAATAGAGATCTCTCCTGTCATGGTCCGGAAAACAAAGCCTTTTACACCAAAAATATCACCGATATCCGTCTTCTTGAAAGCGGCGTAAGAATCCTCTCCCAGAGAATCCTTTGAAACATAGACCTGTGTTCTGCCTTTCAGATCCTGAATATTGCAGAAGCTGGCCTTGCCCATTACACGCTTGAACAGCATACGCCCTGCGATACTGACATTTATGGGATGTGCATCCATTATCTCACGGCGCTTCTCATAATCTGCTTTTTTTGCTGCGCGGGCATCCGCTTCTTCCATTCCCTCGGTATTAACCTCCGGCCAGTCGCCCAGAAGCTCCTTTTCCAGAGCCACGTATTCAGCGTGGGCGCGGTCGGTGTGGTATGTTACGTCATATTTGGTTATAAGAAAAGGATCGTTGCCTTCTGCCTGAAGATTTGCGAGCTTCTCGCGGCGGACCTTCAGGAGCTGATTGAGATCCTGGGTTGTTTCCTGTGGCATAGTGTTTTCCTTTCTGTGTGGCGGGTGGGGGATATCAGTTTATTCAGTGTTCTTGACCCCCTCAGTCAGCTACGCTGACAGCTCCCCCGGGTGGAAGCATTTACATTATCTTCAGTAACTTGTACTGCAGCTCGCCTGACTCGGTCTCTACTGTTACTATGTCGCCTTCTTTGGCTCCTATCATGGCACGGCCTACAGGAGATTCGTTGGAGATCTTGCCATTAAGGCTGTTGGCCTCGGTAGACCCCACGATCTTGTATTCCAGCTCCTCGTCAAACTCCATGTCTAATATCCTGATGGTGGAACCGATGGAAACCTTGCCCTTCTCGACCTCATCATTGGATACTACTTCTGCATTTTTCAACAGTTTTTCGAGGTGCTCGATACGAGCCTCGATATCACGCTGCTCGTCTTTAGCTGCGTCATACTCTGCGTTCTCGGAGAGATCGCCCTGCTCTCTGGCTTCCTTGATCTTCTCTGAGATCTCCTTACGCTTGTTAACCTTGAGGTCCTCGAGCTCGTCCTCGAGTTTCTTTAAGCCTTCCTCGGTCAGTATATTCTTCTTTTCCATGAAACATAACCTCCCATGATAGTTGGATTTGCTTTTAAACAGCATTAGACATTATACAGGCTGTGCCCTGCACTGTCAAACTATTTCTTTAATGCGACCAGCTCTTCCTTCCGGCGGCGGGTCAGCTTCTTTATCATGCACTCCCTGCTCATAGCCTCGCTTTTAGTGTCAAAACATTCGTAATACACCAGCTTTACAGGGCACCGCCCTCTGGTATATTTGGCCCCCTTGCCGCTGTTATGGCAATCGACGCGGGCTTCAAGGTCATCCGTGTACCCGGTGTAGAAGCTGCCGTCAGAGCATTCCAGAATATATGTGTAATATTTTTTCATAGTGATCTCATGATTTGAAATTCAAAAAATGATTCATGACAAATAATGTCATACGGCATCCAGCACAAAGGGTTGCGAATCCGTCTCTGTATCTTAATACTCCTGCAGCAGTCTCTCCGGTTCAACTAAAAAATCTATATTGCTAACATCCCTCTGTATCCGAATACTCCTGCAGCAATCTCTCCAGCTCATCCAGCGAGCTGATCTCATTGATGTGCCGGCGCATCGCAGACGAATCGGGGTAGCCTGCAAGGTACCATGAGGCGTGCTTGCGCATCTCCCGGATGCCGGTGTACTCTCCTTTGTCCTCGATCTCAGCGCGGGCATGCCGTAACATCATATCCACTACCTCAGGGATCCCGGGGCGTTTATCGGACACTTCT
>JAILBP010000091.1:0-3947 GCA_024680835.1 Lachnospiraceae bacterium | reverse complement strand
GCCGTCATCGGATGCGTAGATCGTGATGCTGCCTCCTGAGATGTTGATCGTGTTATTACTCTGTATGCCGCTTCCGGCTCTCTTGTCATAACCGGCGGAACCGTTAAGATCAACACCACGGCAACAGGTATCAAGTTTAATTCCGGCAACGACAGCCAGACCATCATCGGTGCACCGGAGGACGGCATACAGAGTAATAACACGATCAACATCTCAGGAGGCAGCATCACGATCTACGCATCCGATGACGGCATCAGCGCTGAAAAAGATATCACCATAACAGGCACTGCAGATGTTGCCGTAAAAACCTCATACGAAGGCATGGAATCCCCTGCAGTCACCATAGGAACACAGAATTCTACGACGGGTCCCGTGGTTTCCGTATATACCAATGACGACGGCATCAACGCATCCGGAAAGACATCCGTATATACCTATGAGGACGAAGAAGAAGAAAAATATGTAAAGGTAACCACATCGAAATCAGGAAACTCGGTAACGGTTTACAGCGGATACCTGAATGTCATGATCGGCGACGACTCGACTCACAGCGTCAGCCTTAAGAGCTCCGACGGCACAACCTACTCAAAGACCTACAGCTCAATGGGCGACGGTATCGACTGCAACGGTTCGTTCTACGCATATGGCGGTACCACAGTGGTCTACGGCATGAGCTCAGGCTCAGAGTCTCCCATCGATATGGATGGCGAATTTGTGATAGGCGACGGTGCAACTCTTTTACTTGTTGGATGCGATGAGATGGGCGAAACCTCCTCTGCAAAATCCACAACACAGCCATTTGTGATATTCGGCTCGTCAGGAAGGTCAGGAGGCTTCGGCGGATTCGGTGGTTTTGGCGGTTCAAGCTCGTCAGGCAGTACTTCCTCACTGTCATTGAGCGCAAACACTTCCATCGGAATCCTGGACACAAGCGGAAATGTCCTCGAAGCGGCATCATTACCGAAAGCAGCTTCATTCATAATGTTTGCTTCACCGAAGCTCACTAACGGCAGTTCCTATGATCTGTACACCGGCGGAACACTGGCCAATGCGAAGATGACGGGTGTTACCTACGACAGAAGGTACAGCACATATTCAGGCGGAACCAAAAAAACCAGTGCTACCGCCTCCACTGCTTCAGGAAGCTCCGGCAACTCGCAGTGGACTCCCGGCGGAAACATCCCCGGATTCCCCGGATTATAAACATCAAGTCCGGTATACCATACCGGCTCGCTGTTAAATAAAAAAGTGTCAATGAGATTGATTCTCATTGACACTTTTGTTATCTATACATCTTTTGCTTTCTTCCGCTGTTCCAGAACTATCATAAACTCGGAAAAATTGAATAAAAACAATATAATAATATCTATGAGCAGCGCATTCGTAACTTCGCTTGAATAGTCACGAAATATACCTGTAACATTATCCGCAACTATGTATTCATTTGAACCGATCTTCTCTTTTTCGTCACCAAACCATCTGCTGCTGTCTTTATTGATATCCTTATATGCAACGATAACCCGGGTTCCTTCTTTTACCGATGCTGTCAGCTCGATATCGTCCATCGGAACGGCTATTTGCCACCCTCCCATAAGAGCGGAAATATTTAAAGTATAATATCCGTTCTCTGCTCCGGTATATGTCATGCTGCCCCAAAAACTATATTGAACAAGTTTGCTGTCCCCGGTATTTTTTGAAATAGTGCTCCTGTACAGCAACGAGATTATCAGAACAGCTACCCCAAAAACAAACAGAACAATATCTCCAATGATAACTATTTTTTTATTGGTACCCTTCGACTTGATAATGTTAAACGGTATTCCTACGATCAACACAAAACCAAACAGGATCATCACAGCATACAAAAACAATTCGGTCATATCTTCTATGCCTTCCTCACTTCAACAACACTAAATAAAAACAGCACCATCTCTTATCTTTCGGGTGAACTCCATAGCCGCCTTAATGTCATCTTCGTTCGGTCTGCCCTTGTGTATTCCCTTGAATTCACCCTTACAGTGAAATTCTTTATCAAGCATGGGGATACCCACCTTATCAGCTTCCGCCTTTACCTTTTTATAGGTTGAATTCAGCATCGCTGCCGAACCGAAGTTGACAATCTTCCCTACCTTCTCCTTATCCAATGAAGCCACAAAGCTTCTCACCTCAGGGTCGATACTGAACGCATAGTACGAATTCCCAAGAAAAAGAACATCCACTTTTTCTTCGATCGGAGTACTAATAGGGAGTGCCTCCACCCCGAGTTCTTTTGACACAGCTTCAGCCAGCCTTTTTGTGTTTCCTGTTTTTGTATAGTATCTTACAGCATATTTCATCTCTTTATCTCCTTAACACAGTATTGTATTTACTCTGTTTTTACATCCATAACACTTACAATATACTCCGCATCTGCGGGAATCTTTATTCCCGGATCCTGTATCTTGACTTCAGCCTTCCTGCCTTTATACTCCAGTCCCATAATGAAATGGCACAACGCTATTCCCACATCGATCTTTTGCATATCACCGGTCGCATCACTGCTATAACCACGATCCTTCTTCTCATAAAAGTGATAAGCACCATCCCTGTGCACGATTCTCCACGGCTGCTTATTTATCGCCGACGGCGTCCATCTCACCATGTCAAGAACTTCCGACATGACATCATCGGGATTAAGAGCCTGTCCCCACTCTTCTTCAAAGAACAGCTTAGCCTGCGAAATACGTGAATCAGCTCCTACACCTTTTCGCATCATAGTCTCTTTAAGAGATTTCTTCTCAGCCGGATACCCAAGCGGACTGATGCATGGCATCATCTCGCCGCTCTTAAGTCCCACAGCCTTTTCAAAAAGCTCCCTCTTCATGGTCCCACCTATCCAGACCGTTCCTATCCCGAGAGACCATGCATATAAAACCAGCTTTTCAAAGGAATATCCAAAAGCTACATCGGCATAAGGTTTTTTCTCAACCTTGCCAGTCACATATAATCTCTCTCCCGACAGAACAGGACTGGAAAGACCATGCTCTTTCGCATCCAGCATAACAAATTCCACCGGAATGTCAACAGGGTTCGGAATATCCTTCATATAATCTTCCAAAGCCTTCAAGTGCTCATCGTTTAATATGTTTCCGTCAAATGTACGTATGCTTTTTCTGCTCTTGATAATCCTGATAAGATCGTTCATTTTTTCACCTCACATAATGTTTGTTTTCAACTGCGCATCATCCTGAAACAGATATTGCTGTCTATGTTTGTAACTAACCTTTTGTGCCTTATCTTTTGCAATATTATATTTCGCACAATATATATTGTCAAGAAAAATTTTTTGATGAAAACAAAAAAAATGCGATCAAATCCATAGTCGACTATCTATTTGATCGCTTTTTGCTTTCTTTTGGTTTCGACATCAGTCTCTTCCTTTTCATGATTTACCTCTGAGGTAAATTGTTTCTTGACGGAATCGAATATCTGTGCTATTCTGAATTTACCTTAGAGGTTAATTTGTAACAGAGGTAATAGTTTGGATATCACGTACAAGAACAACAAAATCAAAAAGATTTGTACCAATGCCAAATCTGCAGAAAAAACCTACGGTCGCGAAATGGCTGATAAAATTCATCAGCGTATAGATGAAATTGGTGCTGCAGATACTGTTGAGATGATGATCCAATTCCATATTGGACGATGTCATCCTCTCACGCAGAACCGGAAAGGACAATACGCGATGGATTTAGTCCATCCGTACAGACTGGTATTCGAGAAAAATGGTGGTAAAATCCAAATAGCTAATATTTTGGAAATAGTCGATTATCATTAAGATTTCAAGTCAAGGAGGTAGCACTATGGTGAGAAGTCGCAGTTATATTGCAACACCACCCGGCGCCACGATTAAAGAGCAGTTGATGGACAGAGGCATGAGCCAGAAAGAGTTTGCAGCCCGAATGGAC